>NZ_JBSFBL010000005.1:0-228378 GCF_053592935.1 Kribbella sp. NPDC002412
GAGGGAAGGCCGGGAGTTCCAGCCCCATGACCCGCCGCGCCGGAGGCGTGGCATCCATACTGTCATCGAGTAACTCCTCCTACTGTGCGTACGTCGGGGCCGGTGCCGTCGTCGCGGACCAGGTGACAGGCGACCTGATGTCCACCTTCTCCGATCACGCGCTGCTCCGGAACGACTGTCCGGCATGTGTCGATCGCGACCGGGCACCTGGTGTGGAAGCGGCACCCGGGTGGCGGGTCGATCGCCGAGGGCAGGTCGTCACCGAGCAGCACCGGCTTGCGCGCCCGCTGCTCCGCCGGGTTGGGTACGGGCGCCGCCGAGAGCAGAGCCTGGGTGTAGGGGTGGGAGGGCGCACCGAAGATGCGGGCCCGCGGGCCATGCTCGACCAGCTGACCCAGATACATCACCGCGACCTCGTCGGCCAGGTACTCCACCGCTGACAGGTCGTGCGTGATGAAGAGACAGGCGAAGCCGAGGTCCCGCTGCAGGTCGGCCAGCAGATTGAGTACTGCGGCCTGCACTGACACGTCCAGCGCACTTGTCGGCTCGTCCGCCACGAGCAGCCGCGGCTCTGAGATCAGTGCACGCGCAATGCTCACGCGCTGCCGCTGACCGCCGGACAACTCGTGTGGGGAACGCTGTGCGACCTCCGGCCGGAGCCCGACTCGGCGCAGCGACTCGGAGACCTTTGCCGGGATGTCCTTGCGACGCATGAGACGCAGCGGCTCGCCGACGATGTCGCCGACCGACAACCGCGGGTCGAGTGAGCCGGCCGGGTCCTGGAAGACGATGGACACATCGCGCCGGTGCGGACGCAACTGCCGACGGTTGAGGTGCGTGATGTCCTCACCAGCGAGCCTCACGGTCCCGCCGGTTGGTTCGAGCAGGCGAACGATGCACCGGCCGACCGTGGACTTGCCCGACCCGCTCTCACCGACCAACGCGACCACGGATCCCTGCCGGATCCGCAGTGTGACGCCGTCGACAGCGCGGACCGGGCCGAAGTGCATGACGAGATCCTCGACCTCGAGTGCGAAATCGGTCATGACACCACCTCCGCGGGCTCTCGGACCGGGTTCCAGCAGGCCACTCGGTGCTGACCAGGTGTGAGTTGGGGTTGGGACGCCGTACACGTGTCGACTGTTCTTGGGCAGCGGTCGGCGAAGGTGCAGGCGTCCGGCTGCTCGGACAGGACCGGCACCAGGCCAGGGATCTCGTTGAGGCGGTGGGTCTCGGCGTGCCGGCCGGCGGCCGGTGACGCGCCGAGGAGGCCGGCTGTGTACGGGTGCTGCGGGTGGGCGAACAGCTCGTGCACCTCCGCGGTCTCGACGACCCGGCCGGCGTACATCACGGCGACCCGGTCGGCCAGGTCCGCGACGACGCCCAGGTCGTGCGTGATCAGCACGATGCTGGTCCCGAGCCGCTCGCGCAGTTCCCGCAGTACGTCGAGGATGCCTGCCTGGATCGTGACGTCGAGGGCGGTGGTCGGCTCGTCGGCGATCAGCACCTTGGGATCACAGGCAACCGCCATCGCGATCATCACGCGCTGCCGCATGCCGCCGGACAGCTGGTGCGGGTAGTCGCCGATCCGACGCTCGGCGGACGGGATCCCGACCAGCTTGAGCAACTCGATCGACCGGGCCCGGGCGGCCTGCCGGCTGAGACCGATATGGGTCCGCAGGACCTCGCCGATCTGGTGGCCGACGGTGAAGACCGGGTTCAGCGACGTCATCGGCTCCTGGAAGATGTACGCCACTTCGCGACCGCGGATCGAGCGCAGGGTCCGCTTGTCGGCGCCGATCAGCTCGACGCCGTCCAGCTTGACCGACCCCTCGACCGTGGCCGTCCGGGGGAGCAGGCCGGCCAGGCTCATCGCGGTGACGCTCTTGCCGCAGCCGGACTCGCCGACCACGGCGAGCACCTCGCTCTCGCCGACCTGGAAGCCGGCCCGGTCGACGGCCGACAACGTGCCGTCCTCGGTCCGGAACGTGACGGAGAGGTCGTTGACCTCGAGAACCGTCCGCAGTGGTCGTTCGCTCATCGGCGGCTCGCTTTCGGGTCGAGCGCGTCGCGCAGGCTGTCGCCGACGATGTTGAACGCCAGCGTCAGCAGCATGATCGCGAGGCCGGGCATCACCGCGGCCCAGGGGGCACGGGCCGCGAACTGCTGGGCGTCGGACAGCATCGTGCCCAGGCTCGGCGCCGGCGGCTGGATGCCGAGGCCGAGGAAGGACAGCACCGCCTCGCCGAGGATCGCGGCCGGGATCGCGACCGTGGCCTGGACGATGATGACCGAGGCGGCGTTCGGCAGGATGTGCCGGCCCAGCACCCACAGGTCCCCGGCGCCCTCGACGATCGCGGCGGCGACGAAGTCGAGCGACTTGAGCCGCAGCGTCTCGGACCGGACGATCCGGATCACCCCGGGGATCTGGGCGATGCCGATCGCGATCGCCGCGTTGCCGAGGCTGGCGCCGCGGATCGCGGCCAGACCGACCGCGAGGATCAGGAACGGGAACGCGAGCACTAGGTCGGTGAACCGCGAGATCAGTGCGTCGATCGCCCGGAAGTACCCGGCCATCAACCCCAGTGGCACGCCGACCACCAGCGACGTGGCGACCGCGAGCACGCCGACGTGCAGCGACGCCCGCAGTCCGTACATGATCCGCGCCAGCACGTCCCGGCCGAGGTCGTCCGTGCCGAGGATGTAGCCGGCGGTTCCGGGTGGTGCGAACGCGCGGTCGAGCTGGGTCTGCGTCGGCCCGTGTGGTGCGAGCCACGGTGCGAACACCGCGAGGATCACGGCGATCCCGAGGACGACGAGGCCGGTGATCGCGAGCGGGTTGCGGAGCATCCGCCGTACCACTCGGCGCCGGTTGCTGCGCAGCGGTGTGCCGGCGGTGACGGTGACATCGGTGATGGCCATCAGGCATCACCCCGGACCCGGATCCGCGGGTCGATCACCGAGTACAGCAGGTCGACGAGCAGGTTGATCAGGATGTACGCCGTCGCGGTCACCAGCACGACGGCCTGGATCACCGGGTAGTCGCGCTGGAAGACGGCGTCCACGGTCAGCTTGCCGAAACCGGGCAGCGCGAAGATCCGCTCGGTCACCACGGCGCCGGAGATGAGCGCGCCGAGTTGCAGGCCGACGATCGTGATCACCACGATCAGGCTGTTGCGCAGGGCGTGCCGGCCGATCACCGCGCGCGGCGAGAGGCCTTTCGCCTCCGCCGTACGGATGTAGTCGGCGCTGAGCGCGTCCAGCATCGACGACCGGGTCTGGCGCATGATCACCGCGGCCAGGCCGGTGCCGAGGATCAGCGCCGGCAGGACCAGGTGGTGCAGGTTGTCGATCGGGTTGGTGAAGAACGGCACGAACCCGGACGCCGGGAACAGGCCGAGCGCGACGGACAGGTAGAGGATCGCCATCAGGCCGAGCCAGAAGTTCGGCACCGACAGGCCGAGCAGGGCGAGCGCGTTCGCGGCCCACTCCGCCGGGCGGCCCCGTCGTACGGCGGCGACGACACCGGCGCCGACCCCGATCACGCTGGCGATCAGGATCGCCAGGACGGACAGCTCGATCGTCACCGGCAGGGCGCTCGCGATCATCGTGGTGACCGACTCGCCGGTGCGGATCGACTGACCGAGGTCCCCGCGCGCGGCGTGGCTGACGAACTGCCAGAACTGCACCAGCATCGAGTCGTCCAGCCCGTACTGCTCCCGGATCGCCCGCAGCGACTCCGGGTCCCGGTCCTCGCCGGCCAGGGCGAGGGCCGGGTCACCCGGCAGCGCGCGGACGCCGGCGAACACCACGATCGTTGCCAGGATCAACGTGACGATCGACTGCCACAACCGGCCGAGAAGGTACCGATTCACTTGGCGAACCCTGCGAAGGCTGCCCGGAGCACACCGTCGGGGTAGACCTGGATGCCGAGGACCTTCTTCGAGACGCCGGTCAGGTTGCGCTGGCGGTACATGTAGATCAGCGGGTCGTCCTGCTGCAGCTTGTTGACGACGTCGCCGTACAGCTTGATCCGCTCGGCCTTGTCGGTCGACTGGCGGGCGTCGGTGAGCAGCTTGTCGATCTCGGGGTTGCTGTAGCCGGCCACGTTCTGGCTGCCCTCGGACCCGACGAAGTTGTAGATGTTCGCGTCCGGGTCGACCCGGCCGGACCAGCCGAGCTGGAGCAGCTCGAAGTCACCGCGGTCCTGCTGGTCGAGCAGCGAGGCGTACTCGACCGGCTTGATCACCAGGTCGAACCCACCCTCCTTGACCATCGCCTGCAGCGCCTGCGCGAGCCGCAGGCTGTCGGGGTTGTTCGAGGTGATCATCGTGACCTTGTACGGCGTGCCGACGCCGGCCTCGGACAGCAGTTGCTTCGCCTTCGCGGGGTCGTGCGGCGGGCAGACCTGGGCCGCGTCGGAGCTGAACTCGCTCTTCGGCGAGACCGGTGAGCAGGCGACCGTGTTGAGGCCGTTGAAGATCGACTTCACCAGCGCCTCGCGGTCGATCGACAGCGCGAGCGCCTGCCGGACCTTCGGCTCCTTGGCGATCGGGGTGTCGAGCTGCTTGAGCGGGTTCCCGATGCCGTTCGCGTTCGCGATGTTGACCGTCAGGCCCTGGTAGCCGAGCGACTGCGACTGCAGCACGGTCATGCTGCTGTCCTGCTGCAGGGACGGCGCGTCCTGGGTCGACAGCGAGTCGGCGACCTGGGCGTCACCGGACTTCAGGTTCGCCGAGCGGATGCTCGAGTCGGTGATGATCCGGTACTCGATCGCGTCCAGGTGCACCTTCGCGGCGTCGTAGTACAGCGGGTCCTTGACCACCTTGATCGAGTTCTGCGCGACCCGGCTGGCGAACTTGAACGGGCCGGCGCAGACCGGCGCGGTGGAGAAGTTGGCGCCCAGCTTGGACACCGCGGCCGGGCTGAGCACCATGCCGGCCCGGTCGGCCAGCGCGGCGGTGAGCGGCGCGAACGGCTTGGACAGCTTGATCACCACGGTGTTCGGGTCCGGCGTCTCGACCTTGTCGATCGGTCCGAGCTCGCTCTTGCGGCCGGAGCCGGCCAGCGTGAGGCCGCGCTCGATCGAGACCTTCACCGCGGTCGAGTCCATCGTGCCGCCGTCGGCGAACTTCACGCCCTGCTTGAGCGGGATGGTGAGGCTGAGGCCGTCGGGGGAGATGGTCGGCAGCGCGGTGGCGAGCTGCGGCACGATCTTCGCGTCCGGGCCGAGGTCGTACAGCTTCTCGCACATGGTGTGGAAGACGTAGCGCGAGTACAGGCTGCGCGACAGCGTCGGGTCCAGCTTGTCCGGGTCGGCGGACAGGGCGACGGTCAGCGTGCCGCCCGGCTTCACCTGTGCGGGGTCCGCGGGGTCGCCGAAGACGTCCTGCCCGGTGGACGGCTGCGCGCTGCCCTCCGAGTCGCTCCCGGCCGGCTCGACGGGGGAGCAGGCGGTCCCGATCAGGGCCAGGGCGATCACCCCGACTGCCGCTCCGGTGTACCGCGAGCCACGGCTCCAGCTGGAGCGGTTCAGTAAGGACAGAAGTCGGCGAGTAGTCATCACGTGCTCCTGAGTAGGCGGTCTCGTCGACTGTTTCATGTATACAAGGCAGGTGCGCAAGTGAAACGGCGAGTTTGTGTGAATCTTTTACGAGTCCCCGCCGTACTGCGTTGTGAACGTTCAAGTGCCGACCGCCAGCGGGCCGCCGGGCGCTGGAGCACGCCCGGCGGCCTGGCCTCAGGCGTTGACCGGGTAGCGGAGATCGCCGGCAGGGATCGGGGTGCCGGTGAGTGCGAGCGCCATCAGGTTCGGCCCGTCGAACTCGGGGTGGTGGATGCCGAACTCGGTGGCCTGCCGGAAGCCGAACCGCGGGTAGTACTCGGCGTGCCCGAGCACGACCACGGCCTGCTCACCGCGCTCACGCGCCGTGTCGAGTGCTGCTCGGACGGCCGCGCTGCCGGCACCCCGACGCTGGTACGGCGGCAGCACTGCCACCGGCCCGAGTGACAGGACCGGTGTGTCGCCGACGTTGCAACGGGTGAGCAGCGCGTGGGCGACCGGCTGGTCGTCGTCGGTCGCGACGAACGACAGCCCGTCGATCCAGGCGACCGGGTCGGCCCGCAACGCGTCGAGGAAATCGACCTCGAACTGCCGTCCGAACGCCTGCCGGGTCAGCTCCCGGATGGTCTCGATGTCCGCGTTCGTCTCGGCGCGGGTCTTCCACATGAAGGACAACGGAATCCCTTTCGGGCAAGGGGTCCCGCCGCGCGGGACCCTAGGTGAGTTGGATGACCGGAATGGCTGCCGCCCAGGCGACAGCGCCCGCTGACGCGGTCATCAACCCACCTCCTCTGTGTTCCGAAGCCGGGGCCCAAGTTAACCGGTCGAGCCCGTGGTGTGCACGTGGTTTTACCAATCCGCCAGCGCGGCGAGCGGGTCGGTGGTCGCCGGTGCGGTCGGGGTCCAGGTGTCGCCGACCTTGCGGTACGGGTGCCAGCGACCGTGGTGGTCCAGGCGGAGTTGGGTGTCCGTGCCGACGGTGATCCGGTTGTCTCGGATGTCGACCGTGAATTCCGCGGCGGTGAGCTCGGTGCGTGCGCGGGCCAGGTCGGCCGGATCCGGTGACCAGGTGTGTTCGAGTACGTCGAGGCCGGGCGCGCCGCCGTACCGCCAGGCTTGGATGCCCAGCGCAAGTTTCTCGTCGGCGAGCGCTTCGGCGAGCTCGGGGAAGTCGGCCGCAAGCCGCACGCCGTCCTGCCACTCGTCGAGCATTTGCGGCTCCTGCGTCCCGTGCAGCAGCGCGTTGAGCACCGCCCGCGCCCGCCGCGAAGCGTCGAGCACCAGCAGCGACAGCGTGCCCGGCGAGAGCCCCTCCGGCGGCTCGATCCCACTCACCGCCAACTCATCCACCGTCACCTTGCCCGGCAACTCAGGCACCTCAGGCAACTCGGCAACCGGCGCAGACAACACGTCGGCAACCGCCGCCCCGGCTGGCTCTCGGAGACCGCCCCCGCGCGCCTCAGCGGTCGGCTCACCGTCCGCGACTGGTTCATCCTCGCCGCCCCGGAGTTGCCGGCTCTGGAGTTGGTCCAGGAGGGCTTCGCGGGAGCGGCCGCGGAGGAGGAGCAGGACGAAGGGGTCGGAGTCGAGGAGCCAGGCGACCTGGTAAGAGAGGCCGGCGGCGTGCTGGCACGGGAGCTCCCAGCCGTCGCACGTACAACTCCAGTCGAGATCACCAATACCCGGCAGCAGCCGCACACCGGCATCAGCAGCCGCATGGACCAGGTCGTGCGGCATCTCACCGTCCAGCAACGCCGCGATGTGGCCGGCGCGTTCGGCGACCTGGTCGAGGAAGCGGCTCCACTCGTCCGCGCTCAACTCGTCGACCGTCACGACAGCCTCGTAGGTGTCCTCGGGGGAGTAGACCGTCGCCGCGATCCGCCCCGGGCTGACCGTGATCGTCCCGACCTGCCCGGAGTTCGCGTACCGCCGGCCCTTCCGCAGCTGATCCGAGTCCAGCGACGTGTCCTCCAGCGCCTGCACCCATGCCCGCGCCCACCACGACCGCCCGCGCGTGCTCCGCCGCTGCGCCTCGAACGCCGGAAAACCTCGTGCCTCAGTCATCGCAGCCCCCCGCGCAGCTCGACCAGGTCGGCCAGCTCGGCATCGGACAGCTCGGTCAGCGCCGCCTCACCACCGGCGAGGACTGCCTCGGCCAGCTCGCGCTTGCTCGCCAGCATCGCCGCGATCCGGTCCTCGATGGTGCCCTCGGCAATCAACCGGTGCACCTGGACCGGTTTGGTCTGACCGATCCGGTACGCCCGGTCGGTCGCCTGGTCCTCGACCGCCGGATTCCACCAGCGGTCGTAGTGCACGACATGATCGGCCCGGGTCAGGTTGAGACCCGTCCCGGCCGCCTTCAGCGACAGCAGGAACACCGGTACGTCGCCCGCCTGGAACCGCTCGACCATCTCCTCCCGCTTCGGCACCGGCGTCCCGCCGTGCAGCAACTGGGTGCCGATGCCACGGTCGGCCAGGTGCCGCTCGAGCAGTCTCGCCATCGCGACGTACTGCGTGAAGACGAGGACGGCGCCGTCCTCGGCCACGATCGTCTCGAGCAACTCGTCGAGCAGCTCGAGCTTGCCCGAGCGGCCGGTGAGCCGGGCGTCGTCGCCCTCCTTCAGGTACTGCGCCGGGTGGTTGCAGATCTGCTTCAGGCCGGTCAGCAGCTTCACGATCAGCCCGCGCCGCGCCATCCGGTCGCTGGCCTTCACCTCGGTCATCAGCTCGCGAACCGTTGCCTCGTACAACACCGCCTGCTCGCGGGTCAGCGACACCGGCTGATCCGTCTCGGTCTTCGGCGGCAGCTCCGGCGCGATCCCCGGGTCGGACTTGCGCCGCCGGAGCAGGAACGGGCGGACCAGCTTGGCCAGCCGCTCGGCGACCTCCTCGTCCTTGTCGGCTTCGATCGGCGTGGCCCACTGGTTCCGGAAGGTGCCGAGCCGCCCGAGCAGCCCGGGCGTGGTCCAGTCGAGGATCGCCCACAACTCGGAGAGGTTGTTCTCCACCGGCGTACCGGTCAGGGCCACTCGTGCCTGCGACGGCACGGTCCGCAGCGCCTTCGCCGTACTGGACGATGGGTTCTTCACGTGTTGCGCCTCGTCCGCGACGACCAGCGCCCATCGATGAGCGGCCAGCCGTACGGCGTCCCGCCGCAAGGTGCCGTACGTCGTCAGCACGAAGCCGTCGTCGGCGCCGTCGAGGGATCGCGCCGATCCGTGGAAGCGGCGTACCGGTGTGCCTGGGGCGAACCGCTGGACCTCGCGCTCCCAGTTGCCGAGCAGCGAGGCTGGGCAGACGACGAGCGTCGGGCCGGCGGTGTCGGGGGAGGCCTGGCGGTGGAGGTGGAGTGAGATGAGGGTGATGGTCTTGCCCAGACCCATGTCGTCGGCCAGGCATCCGCCGAGGCCGAGCGAGGTCATCCGGGCCAGCCAGCGGAGGCCGCGCAACTGGTAGTCGCGCAGGGTGGCTTGCAGGCTGGTGGGCGGTTCGATGAGCTCGTCCGCGCGATCGGGGTCGGCGATCCTGGCGCGGAGCTCCTCGAGCCATTGGGCCGGCTTCACCGCGATCTGGCGGCCGTCGACCTCGGTGCTTCCGGTGAGCGCGGCGCTCAGGGCGTCGATCGCCGTGACCGGTTTGAGGATGCGCTCGCGAGCCTTACTGGCCAGGTCGGGGTCGATCAGCATCCACTGGTCGCGCAACCGGACCACCGGGCGGGTCGCCTCGGCGAGCTGGTCCATCTCGGCCTCGGTCAGCGGATCGTTGCCGAGCGCAACCTGCCAGCTGAAGTCGAGGGTCGCGTCGCCGCCGAAGAAGCTCGGCAGGTCGCTCGGTGGGCCGTCCGACGACGTGATCGCCGCGCGTGCGGTGAGCGCCCGGCCGAGACTGCGCGGCCAATGCAGGTCGACGCCAGCCGCGGCCAGCCGCTGAGCACCGCCCGCGAGCAGGTCGGCGACCTCTTCGTCGGACAACTCCATCCGATCCGGTACGGCGGACTCCAGCAGCCGGCCCAACGGCGCCCACACCCGCCCGGCCCGCCGAATCGCCAGCGTCGCGTCGATCCGAGCCCGCGGCCCGAACCCGGCCACGTCCTGCGCCCAGACGTCATCCGCATCCCGCACCAACGTCGGATCCTGCAAGCTGTGCAGTTGCACAACCGCCCGAAACGCCATCGTCTCCGGCAACTCGACCCGCAACGAGATCCGGACCCCACTGTCCAGCCCCACCGCCACTTCATCAGCCCACCCCCGCAACCGCTCAACCCGCTGGGGTCTCGTGCTGGTGAAAAGGTCAGTCCGGTGAGCCCTCGCAGCAGCAGGCGACCGAGGCATCCCATCCGCGACGGCGTCGAGGAAGCTCCGCACCAAATCCTCAGCCACCGGCAGCCGCGGCTGCCCAACTGTTACCAGGGGGAGGGCTCGGGCGGTTGGGGGCATTGCCTCGGCCAACGAGAGGACTCGGTTGATGTCTGTGGTGTCCAGGGGGCCTACTCGCCAGGCGTCGTGGCCGGCGGGGGAGACGCCGGGGAGCAGTTTGCCGCGGGCGACCAGTTGGAGGGCGGCCAGGGACGCGGCGCCCCAGAAGGTTGCTGAGGAGTGTGCGCCGGGTGTCTGCCGGGCACGGCCGAGCAACGGCACCGCCTCGGCGACCGGGAGCTCGATCGCGCGGACCGAGCGCAACTCGGAGTCGACGACCAGTTGGAGGTGGGTCTGCTCGCCGACGCCGAGGGGGAGATCACCGCCGTCCGGGTCCCAGAAGCACACTCGGCCTTCTCGTGGTGGGTCGGCAGGTTTGAAGACCACCGCACAACCCGCCAGCTCCTGCTGCCCCGCTACCGCCAACCCCAACACCCTCCTAGCTCACAACACCCTGGCACCGGATCTCGCCATACCTCAGACCTTGAGCACCTCCGCGTCGGTGGGACCGGCGCCCGGCTGGTCGAACTGCGTGCGGTACAGCTCTTCGTACCGACCGCCCGCGGCCAGCAGCTCCGTGTGCGTGCCCTGCTCGACGATCCGCCCGGCCTCGATCACGAGGATCTGGTCCGCGGCCCGGATCGTCGACAGCCGGTGCGCGATGACCACCGCGGTCCGGCCTTCCAGCGCCTCGGTGAGCGCCGCCTGCACAGCAGCCTCGTTGGTCGAGTCCAGCGCCGCGGTCGCCTCGTCGAGAATCACAACCCGCGGCTGCGCCAGCAGGAGCCGGGCGATCGTCAACCGCTGCCGCTCACCACCGGACAGCCGGTACCCGCGCTCGCCGACCACCGTGTCCAGCTGATCCGGCAACGACCTGATCAGCTCACCCAACCGCGCCCGCGTCAACGCATCCCACAGCTCGTCCTCCGCAGCCTCCGGCCGCGCGAGCAGCAGGTTCTCCCGGATGCTGTCGTGGAACAGGTGCCCGTCCTGCGTCACCATGCCGAGCGTGTCCCGCAACGACTCCGCGCTCACGTCCCGTACGTCGACGCCCGCCAGCTTCACCGACCCGGAGTCCACGTCGTACAGGCGCGGAATGAGCTGGGCGATCGTCGACTTGCCGGCGCCGGACGAGCCGACGAGCGCGACCATCTGACCCGGCTCGGCGCGGAACGACACGTCGTGCAGCACCTCGACCCCGCCGCGGGTGTCGAGCTTCGCGACCTCCTCGAGCGACGCCAGCGAGACCTTGTCCGCCGACGGGTACGCGAAGTGTACGTGCGAGAACTCGACCGCCACCGGACCCGAAGGCACCTTCCCGGCGTCCGGCTTGTCCTTGATCAGCGGCTCCAGGTCGAGCACCTCGAAGACCCGCTCGAAGCTGACCAGCGCGGTCATCACCTCGAGCCGGGCACTCGCCAGCGCGGTCAGCGGCGAGTACAACCGGGTCAGGAGCAGTGCCATCGACACCACGGCGCCCGCGTCGAGCTGGTCGCGCAACGCGTAGAACCCGCCCAGCCCGTAGACCACGGCCAGCGCGAGCGCCGACACCAGCGTCAGCGAGGTCACGAACACCCACTGCACCATCGCCGTCCGCACGCCGATGTCCCGCACCCGCCGCGCCCTGATCGCGAACTCCGCCGACTCCCGCGCCGGCCGGCCGAACAGCTTGACCAGCGTGGCGCCCGGTGCCGAGAACCGCTCGGTCATCTGCGTGCTCATCGTGGCGTTGTAGTTCGCCGCTTCACGCTCCAGCGCGGCCAGCCGGTTCCCGATCCGGCGTGCCGGGATGACGAAGATCGGCAGGATCACCAGCGCGAGCAGCGTGATCTGCCACGACACCCGCAGCATCACGACCAGCGTCAGCACCAGCATCACGAGGTTGCTGACCACACCCGAGAGCGTGTCGCTGAACGCACGCTGCGCGCCGATCACGTCGTTGTTGAGCCGCGACACCAGCGCGCCCGTCCGCGTGCGGGTGAAGAAGGCGATCGGCATCCGCTGGATGTGGTCGAACACCGCCGTCCGCAGGTCGAGGATCAGCCCCTCGCCGATCCGCGCCGACAGCCAGCGGGTCAGCAGGCCCAGCCCGGCCTCGGCGACGGCGATGATCGCGATCAGGACGGCGAGCCACAGCACCGTGCTGATCGCCTTCCCGCCGACGATCGCGTCGACCACCTGCCCGGCCAGCACCGGCGTGGCGACGGCGAGGATCGCGGCGCCGACGCTCAGCAGAAGGAAGAGGACCAGGGCGCGCCGGTGCGGCCGCGCGAACGCGAGGATCCGTTTCAGCGTCGCGCGCGAGAAGGGCCGCTTCTCGTCCTGTCGGTGCATCGCGTGGTACATCGACGTCCACGCGGTCATTTCCATACTCACGGCGACACTCCGGCAGCTCGGTTGTCCAGGAAGGGCCGATGATCCCGCGGACCACCGACAGTTTCCGACGCTAGAACCTCAACAATTCTTGAGGTCAAACCAGGTCCTAACTGAGTACACTGTACGAAGTAACCGGTCCACTCTAGCCACCCCGACGGAATCGCGCACATGAATACCGAGTACAGCGGCAGCGGCGACCCCGCGAAGAGCCTGGAGCTGCTCTGGCGCCGCCGCCCGCAGCCGACCCGCGGACCCAAGCCGGCGCTGACCGTCGAGGGCATCGTCGAGGCCGCGCTGCGGATCGCCGACGCCGAGGGGATCGGCGGCATGTCGATGCGCCGGGTCGCCGACGAGCTCGGCGTCGGCGCGATGACGCTGTACCGCTACTTCCCGGGCAAGGCCGAGCTCCTCGACGTCATGCTCGACACCGTGTACGGCGAACTGCCGCGACGCACCGTGGACGGGGACTGGCGGGCCAAGCTCGACGAGGTCGCCCGGGCGAACCGCGAGCTGTACCTGCGCCACCCGTGGCTGCTCCAGGTCGCGATCAGCCGGCCGCCGCTCGGCCCGCAGGTGATGGCGAAGTACGAGTACGAGCTGTCCGCCGTCGAGGGGATCGGCCTGACCGACATCGAGATGGACGACACGGTCGCGCTGGTCAACGGGTACGTGCACGGCGCCGTACGGACGGCTGTGGAGGCGCGGCAGGTGATCCAGCGCTCGGGGATGACCGACAAGGAGTGGTGGCTGGCGCACGTCCCGCACCTGGACAAGATCGGCGACGCGCAGAAGTTCCCGCTCGCGTCGCGGGTCGGGACCGCGGTCGGGAATGAGTTCGAGGCCCCGTACGACTCCGATCATGCGTTCGAATACGGTCTCGCCAGGCTCCTGGACGGCGTGTCCGCGCTGGTGGCGAACCGGTCTGGCCCGAAAGGGTGAATCGTAGTTGTGAGTGAGTACTCACTCAGTTAGCCTCGAACGCGTGACACCACGAGCGACGCCCCTGCCACCGGACGAGCGACGCGCGGCCATCGTCAAGGCCGCGCTGCCGCTGCTCGAGGAGTTCGGCCTGGACGTGAGCACCAAGCAGATCGCCGAGGCGGCCGGGATCGCCGAAGGCACGATCTTCCGCGCCTTCGGCAGCAAGGACGCGCTCATCGATGCCGCGATGGCGACCGCGTTCGACAGCTCCGACCTGATCACCGCGCTGGAGCAGGTCGACCGCTCGCTGCCGCTGCGGGAGCGGATGGTCGCCGCCGTCGAGATCGGCCAGAACCGGCTGCGCGGTGTCTTCAAGCTGATGTTCGCGCTGCGGATGCGGCGCCCGCCGGACTTCAAGAGCACGGCGTTCGACGAGGCTCGCCGCAAGCGGCAGTCCGACCTGGCCAACCTGGCCTTCGCCGACCTGCTCCGGCCGGACGCGGACCAGTTGCGCTTCCCGCCCGAGGAGGTGGTCCGCCGGATCGGGCTGATCACCTTCTCGGCCACCCACCCAATGATTTCGGGCGGCACGGTGCTGTCCGCCGAGGAGATCGTCGACTTCGCCCTCGACGGTCTCCGGCAGCGCGACAGCGGCCGGCCGGCCGCCCGTGAGGCCGCCGAGCTCGCCCTCGACGGTCCTCGCACCAACGACTCTGGGGATGCCTGATGTTATTGCGAATCTTGCGTACGCAGCTGCGGCCGTACGCGGGAAACCTGACCATGGTGGTCGTCCTGCAGCTGATCGGGACGATCGCCTCCCTCTACCTGCCCAGCCTGAACGCCGACATCATCGACAACGGCGTGGCCAAGGGCGACACCGGCTACATCATGGAGACCGGCGGCTGGATGCTCGGCGTCAGCCTGGTGCAGATCATCTGCACGGTGCTCGCCGTCTACTTCGGCGCGAAGACCGCCGCCCTGCTGGGCCGGGACCTGCGCGCCGCGGTGTTCCACCGGGTCGGGGAATTCTCCGCCCGTGAGGTGAACCAGTTCGGGGCGCCGACGCTGATCTCCCGCAGCACCAACGACGTCACCCAGATCCAGATGCTGGTGGTCACCACCTGCACGCTGCTGGTGGCGGCGCCGATCACGATGGTCGGCGGCGTGGTGATGGCGGTCCGCGAGGACGTCGGCCTGTCCTGGCTGGTGGCGGTGGCCGTGCCGTTGCTGGCGGTGTCGGTCGGCTTCATCGCCAGCCGGATGGTCCCGCAGTTCCGCCGGATGCAGAAGAACGTCGACGGCGTGAACCGGGTGCTGCGCGAGCAGATCACCGGGATCCGGGTGGTGCGCGCGTTCGTCCGCGAGCCGCACGAGGTGGAGCGGTTCGGCGAGGCGAACGAGAACCTCACCGACACCGCGATCAAGGCCGGCCGGCTGATGGCGCTGGTCTTCCCGGTGGTGATGCTGATCCTGAACCTGTCCAGCATCGCGGTGCTGTGGTTCGGCGCCTCCCGGGTCGAGAACGGGTCGATGGAGGTCGGCGCGCTGACCGCGTTCCTGAGCTACCTGATCCAGATCCTGTTCTCGGTGATGATGGCGACGTTCGTGATGATCATGGTGCCGCGCGCTTCGGTGTGCGCGGACCGGATCGGCGAGGTGCTCGACACCGAGACCTCGGTGCGGCCGCCGGTGACCCCGATCCGCACCTTCACCGGCCGCGGGCAGCTGGTGTTCGAGAACGCCTCGTTCCAGTACCCGGGCGCGGCCGAGCCGGTGCTGCGCGACATCAGCTTCGTCGCCTCGCCGGGCCAGACGACCGCGGTCATCGGCAGCACCGGCGCCGGCAAGACGACGCTGCTGTCGCTGGTTCCCCGGTTGTTCGACGCGACCGCGGGCCGGGTGCTGGTGGATGGAATCGATGTCCGCGACATCGAGCCGGAGGCCTTGTGGGAGCGGATCGGCCTGGTGCCACAACGCCCGTACCTGTTCTCCGGGACGGTCGCCAGCAACCTGCGCTACGGCAATCCGGACGCCACCGACGAGGAGCTCTGGGCCGCGCTGGAGATTGCCCAGGGCAAGGACTTCGTCGAGGCGATGCCGGAGGGGCTGGACGCGCCGATCGCGCAGGGCGGCACGAACGTGTCCGGCGGTCAGCGGCAGCGGCTCGCGATCGCCCGCGCGCTGGTCCGCAAACCGGAGATCTACCTGTTCGACGACTCGTTCTCGGCGCTCGACCTGGCCACCGACGCCCGGCTGCGGGCGGCGCTGCGACCGATCACCGCTGACGCCTGCGTGGTGATCGTGGCGCAACGCGTGTCCACGATCGTCGACGCCGACCAGATCGTGGTGATCGAGGACGGCGCGATCGTCGGCAAGGGCACGCATGACGAGTTGCTCGAGAGTTGCCCGACGTACGTCGAGATCGTCGAGTCCCAGCGTTCCGCGGAGGAGGCGGCATGAGCGAGGAGAACAAGACACCGCCGCCGTCGCCCAACGGCCAGGGGCCGGCCACGGTCAAGGCGACCGAGCGGCCGACCACCGGGCGGGCGTTCGGGCCGCCCGGCGGGATCCCGGGGGACAAGTCGATGGACTTCCTCCCGTCGGCGAAGCGGCTGCTGGCGCGGCTGCGCCCGCACCGGACCCAGGTGTTCGGCGTCATCCTGCTCGCGATCGGCAGCGTCACGCTGTCGGTGCTCGGCCCGAAGATCCTCGGCCGGGCGACCGACATCATCTTCGCCGGCGCGATCGGCAAGGGGCTGCCGAGCGGCGTGAGCAAGGAGCAGGTGATCGAGCAGACCCGGGCCTCCGGCAACGGCCGGCTCGCCGACCTGCTGCAGGGGATCGACCTGATCCCGGGTGTCGGCATCGACTTCGACGCCCTGCGCAACGTGCTGCTGCTGGTGCTGTGCCTGTACGCCGGGTCGTTCGTGCTGTCCTGGATGCAGGGCTACATCCTGAACGGCATCGTCCAGCACACCATCTTCGACCTGCGGTCCGAGGTGGAGGACAAGCTCAACCGGCTGCCGCTGAGCTACTTCGACGGCGCGCCGCGCGGTGAGCTGCTGAGCCGGGTGACCAACGACATCGACAACATCTCGACCAGCCTGCAGCAGACGCTGAGCCAGCTGCTCACCTCGCTGCTGACCGTGATCGGCGTGGTGACGATGATGTTCGTGGTCTCGCCGCTGCTGGCCCTGATCGCGCTCGTCACGATCCCGATCTCGATGATCGTGACCGCGGCGATCGCGAAACGGTCGCAGACCCGGTTCGTGGCGCAGTGGCGGCACACCGGCGCGCTGAACGGTCAGATCGAGGAGGCGTTCACCGGGCACGAGCTGGTGAAGGTGTTCGGCCGGCAGAAGGAGATCGAGGCGGACTTCGCGAAGAAGAACGAGGAGCTGTACCAGGCCGCGTTCGGCGCGCAGTTCATCTCCGGCCTGATCATGCCGCTGATGATGTTCATCGGGAACGTGAACTACGTGGTGATCGCGGTGGTCGGCGGTCTGCGGGTCGCCTCCGGCACGATGTCGCTGGGTGACGTGCAGGCGTTCATCCAGTACTCGCGCCAGTTCACCCAGCCGCTCACCCAGGTGGCGTCGATGGCGAACCTGCTGCAGTCCGGGGTCGCCTCGGCCGAGCGGGTCTTCGAGGTGCTGGACGCGAAGGAGCAGGTGCCGGACGACGCGACGCCGGAGAAGGTCACCGACGCCCGCGGCCGGGTCGAGTTCGAGCACGTGTCGTTCTCGTACGACCCGGACAAGCCGCTGATCACCGACCTGAGCCTGGTCGCCGAACCCGGCCAGACGGTCGCGATCGTCGGCCCGACCGGGGCCGGCAAGACCACGCTGGTCAACCTGATCATGCGGTTCTACGAGCTCAACGGCGGCCGGATCACTCTGGACGGCGTCGACATCACCGAGCTGACCCGGCACGACCTGCGGTCGCGGATCGGCATGGTGCTGCAGGACACCTGGCTGTTCGGCGGCACGATCCGGGACAACCTGCTGTACGGCAACCTGAACGCGACCGAGGAGGACATGCTCGCTGCCGCCAAGGCGACGTACGTCGACCGGTTCGTGCACAGCCTCCCGGACGGGTACGACACGGTGATCGACGAGGAGGGCAGCAACGTCAGCGCCGGTGAGAAGCAGTTGCTCACCATCGCCCGGGCGTTCCTGGCCGACCCGCAGCTGCTGATCCTGGACGAGGCGACGAGCTCGGTCGACACCCGCACCGAGGTGCTGGTGCAGCGGGCGATGGCCGCCCTGCGATCGGACCGGACGAGCTTCGTGATCGCGCACCGCCTGTCGACCATCCGCGACGCCGACCTGATCCTGGTCATGGAGGACGGCGCGATCGTCGAGCAGGGCAATCACCAGGAGCTCCTCGAGGCGAACGGTGCCTACGCCCGGCTCTACAACGCTCAGTTCAGCGGCGCGGTCGTCGACGTCGACGAGGAAGCTCCCGCAGTCACCGGCCCACCCGGCGGCGCAGTCCGCGTCTGAGATCACGACAGCTGAAGGGGGTGCCACCTTTGACGGGTGGCACCCCTTTCGGTTCACTTCGGTACGACGAGGTGCGGCTTCGAGGCGAGCAGGACGCCGAGGGTTGCGTAGCCGATCAGCAGGTGCGTGCCGCCGATCCAGCGCGACGCCTGGTCGCCGAACACGATCATCGACGGGACCGTCACGACGGCCCAGCTCTCGGCGACCAGCGGCCACCAGCGCAGCAGGCCGCGCCAGCGGCCGGCGAACGCGATCTTCACCGCGATCACGGCCATCCCGAGCATCGACAGCGGCCAGCAGATGTCCAGCGGCACCAGCCAGGCCGCGTCCTGGTGCGGCTCCGGCAGCACCCCGTGGAGCAGCGACCAGACGCTGGCGATCCCGAGGATCACCGCCTCGACCTTCAGCAGTACGACGGACCCGCGGGACAGCCCGGTGGCCCGGGTCCTGAACTGGATCGCCAGCAGGCAGAACACACCCAGCTGGAACGCCAGCCCGGTCAGGTCCCCGATCCGCTCGGGCACCCCGTCGTTCACCGTGCTGAACGCGAAGATGCTCGCGGCCCACGTGAGCGTCCCCGCGGTCAGTCCCAGACCCAGTCGCCGGATCGTGTGTGCCGCCGGACCGGTTGTCGTGCCCAAGCTCCCATCCAGCGTCAGTGCTACGTCGGTGCGAGCCCTGGCAGGCGTGGTAGTCATTGCAGTTCCTCCCCCTGAGGTTTGTCTTGGCACCGAGTCTTCGGGGCCGGCCGACCCGGGCGGCAGGGCCTGGGGTCCCCGGCGGTGTCCCGAGTCGCGACGGGACAGCTGACCCGCGACGGCGGGACACACTCTGGGTGACAATGCAGCGGTGGGGGAGGACGCACGGAGGGGATGGGGGCCGGCTGTACTCGGGGCAGCCGCGCTCCTGCTGGTCGCTGCCACGGTGGCGCTCGACGTCCGGAACGCCGACGCTCCGCCCGCGGCCGAGCTGGACGAGGGCTGGACCGCCGCCCTGTCCGGGCTCGCGCAGCTCGTGCCCGGCCTGCTGCTCCTGCAGCGCCTCCCGCGGCACCCGATCGCCTGGATCCTGACCGGCTCCGGCCTGTTCTGGATCGTCGACGGGTTCGCCTCGAGCTGGGCGACGTACGCCATCTACACGTCGCCAGGGCTGCCCGGCGCGTCGGCGGCGTACTGGTTCTACTCCCGCCTCGGTGCGTTCCTGCTGCTCGGGTTGCCGTTGCTCATCCTGCTGTTCCCGGACGGCAGGCTGCCCACCGCGCGGCTCTGGCGCTGGCTGTCGATCGTGAGCCTCGCGCTGACCGTGCTGCTGCCGCTCCTGCTGCTGGTCGTGCCGATGGAGGCCATGCAGCGCTACCACAACGCAGCGCTGCCACCTGAGATCACCCGGCTGTCGCTGGACCCGTTCAGCATCGACCTGCCGTACGGCGTCTGGGAGCCGCTGCTGCGGGTCGCCTACCCGGCTGTGCTCGTGAGCCTCGTCGTACCGTTCGCGGTCACCGTGCACCGCTACCGGACGGCGGCGCGGGAGCGGCGGGCGCAGATCCGCTGGCTGATGTGGGCGGCGCTGGTCGCCATGATCGTGCTGCTCGTCCCGTTCGAGAACCCGCCGGCCGTCCCGGCGATCATGTTCGGCCTGGCGATCGCGCTCACCTCGGCCGCGATCGTCGTCGCGGTCACCAAGCACCGCCTGTACGACGTGGATCGGTTGCTCTCGGCGACGTTCCTGTACGGCGTCCTCGCGGTGCTCGTGGTCGGCGTCGACCTGGCCGTGTTCGCGGTCGCCGGCGGAGTGCTCGGCGAGCGGGACGCCGCGCTGGTCGCGATCGCGGTCGTTGCCGTGGTCTACGCACCGCTGCGAAGCCGGCTCTGGCGATGGGTACGGCGCCTCGTCCGGGGCTCACGCGAGGACCCGTACGCCACGATGTCCACCCTGGCCGAGCGACTCGAATCCGCCGCTGACCCGGACGAGCAGCTCCGCGCGGTCGCCCGCACGGTGGCCGAGGCGTTCCGGTTGCCGTACGTGCGCGTCGAGATCGAGCGGTCTGGCGGCAGGCTCGCGATCGTCGAGCACGGTCGAGCCTCTGGACCGACACACGCGCTGCCGGTCGGTTATCGCGGTGAGCCGGTCGGGCGCCTGGTGTTCTGTCCCGGCGGCGGCACGGCGTTGTCCGAGCGGGACCAGCAGCTGTTGGGTGATCTGGTCAGGCAGGCGGCGGCCGCCGCGCGGGCCAGCGAGTTGAGCACCGAGCTCCAGCAGGGCCGGAGCCGCCTGGTCGCCGCCCGCGAGGAGGAGCGCCGCCGGCTGCGTCGCGATCTGCACGACAGCCTGGGCCCGAGCCTCGGTGCGGTCGCGCTGCGGATCGAGACCGCCCGGAACCTGGCGAAGTCCGCACCGGAGGAGGCTGATCGGATGCTCGACCAGGCGACGACCGAGGTGGCTGCCGCGCTGGCCGACGTACGGCGACTCGTCTACGACCTGCGTCCGCCGTCGCTGGACGAGCTCGGGCTGGTGCGGGCGATCGAGCAGCAGGCAGAGCGCTTCCGCCTGGGTGGGCTGGCTGTGTCGGTCGACGCGGATGCGCTAGGCCCGTTGCCGGCCGGTGTGGAGGTCGCGGCGTACCGGATCGCGTCGGAGGCGTTGACGAACGTTGCCAGGCACGCCGAAGCGAGCCGGTGCGACATCGCGCTGCGGGTCGACGGGACGGCGCTGGAGTTGTCGGTGAGTGATGACGGAGTCGGGATCGGTGCGGAGGTGACGGCGGGCGTGGGAATGCTGTCGGTGCGGGAACGGGCCGCCGAGCTCGGGGGAGTCTGCAGTGTCACGTGTCCGGCCAGCGGTGGCACCGTGGTCCGGGTGACCTTGCCGCTGGACGCCGTACCGGAGGTTGTTCGTGGCTGAGCCGGTGCGGGTGCTGCTCGCCGACGACCATCCCGTCTACCGCGACGGGCTGGCCGCGTTGCTCGGTTCGCTGGACGGCGTCGAGGTCGTCGGTACGGCGGCCGACGGCGTGGAGGCTGTGGACCGGGCGCGCGAACTGCAGCCCGATGTCGTGGTGATGGACGTGCAGATGCCACGGCTGGACGGGATCGAGGCGACCCGGGCGATCACCGCGGACAGTCCGCACATCGGCATCGTCGTACTCACGATGGCCGAGGAGGACCAGACCCTGTTCGCCGCGATGCGCGCCGGGGCCCGCGGCTACCTGCTGAAGGGCGCGAACCAGGCCGAGATCGTCCGCGCGATCACCGCGGTGGCGCAGGGCGAGGCGATCTTCGGGCCGGCCATCGCCCGCCGGGTCGCGGAGTTCTTCTCGGCCGCCCCGGCCGCGACGCCTGGCAGTCCGTTCCCGCAGTTGACCGCGCGCGAGCACGAGATCCTCGCCCTGGTCGCGGCCGGCCGCTCCAACGCCCAGATCGCCGCCGAGCTCTACCTGTCGCCGAAAACGGTCCGCAACAACGTGTCGAACATCTTCGCCAAGCTGCATGTCGCCGACCGCGCCGAAGCCATCATCCGCGCCCGCGACGCCGGCCTGGGTCGCTAGGTTTTTGACTGCACGATCAAAAACACGTTAGCGTGAGGTCGTGGCCAGACCTCGGAAGTTCAGCGACAGCGCCGTCCTCGACGCGGCGATGGAGGTGTTCTGGGAGAAGGGGTACGAAGCGACCACCACTCAGGACCTCTGTGAGCGCACGGGATTGCAGCGGGGGAGTCTGTACAACGCCTACGCGAGCAAGCACGCGATCTACGAGCAGGCGATCAAGCGGTACGCCGCCACCCGAGCAGCGCAGCAACTGGACGAGCTGGCGCCCACCGACGGCTCAGTCCGCGACCGGCTGCGGAGCCTGATGCTCAGCATGGTCGAGGTCGACCTGAGCGATCCTGGTCGGCGCGGCTGCCTCGCGCTCAATGCCGCGACCGAGACCAGTGGCCGGACGGGCGACGTCGCCGGGCTGGTCCATCGGCAGTTCAAGGATCTCGAGGAAGCGCTCGTCGCCCTGATCACGATCGGGCAGGAGTCCGGCGAGCTGTCGGCGGACCGGTCGCCCACGCAGGTCGCACGGATGTTCCAGAGCGCGTACTACGGGCTGCGCGTGCTGGCCAAGGTCACCGACGACCGGCAGGCACTGCTCGACGTGGTCGACGGCACCATCGCTGCGCTGTGATGCGCGGCCCGCTGCCGGCGCTGCTGGTCTGCGTCTTCGGCGTCACCACCGGCGAGTTCGTCCTGGCCGGCATCCTGCCCGCGGTCGCCGACGACCTGGAGGTGTCGATCCCGGCCGCCGGCTTGCTCGTGACGGCGTACGCGCTCGGCATGATCGTCGGCGGACCGTTGCTGACGGCCCTCACCGCGGGCCGGCCGCGCAAGCCGCTGGTGCTCGCCCTGCTGGCTGTCGCGGTCGCCGGCAACCTGCTCTCGGCGCTGGCTCCCGGGTACGGCGTCCTGTTCGCGGCGCGGGTCGTGACAGCGCTGGTCACCTCGACCTTCTTCGCCAACGCGATCGTGATCGCGGTCTCCGCCGCCCCGCCGGAGAAACAAGGCGCCACGGTCGCGAAGCTTGCCTTCGGCATGAACCTGGCGATGATCCTCGGCGCGCCGCTCGGGACGTGGATCGGTGACGCCTTCGGCTGGCGTGCCACCTTCGCTGCGATCACGGCGTGCTGCGCAGCTGGTCTGTTGCTGGTCAGGTGGCTGGTGCCGGCCAGTGAGACGGGGGTGCGGAGCCGGGCGTTGAGCGAGTTCGCCGTCTTCCGCGACCGGGACCTGCTCCTCGCGATCGCCATCACAGCAGTCGCGAACATCGGCCTGCTGATGGTGTTCACCTACCTCGCCCCGCTGCTCACCGGCCCCGGCTCGTTCGCGACCTCGGCAGTCGCCCCGATGCTGCTGGTGTACGGCGTCGGCGCGACCATCGGCAACCTGGTCGGCGGACGCCTCGCGGACCGCGCGTTGTTCGCCTCGCAGCTCGTGGCGTTGGTCCTGCTGGTGGCCCTGCTCGTCGCCTTGTGGGCAAGCCCGAACGCGGTGCTCACCGGCGTCCTGGTCTTCGCCGCCGGTGCTGTCGGCTTCTCCGTGATCCCGGGTATGCAGTCGCGGGTCCTGGCCACCGCGGTCGCGGCTCCGACGCTGGCGATTGCTGTCAATGCTTCGGCGTACCAGGTCGCGGCCGCCTTTGCCGGCTGGCTGGGCGGCCGCGTGATCGCCGGACCGGGGCTGTCTGCGGTCTACCTGGCTGCGGCGCTGACGACTGTGCTTGGCATCGGCCTGTCCGCGCTGGCCTGGACCCGCGCGAAGGCGGGTTAGCTGTCGTCAGCTTCGGGCGAGACGCCGAACGGCCAGCTCGGCCAGCAGGGCGGACGCGTCCGGGAGGATCGAGTCGTCGAAGTCGGCCAGCGGCGAGTGGTTGTCGGCGGCGGCGTCCGGGTCGGCGGAGCGGCAGGCGCTGATGTTGAGGTAGACGCCGGGAACCTCCTGCAGGACGTAGGACATGTCCTCGGCGCCGCAGCGCGGATTGGGACGCTCGCGGAACCGGTCGGCGCCGAACAGGTCCACGATCGTGGCCCGGGCGAACTCGAACTCCGCGGCGTCGTTGACCGTCACCGGGTAGCCGAGCTGGTAGGTCACCTCGGCCGTGAGCCCGTGCGCCGCCGCCAGTCCCTCGACCAGCTGGGTCGAGGCCTGCTGGATCTTCGTCCGGGCCGTCTCGGAGAAGGTCCGGATCGTCGCGTCGAAGAACGCGTCGTCCGGGATGATGTTCTCCTTCGTCCCGCCCGCGATCCGCCCGACGGTGAGCACGACCGGGTCGAACACGTCGAACTGCCGCGTCACCATGGCCTGCAAGGCGCCGACGATCTCGCAGAGCACCGGAATCGGGTCCTTGCCACGGTACGGCGTCGCGCCGTGCGTGCCCGCTCCGACGACGCGGACGTGCAGCTGGTCGGCCGCGGCCATGAACGGGCCGGGTCTGCTGCTCCACATCCCCAACGGCTGGTTGGCGGACCCGACATGCAGCCCGTAGGCCGCGTCCGCGCGCCGCCCGGCCGCGTCGAGCACGCCTTCGCGGATCATGATCGGCGCGCCGCCGCTGGTCTCCTCACCGGGCTGGAACATGAAGACCACGTCGCCGGGGAGCTCGTCCTTCAGCGCGGACAGGATCTTCGCCGCGCCGACCAGTCCGGCGACGTGCAGGTCATGGCCGCAGGCATGCATCATCCCCGGGTGCTGGGAGATGTACGGAACGGCGGTCCGCTCGGTGACCGGGAGCGCGTCCATGTCGCCGCGCAGCAGCACGACCGGGCCCGGTCCACGGCCGCCGCGCAGCACGGCCGTCACCGAGGACAGCTCCTTGCCGAGGGTGATCTCGAGCGGCAGGCCCTCGAGCGCGTTCAGGACCAGCTGCTGCGTCTTGGGCAGGTCGAGGTCGTACTCCGGGACCTGGTGGAGCGCGCGGCGCAGCTCGACGATCTCGCCGCGGAACCGCTCGGCGAGCTCGCGCGTGCTCACGCCTTGGGACCCAGGTTGAGGGCGGACATCACGCGCTGGGCGCTGCCGCCGAGCTCGAGGAGCTCGATGAGGTCGAGCCAGCGCTCGGGGTCCTTCACCTCGTGCGGGATGGTCGCGTCGAACGTCCCGACCGGGGCGTCCTTGGCCACCGCGACGACCTTCGTGGCGACGTCGAGGTAGTCGCTCGCGTCCAGGATCTTCCGCTTCACCGACGGCGCCATCGGCGTGCTCGGGTCGGCCGCCGCCGCGCGGATGCCGTCCAGGTCGCCGTACGCCGTGACGAGCGAGGCGGCCGTCTTCTCGCCGACGCCCTTCACACCGGGCAGGCCGTCCGAGGCGTCGCCGCGGAGCGTGGCGAAGTCGGCGTACCGGTTTGCGGGGATCTCGTACTTGGCGAGCAGCGCCTTCTCGTCGTACACATCGGCGCGGCCGACGCCGCGCGCGGCGGTGTAGACGACGCGGATGCCGCGGCTGTCGTCGATCAGCTGGAACAGGTCGCGGTCACCGGTGACCACGTCCACCGGCATGGTCGCCTGGTGGCACAGCGTGCCGATCACGTCGTCCGCCTCGTGGTCCGCGGCGCCGACGACCGCGATCCCGAGCGCCTCCAGGCAGGCCCGGATGTAGGGCACCTGGACCTCGAGCCGGTCCGGCACGTCCTCGACCTGCTCACCCTTCGCGGTGACGAACTCGACCCGCTGCGCCTTGTACGACGGGATCAGCGCGACCCGCCAGGACGGCCGCCAGTTGTCGTCCCAGCAGGCGACCAGGTGGGTCGGCCGGTGGTTCTCGGTCAGCCGGGCGATGAAGTCGAGCAGGCCGCGGACCGCGTTGGTCGGCGTCCCGTCGGCGGCCTTCATCGTGTCCGGCACGCCGAAGAACGCGCGGAAGTACAGCGACGCGGTGTCCAGCAGCATCAGGCGCTGCGCCGTCTCAGCCATGGGGTGATGCTTTCATGCCGCGCCGACAGGCCGCGACGTGACCGAGTTCTTGCCAAGGGCGCGTCGTACGCCAAGGATCGGTGTCAGTCGGAGGAGGGGATCCAGATGAGTCGATCGTGGTGGTGGCGGCTGGCGACGGTCCTGGGGCTGCTGGCCGTCCCCCTGCAGGCCGGGCCGGCACAGGCTGTCGCGGACAAGCCGGTCGCCGTGATGACCCGCAACATCTACCTGGGCGCCGACATCCAGCGGCCGATCCGGGCGACCGCCGGGCTGACCGGTGCCGCCGCGTTCGTCGCGCTCGGCAACGCGAACCACGTCACCCGTGCCATCGTGGACCGGACGAACTTCCCGCGCCGCAGCGAGCTGCTCGCGACGGAGATCGCCGAGGTGAAACCGGACCTGATCGGTCTGCAGGAGGTCGCGCTCTGGCGGCACGGTCCGCTGGAGCTGCCGGGTGCCGGCACCCCGGGCGCGCTGAACGCGACCACGGTGGACTACGACTTCCTCGCGATCCTGCTGCAGGACCTCCGCCAAGCAGGTGTTCCGTACAAGGCGGTCGCCGTGCAGGAGGAGTCCGACGTCGAGGCGCCGTCGTTCGTCGGCAACCCCTTCACCGGCACGGCGACCCAGGGGCGGGACGTGCGGCTCACTATCCGGGATGTGGTGCTGCTGCGGGCCAGCAGCAACCTGCGGGTCCTGGACTCCGGCGGCGGGCAGTACAACGCGAAACTGGTCCTCACGGTGGCAGGTTTGCCGGCGACGTTCACCCGTGGGTACAACTGGGTCGACGTGGCGCACGGGTCCGGCCGGTCGTTCCGTTTCGTGAACACCCACTTGGAGGCGTTCAGCTCAGACCTCGCGCTGGCGCAGGCCATGGAGCTGCTGGCCGGCCCGGCGGGCGACCGCGGCCGGACCACGATCATCGGCTGTGACTGCAACTCCGATCCGCTGAACAGCACGGTGAAACCGACCGATCCACTCGGTACGCCGCACAACGGGCCGTACAACTTCATCGTCGGCCCGGGTGGGTTCACCGATCTGTGGCTGACCTGGCGGCCGGCGAACCAGGGCTGGACGTCCGGGCTGAACGAGACCGTGGACGAGCCGCCACCACCGTCGTTCGACCACCGGATCGACATGATCTTCGCGCGACCGGCCCCCGGTACGCAGGTCCGGGTGATCGCGGGCGAGGTGACCGGGGACGAGAGCGGAGACCAGGATGCGGTCACCGGTCTGTGGCCGTCCGACCACGCCGGGGTGGTGCTGACACTGGACCGCTGACGTGAGAAGGCAAGCGATCCGGGGTGTCGCTCCAGTAATGTCGTGGGCGTGGAGGAACTTGACCGCAAGATCGTGGGCTTGCTGGCGACCGACGGCCGGATGAGCTTCACCGACCTGGGCAAGGCGACCGGCCTGTCCACCTCGGCCGTGCACCAGCGGGTCAAGCGGCTGGAGCAGCGCGGCATCATCCAGGGGTACGCGGCAACGGTCGACCACACCGCCCTCGACCTGCCGCTCACCGCGCTGATCTCGATCCGGCCGATCGACCCCTCCCAGCCGGACGACTCGCCCGAGCGGCTCCGTGAGGTCCGCGAGATCGAGTCCTGCTACTCGGTGGCCGGCGACTCCAGCTACATCCTGGTCGTCCGGGTCGCCTCACCGGGCGCCCTGGAGAACCTGCTGGCCGTCATCCGCGCCCGCGCCAACGTGTCCACCACGACCACGATCGTCCTCAGCACACCGTACGAGCGCCGTCCGCCGGCCCTGTGAAGGCGCTACTGGTCGACCTGTTCAGCACGCTCGTGCCCAGTGGGGACGCCGAGCGCGACGTGGTCAACGTGGCGATGTCGGAGGTGCTCGGCGTGGATGCCGAGGCCTTCACGCGGGAGTTCGCGGCGACGTCGTACGAGCGTTTCACCGGCGCGTACGGCGACCTGCCCAGCACCCTCCGGGTGATCGCCCGGCGCACCGGGGCGGATCCCTCGGACCAGCAGGTGCTCGACGCAACGGCCCTGCGCCGCGACCTCTCCCGGCGCCTGCTCAACGCCGCTCCGGCCGGCACGCTGTCCGCGTTGGAGACTTTGCGCTCGGCCGGCTGGCGGCTCGGCCTGGTCAGCAACATCACGTCGGAGACCCAGCTCCAGTGGTCCCACAGCCCGCTCCCGCCGTACTTCGAGGCCACAGCCTTCTCCGCCGAGGTCGGCGCCGCGAAGCCGGAGCCCAAGATCTACCTGGCAGCGTGCGACGCCCTCAACGTCGAGCCGGGTGACTGCGTCTACATCGGCGACGGCAACGACAAGGAGCTCCCAGGAGCCGCGGCCCTCGGCATGCACGCGATCCGCACCACCGAACACTCCGACAGCGACCCGAGCTGGACCGGCCCAAGCATCAATTCCTTCGCCCAGCTGCCAGACCTGATCGGCACCCCGACCTAGACGCCGGAGCGGGGATCGCGGGAAGGTGCAACGCCTCCGGTGCCACCCCCTGCATTGGTGGCACCGAAGACGGGATCGGGTTAGTTGATCTGCAGCAGCTTCTGGGACTCGGCGGCCTGGCGGGAGGCGGCGGCGCGCTTCTCGGCCTCGGCCAGCGAGGTGCCGGCGTGCTGCTTCCACCACTCCTGGCCGGCGGCGGGCAGGGTGTCGATCGGGTCGTAGTACTCGTAGGTCCGGTTCAGCGCCTCCGGGTCCTGGTGCTCGATCCCGGTGCGGTAGTTCTTCTTCCAGTACGAGATGCCGCGGACCTCGTCGTACTCGGACAGCTGGTGCACCCAGCGCTTGCCGACGTACGGGACGTCGCAGACGATGCGCGGGGTGGCGAAGCCGGGCAGGTAGCCGAGCATGCCGTGCTGCAGGTGCTGCGCGTCGCGCACCGAGACCCGCCAGTGCTCGGAGAACGGGATCATGTCGCACATGTAGAAGTAGTACGGCGTGATCGTCGCGCCATCGAGGAGCGCGAAGCACAGGTCGAGCAGCTGTGGCACCGAGTCGTTCACGCCGCGCATCAGCACACCCTGGTTGCGCACGTCCCGGATGCCGGCCTCGAACATCGCCTTCGTTGCCTCGGCCACCAGCGGCGTCACCGACTGCGCCGCGTTCACGTGGGTGTGGATGGCCATCATCACGCCGCGCTCGCGGGCGGTCCGGCTGACCCGCTCGACACCGGCCCGGACGTCGTCCGACAGCCAGTGCTGCGGCATGCCCATCAGCGCCTTGGTGGCGAGCCGGATGTCGCGGATGTTCTCGATCTCCAGCAGGCTGCTGAGGAAGGCCTCCAGCCGCGGCCACGGCATGTTGGCCACGTCGCCACCCGACACGACGACGTCGCGGACTCCCGGCGTACGGCGCAGGTAGTCGAGCATCGCGTCGAGCCGGGCCTGCGGCTTGGCGACGAACTTCAGCTTGTCGATGACCGGCGTGGAGTTGCCGACCAGGTCCATCCGGGTGCAGTGACCGCAGTACTGCGGGCAGGTCGGCAAGACCTCCGCCAGCACCTTCGTCGGGTAGCGGTGGGTCAACCCCTCCGTGGCCCACATCTCGTGCTCGTGCAGCGAGTCCCGAGTCGCGTGCGGGTGCGACGGCCAGTCGGTACGACGGTCACTGAACACCGGAAGCATGTAGCGGCGGACCGGGTCGGCGTAGAACGCATCGGTGTAGTCCTCGGCGCCGTGCGGGACGATCGTGTTCAGCATCTGCGGCGGCAGCAGCATCGACATCGTCGCCCGCTCGGCCTGGTCCCGGGCGAGGTCGTCGTAGAGCCGCTCCTCGAGCAGGTCGCCCATCACCTCGCGCAACTGCTTGACGTTCTTCACGCAGTGCGCGCGCTGCCACTGCACCGACCGCCACTCCTCGGCGGTCACGTCCTTCCACCCGGGGATGCGGGTCCAGTCCGGCTCCACCAGCTCGGCTCGCCGGTACGCGTACGGCTGGCCGGCGAGGTCGTCCGGCTGCGGTACGGCGCCACCCGAAGGCGGCACAGCGGGGCTGATCAGGTCGGTCACAGAGGCCTCCGGGGCTTCAGGGGCGATGCGGTCTAGTGTGAGGATAGCGATAGAACTTCCCTCAGATCCAACAGTACGCCGCAAGAATTCTCGTCAGACCGCGATCTGAGTAGTATTTTGCCTGACTCGTGAAGGAGGCCCCGTGTCGTCTAGCCCGGTAGGACTGCACCGTGTGATCGCCCCGTCCGGCGTGTTGCCGCAGGCGGCGGAGAAACTCGACGCTCGTCCCGAGATCTGGCCGGACGAGGTCCGCATCGCGGTCGAGCGGCTGAACCTGGACGCCGCCTCCTACCGCCAGCTCGCCGAGGCGCACGGCGGCGACGGTACGGCGGTCCGCCAGGCGGTGCTCGACATCGTCGCGGCACGCGGCAAGATGCAGAACCCGGTCACCGGGTCCGGCGGGATGCTCGTCGGAGTGGTCGAGGAGGTCGGCCCGGAGTCGCCGCTCGGCGTCGCGCCCGGCGACCGCGTTGCGACCTTGGTCTCACTCACGCTGACGCCGCTGCAGATCACCGACGGCCTGGCGAGCTGGGACGGCAAGAGCGAGCAGGTGCCGGCCCGGGGGCACGCGATTCTGTTCGCCCGGTCGATCGTGGCGAAGCTCCCGGACGACCTGAAGCCGGAGCTGTCGCTGGCGGTCATGGACGTGTGCGGCGCGCCGGCGCTGACCGCCCGTGTGGTCCGCCAGTATGTCGACAAAGGCATAAAACCTGTCGTGTCAGTAATTGGCGGCGCAGGTAAAAGCGGGTCGCTGTCGCTGGCCGCAGCGCGGCATGCAGGCGCCGCCCGGACGATCGGGATCGTGCCGCTGCAGCACGAGTCGGACCGACTGACCGCGGCAGGTCTGGCCGACACGGTCGCGCTGGCCGACGCGCGTGACCCGGTCGCTCTCGCCGAAGCGGTCGAGCAGGCCGGGGGACCGGCGGACATCACCGTCGTGTGCGTCGACGTACCTGGGTGCGAGCACGGCGCCGTGCTCGCGACCGCGGCCGGTGGCACTGTGATCTTCTTCTCGATGGCGACGTCGTTCTCGGCCGCTGCGCTCGGTGCGGAGGGTCTGGCGGCGGACGTGACCATGCTGGTCGGCAACGGGTACGTGCCGGGGCATGCGGACTACGCGATGGAGCTGTTGCGCACTGAGCCGGGTGTCCGCGAACTGTTCGAAAGCAGGCTGGCGGAGGATTGAGCCGTGCGCACACTTCTGACGAACGGTTCCGTCTACTCTCCCGCCGACCCGCACGCGACCGCGATCGCGTTCGACGACGGTGTGGTCACCTGGCTCGGTGACGACACCGGCGCCTCGTCGTACGCCGACGGCGCGGACGAGGTGATCGACCTCGACGGCAAGCTGGTCACGCCGGCCTTCGTCGACGCCCACGTCCACACCGCCCAGACCGGCGCGCTGCTGACCGGCCTCGACCTCGCGGGTACGGCGTCCCTCGCCGAAGCACTCGACAAGCTCGCGGCGTTCGCGGCCAACCTGCCGGCCGACGCGGTGATCGACGGCGCCGGCTGGGACGAGACCAAGTGGCCCGAGGGTCGCCCGCCGACCGCGGAGGAGCTGGACCGCGCGGCCGGCGGTCGCCGCGTCTACATTTCCCGAGTCGACGGCCACTCCGGGGTGATCTCGTCGGCCTTCGTCCCGGCCGCAACCGGAGCCGGGTACGACGTGAGCGGCCGAGTGGAGCGGGACGCGCATCACGCCGTACGGGACGCGCTGAGCGAGCTGATCGGGCCGGACCAGCGGCGTGCTGATGTGAAGGCCGCGCTGCACGCGATGGCGTCCCGTGGCATCGGGGCGTTCCACGAGATGGCGGCGCCGCACATCGGACCGCTGTGGGAACTGCCGATCATCCGTGAGGTGGCCGACGAGCTCGGCCTGTCGGCGACCCTGTACTGGGGCGAGCCGGGCGCCTTCGAGCACGTCGAGACCTACGGCCTGGCCGGTCTCGCCGGCGACCTCAACGCGGATGGCGCCCTCGGATCACGGACGGCGGCCCTCCGCGAGTCGTACGCCGATCGCGCCGACCACCGTGGCCACGCCTACCTGACCGCCGAGGAGATCGCCGAGCACGTCATCGCGGCGACCGAGCGGAACGTGCAGGCCGGCTTCCACTGCATCGGCGACCAGGCCCTCGACAACATTGCGCGCGGCTTCGAGCTCGCCGCGGAGAAGGTGGGCGCTCAGGCCCTCGTCGCCGCGCGGCACCGGCTCGAGCACGTCGAGATGCCCAGCGCGGACGTGATCGCGACGCTGGCGCGCTGTGGTGTCGTGGCCAGCGTGCAGCCGATGTTCGACGCGCTCTGGGGTGGGCCGGACGACATGTACGCCGAGCGCGTGGGGGACCGGTGGCAGGGCATGAACCCGTTCGGGTCGCTGGCCCGCGCCGGCGTGGTCCTTGCCTTCGGCTCCGACTCGCCGGTGACCGAGCTCGGCGGCTGGGAGGCCGTGCGGGCGGCCGCGTTCCACCACGAGCAGGGGGAGCGGATCACCGTGCGGGCCGCGTTCCAAGCGCACACCCGTGGTGGCTGGCGGGCGGCGGGAATCGATGATGCCGGCGTCCTCGCGCCCAGCACCGCGGCGACGTACGCGATCTGGGAGAGCGATGCGGAGCTGGTCGTCCAGACACCCGACTCGCGCGTCGCGGCCTGGTCGACGGACCCGCGGGCCGGCGTGCCGGTGCTCCCGGACCTGACGGCCGGAATACCTACCTGCTTGCGGACGGTCGTCGGTGGCCGTGTCGTCTACGAAGCCGAGGGATGGTCCCAGAAGTGGTCACAGTGAAGAAGCTCGACCTGGATCCGGTCACCGTCCGGAAGGCGCGCAGCCTGGCGCGCAAGGCCGGGCGGCCGATCGTCAACCTGGCGCGGCAGCACACCACGGTGTCGGTCGAGCGGGCGGTCCTGCGGCTGGCCGGGCTGACCGGCGCGGACTCCGAAGGCATCCCGTGGGTCAACCGGCTCGCGGACACGGTCCGCGCGGACGTCGGGCTCGAGCACGGTCTCGCGCTGCCGGTGTGGGATGCGCTGGCTCGCGGCGATGCCGAGGACCTCAGCGTCCTTGCGCAGAAGGCCGCCTCGGGGTCCGTGACGTTCCGGTTGCCTGAGGGACGAGACGCCGTACGGGCGCGGTCCGCGGCACGGAAGGCGGCGGCCGCCGGGCTGAAGCGGATCGACGCGCGGCGGCGGGAACGGGACCGGCTGATCAAGCGGCACGGGGACCCGGAGCAGCGGCCGTGGATCTACCTGATCGTTGCCACCGGCGACATCTACGAGGACATCCCGCAGGCGCAGGCGGCCGCGCGCGAGGGCGCGGACATCATCGCGGTGATCCGGTCGACCGGGCAGTCGCTGCTCGACTACGTGCCGGAAGGCGCGACGCGTGAAGGGTTCGCCGGGACCTACGCGACGCAGGAGAACTTCCGGCTGATGCGGGCCGCGTTGGACGAGTCCTCTCGGGAGCTGGGGAGATACGTCCGGCTGACCAACTACGCGTCCGGGCTGTGCATGCCGGAGATCGCGACGCTGGCCGGGCTCGAGCGGCTGGACATGATGCTGAACGACTCGATGTACGGGATCCTGTTCCGCGACATCAACCCGATCCGCACCTTCGTCGACCAGCGGTTCAGCCGGCAGATCCACGCCCGCGCCGGGATCATCATCAACACCGGCGAGGACAACTACCTGACCACCGCGGACGCGGTCGAGGCCGCGCACACGGTGACCGTGTCGCAGCTGCTGAACGAGTACTTCGCCAAGGAGGCCGGGCTGGAGGACTGGCAGCTCGGCCTCGGGCACGCGTTCGAGATCAACCCGGACCTGCCGGACTCGTTCCGGCTCGAGCTGGCGCACGCGATGCTGGCCCGGCAGCTGTTCCCGGCCGCGCCGCTGAAGTGGATGCCGCCGACCCGGCACATGACCGGCGACGTGTTCCGCGGCTACCTGCTGGACGGGTTCTTCAACCTGGTCGGCGCGATGACCGGTCAGGGAATCCTGCTGGTCGGCATGATGACCGAGGCGGTGGTGACGCCGTGGATCTCCGACCGCGACCTCGCCCTGCAGAACGTCCGCTACGTTCTGGGTGCCGCGGGCAACCTTCACGAGGACTTCCGGCCGGAGCCGAACGGCTTCATCGCCTCCCGCGCCCGCCAGGTGCTCGCCGAGTCGGTCGAGCTGCTGGAGGAGATCGTCGACGACGGCCTGCTGAACGCGATCGGCGACGGCACCTTCGGTCTGATGAAGCGCCCTTCCGACGCCGGCCGCGGCCTGGACGGGGTCGCGCGCAAGTCGGGGGAGTACTACAACCCGGCGATCGAGCTGTTGGAGGAGGGCCAGTGAGCATCATCCGGCCGTACGGCGACACCACCGGCGACGGCATGGTGCAGATGTCGTTCACGTTGCCGATCCCGCACGACAAGCGGGCCGAGGGCGCCGCCGTCCAGCTGGCGAACAAGATGGGCATGGACCCGGCGCTGGTCGTGCACGCCAAGGCGATGGGGCCGGACTTCACCTTCTTCGTCGTGTACGGCCCGGTGAACCACCTGGTCGACACCAGCAAGGTCGAGGTGATCGAGCGCGACTATCCGCTGCTGTCGCCGAAGGAGGTCAACCTCGCGATCCGCAAGACGCTGCGCCGCCGGCTGACCATCGTCGGCGCGTGCATCGGCACCGACGCGCACACGGTCGGCATCGACGCGATCATGAACATCAAGGGGTTCGCGGGGGAGAAGGGCCTGGAGTACTACCGCGAGCTGAAGGTGGTGAACCTCGGCGCGCAGGTCGCCGTACCGGAGCTGGTCCGGCGGGCCCGGGCGGAGAAGGCGGACGCGATCCTGGTGTCGCAGGTGGTCACCCAGCGGGAGGCGCACGTGCTGAACACCAAGGAGATGTCGGCCGCGTTCCGCGAGGCCTATCCCGAGGACGCCCGGCCGGTGCTGGTTGCCGGCGGCCCCCGTTTCACCGAGCAGATGGCCGGCGAGCTCGGGGTGGACCGGGTGTTCGGCCGCGGCACCACTCCTGGCGAGGTGGCCAGTTACCTGGTCGACGCACTCGTGACTCGACGCAAGCAGACGACCGGCAAGAGGAGCGCATAGGTGTCGAAGGCAACTATCGGGTTGAGTGTCACGCATCGGCGGTACGTGCCGTACAGCCACGCGCACTACGCCGGCAACCTGGTCGACGGCGCCTACGTGCTCGGCCTGTTCGGTGACGTCGCGACCGAGGTGTGCATCCAGGCTGACGGCGACGAGGGGCTGTTCGCGTCGTACTCCGACGTGCAGTTCCTGCAGCCGCTGCGGGCCGGGGACGTGGTCGAGGTGACGGCGACGATCAGCCGGGTCGGCAACCGCAGCCGGGAGCTCGACTTCAGCGCCTCGGTGGTCTGCCGGGGCCGGCCGGACGTGTCGGAGTCGGCGGCCGAGGTGCTGGCCGAGCCGCTTGTGATCACGCGCGCAAAAGGGACCGTCGTCGTACCGGTCGGGTGACGGTTAGTTGCCCTGGGTAACGATCACGTGGAGTGCCGAGACGGCTCTGTAACGTGACTCCGCTGAGGGATTCTCGTTTTATCCGTACCGGGCAGGCGAATGTGTTACAACGGCCTCAAGGAGCCGCTGGAGAGGTTGACACCATCGCCGCCAGCGAGCATCGTTTTGGGAGTCGTCATATCCCGTTTTATCAACGGTCACACGAAGTTCGGCCACCGGATGATCCCGCGACGCTGACCAGGCCAGTGCCAGGCTTGAGTCGACGGGGGCTGAGATCGCCGGTGGTTAGCCCCCCGCGGGGCAGAGGTGGAAGAGGCTCGGCGGCCAGTAGACAACAGCCGGACGGTTCGCAGCCAGCGCATCGACGGTTGGTCCGAAGGCGCGCCGAGCCTCTTTCCTCTTTTCTGAGGTCTTCTCACTTCCTCGCACTCCGCTGATCAGTGCTCACTTTGCGCGATCGCCGCCTACCGGCTACTGACCGGATACATTTGCTTGTCCGGGACGTTGTACGGTCGTGCGACCGGCGTCCGCCGGGGACAGTGAGGACAAGGGGTACCGCGTGGACCGGTTGAAGGCTCTGGGACGCGTCCTGCCGCGGGTCGCTGTGGCCGTGGTCGCGGGCGCACTGCTCGGCTTCGCCTTCGAACCGCACGACTACCCCTGGCTGACGGTCGTCGCCGTACCGCTGTTCCTGGCCGCGCTGAACGGCGCCTCGGCCAAGGCCGGCTTCCTGATCGGCGCCGGGTTCGGCATCACCTACTACCTCGTCCTGGTGCCGTGGCTCAGCGTCATCGGCGGCGACGCCGCGATCGCGCTGGCGATCCTCGAGGGCCTCTTCTACGCGGTCTTCGGGGCGTTCGCGACCCAGGTGCTGAAGCTGAAGTGGTGGCCGGTGCTGATCCCCTGCCTGTGGGTCGCGACCGAGTACGCCACCGCCTCGATCCCGTTCGGCGGGTTCCCCTGGGGCCGGCTGGCGTGGGCGTTCGCCGACTCCCCGCTGGGCAAGCTGGCGTCACTGGTCGGCATCCCGGGGCTGAGCTTCGCGATCGCGGTGCTCGGCGTCCTCGTGTACGCCGTGCTGAAGCCGAAGAGCACGCTCAGGCTCCGGGCCGTCGCGCTGGTCGCCGGGGTCGCGATCGTCGGCGGCAGCGCGCTGATCAACCTGTCCACCGAGGGCAACGGCAAGGTCGTGACCGCGGCGATGGTGCAGGGCAACGTGCCGGGCAAGGGCCTGGAGTTCCTCGGCCGCGCCCGGACCGTGACCCGCAACCACCTGAACGCGACCCTCGACCTGCAGAAGCGGGTCGAAGCGGGCACCGAGGAGAAGCCGGACATCGTCATCTGGCCGGAGAACTCGACCGACATCGACCCGTTCAAGGACGCCGAGACGAAGGCCGACATCGAGGAAGCGGTCAAGGCCGTCGACGTGCCGATCCTGGTCGGCGCCGTACTCGAAGGACCGGGGCCGAACGAGCGGCAGACCACCGGCGTGGTGTGGGACCCGGTCAAGGGCGCGGGACAGATCTACGCGAAGCGGCACCCGGTGCCGTTCGGTGAGTACATCCCGTTCCGCGAGCAGTTGCTGCCCTACATCAAGCGGCTGGAGATGGTCGGCCGGCAGACCGCGCCCGGCAAGGTGCCCGGGGTGCTGCCGATCAACGGCGTCACCTACGGCGACGTGATCTGCTTCGAGGTCGCGTACGACGACGTGGTCGAGGACGTGATGAAGGGCGGCGCCCAGATCCTGGTCGTCCAGACGAACAACGCGACGTACGGCGGCACCGGGCAGCCCGAGCAGCAGTTCGCGATCACCCGGATGCGGGCGATCGAGACCGGCCGGACCGTGCTGATCGCGTCCACCAGCGGCATCTCCGGCGTGATCCAGCCGGACGGCACCGTCGAGCACAAGTCGTCACAGTTCGTGCCGGACGTGTATGTCGCCTCGGTTCCGGTGCGCGATACCCATACGCTGGCCACCACACTCGGCGGCTGGCCGCAGTGGATCCTGACCGGCCTGGGGATCCTGGGTGTGGTCCTCGCGCTGGTGGCTCGCCGCCGCCGGGCGGACCACGGCCCGGACGCCCCGCCGGCGCCCACGCGCAGCCGCGAAAAGGTCCCGGCCTGAGTCAGGCCCCTTTTTGAGCCCGGGACAGAGTCGTCACCGGGAGGCAGGAGCAGCGTGAGCACCACCCCCTTCGCGGATCTCGGCAGGATCCTGGTCATCATCCCGACGTACAACGAGGCCGAGAACATCGAGCCGATCGTGAGCCGGCTGCGCGACGCCGTACCGGAGGCCGACGTCCTGGTCGCCGACGACAACTCGCCCGACGGCACCGGTGAGCTCGCCGACAAACTTGCCGCCGACGACGACCACGTGCACGTCCTGCACCGCAAGGGCAAGGAAGGCCTCGGCGCGGCGTACATCGCCGGCTTCCGGTGGGGCATCGAGCGGGAGTACGGCGTCCTGGTCGAGCACGACGCGGACGGGTCGCACCAGCCCGAGCAGCTGCCCAGGCTGCTGACCGCGCTGCGCGAGGCCGACCTGGTGCTGGGGTCGCGGTACGTGAAGGGCGGCGAGGTGCAGAACTGGCCGAAGTCGCGCGAGATCCTCAGCCGGGGCGGCAACATCTACACCCGGCTGGCGCTCGGAGTGCCGCTCCAGGACGCGACAGGTGGGTATCGGGCGTTCCGGCGCGCAACACTGGAGGGGATCGGACTGGACGAGGTCGCCTCCGCGGGCTACTGCTTCCAGGTCGATCTGGCGTGGCGGGCGATCAAGTCCGGCTTCCGGGTGGTCGAGGTGCCGATCACCTTCGTGGAGCGCGAACGTGGTCAGTCCAAGATGTCGCGGGCGATCGTGATCGAGGCGATGGCCCGGGTCGGCCGGTGGGGCGTTGGTCACCGGGCACGTCAGCTCCGAAGTTTCCTCAGGAAGGGGTAGGACATGCCGTGGTTCGTGGCGCTGGCGCTGCTGGTGGTGCCGATCCTGGAGATCTACGTGATCATCCAGATCGGCCAGGTGATCGGCGGCTGGCCGACAGTCGGCCTGCTGCTCGTCGAGAGCGCGCTCGGCGCCTGGCTGATCAAGCGCGAAGGCCGGCGGGCCTGGAACGCCCTGCAAACCGCGCTGCAGACCGGCAAGATGCCCGGCCGCGAACTGTCCGACGCCGCCCTGGTGCTGGTCGGCGGCACGCTGCTGCTCACGCCCGGTTTCGTCACCGACATCTTCGGCTTCTTCTTCGTCCTCCCCTTCACCCGCCCCCTCGCCCGCCGAGGCCTGTCCAGCTTCCTCAGCCGCCGCCTGACCACCCAACTGGGCGGCGTCAACCTCACCGGCTTCCCCCCAGGCTCAGGCTTCGGCCCGACCCACCCCAACCCGACCTCGGACGACGTAATCCAAGGCGAAGTAATCGACCCGGATCAGAAGAAGTAGTTCTACCCACGCGTGCTACGCAGGCGCATCCACGCTCCGCTCCTCACCGCGCCTGCTACGCCCGCTCCCGCCCACCCCCCGGCTTATCGCCGGTGCATCCTTGCGGCTGACGCCGCGACCTGCGGGCTTATCGCCCGCCTTCTGCGGCTGCCGCCGCATCCTGCGCGCTGACGCGCGCGACCGACCGCCCACGCCGGCGCACTCGCTTGAGGGACTGCGGTGAGTGGGAGGGATCGGCTCGGTTGAGGGCTGCTGCTAGGGGTGTCCGGCACCGTATCGTCCTGTGTGGGGGTGGGGGTATGGCACAGGCGGCGGGTGGGTGGTCGGGGTCGGTGGGGGAGGCTTTGCGGTGGGCTGAGGCTTCGGCGGCTTTGCGTGGGGTGGGGCAGGTGGTGGGCGAGGCGGATGTGTTTCTGGGGACCTTGCTGGCTCATCCTGATGCGGACGGGGAGATGCGGCGGCTGATCGGGTACTTCGGGCTGACTGCACGTGATCTGCTGCCTGACGACTTTCCGAAAGTCACGTTGGAGAGCCTGCGGCAGGCGGCCGCAACCGTGGGTACGCAGAGCACGGCGAGCCTGGATGAACGGGTCAGCCAGATCCTGTCCACGGCGGATCGGCTGTCGGGCGGCAGTCGGCCGACGATCCTGGCCGACGTGGTCGGTGCGCTGCTGACCGAGTCGACGGTCTTCAGGCAAGCTCTGCAACGCCCGCTGGAGCGGTCCGGTCTCTCGGTGAACGTGCTTGCCGATCGGTACGGGACGTTCCTCCTGGATCTCGATCCGCAGACGGAGGTTGCGGGCAAGAAGCTGGGTGAGTGGCTGGCCGAGAACTTTCCGCGTCGGCCGGCCAGCCTGGCGGCGTTCAGCAGTGACGTGGTCGACCCGGCCGCCGACTTCATCGACATCAGCACCGAGGCCGATGCGTTCGCCTACCTGATCTCGTCCCGCACCCTGGTGCCGCCGCTGGCCATCGGGCTGTTCGGTCAGTGGGGGAGCGGCAAGAGCTTCCTGATGGCGAAGATCCGGCACCGGATCGAGCAGCTCAGCAGCTTGGCCGGGACCAGCAACCAGGCCAATCTCGCGGTCTGGCCGAATGTCGCGCACATCGAGTTCAACGCCTGGGAGTACGTCGAGACCAACCTCTGGGCCTCGCTGCTGGACAAGATCTTCGACGAGCTGGATCCGGTGGCGCGGCAGAAGCTGTCCGATCGGCGGCGGCAGGCGATCCTGGCGAAACTGGACGCCAAGCAGAAGGACGTCGTCGAGGCGGAAGCGGCGCTGGTGACCTTGCAGGCCGCCGAGACCAAGGCCGCCGGCGTCGTCCGGGAGAAGGAAGAACACCTCGAGGCGGTGGTGCGGACGACCTCCGAGCTCCGGGACAGCCTGATCTCCGGTGAGCTCGAGGCCGGCGCCCGGGCCGCGCTGGTCCAGACGGCGGTTGCCGTTGGCAAGGAAGAGCTCGGTGACGAAGTCGCTGACGCGGTGGCAGAGGTACGGCGTGCCACGGTGGCGACTCGAACCAGTCCATGGCTGCAGCAGCGGTTCTGGACGGTCAAGCGAATCGTCTACGTGGCGCTGGCGGCGATCGCCGTACCGGCTGTGGCCCTGGTGATGGACCTGCTGTCGGCTCCACCGATCACGAGTGTGGTGGCCAGCCTCGCACCGCTGATCCCGTTGGCGGCACTCGCGCTGAAGGCGGCGGCAAGCTTCGCCGCGAGCCAGCAGGAAGCGTTGGCGGAAGCCGAGGCGAAGATCGACGCACAGCTCACAGCGGCTGTCAGCGAGGTCAGGACGAGCCTGGCTGCGGCCAACGAGCACCTCGACACGACCCGGACCAAGTTGACCGAGGCGGAGACGGTCGCGGGAAAGGCCCGCGACGAGCAGGCGGAGCTGAAGCGGAAGAGCGACGCCCTCACGGTCGGGAACACGTACGTGGAGTTCCTGGCCGATCGCAAGGCGAGCGACGACTACCGCAGTCAGCTCGGCCTGATCAGCAAGGTCCATGAGGACCTGCAGGATCTCGCCGACCTGACGGCCGACTTCAACAAGGAGACGTCACGGGCCGTGGGTGGCCCGCCGAACCGGATCGTGCTGTACATCGACGACCTGGACCGGTGCCCGCCCAAGAAGGTGGTCGAGGTGCTCGAGGCGGTGCACCTGTTGCTCTCGTTCCCGCTGTTCGTCGTGGTTGTCGCGGTGGACACCCGATGGCTCAGGTCGGCGCTGCACGAAGCGCTGCCCGCGCTCGACGCGAGGCTCGGGGAGGCCGGGGACCAGCCGAAGGCGATGGACTACGTGGAGAAGATCTTCCAGATTCCGTTCTGGGTGGAGACGCTCGACGACGACGCCCGGCGGCGCCTGTTGCGCGGCCTGCTGTTGCCGTCGGTGGCAGCACAGCCGACCGATCCCGGCCGCGGTCGGATGAGCACCCTGAAGGTCGGCAAGCGCGAGGAAGAGCTGGTGCGCGCGATGCTCACGGACTTCGGCAACTGGCTCGATCTCGATGCCAGGCCGCTCGCGCTGACCGTGGACGAGCTCGCCTTCGTCGAGTCGCTCGCGCCGCTGATGGGCGGGACCCCGCGCCGGGTCAAGCGCTTCGTGAACATCTGCCAGTTGCTGCTTGCGATGGCACCACCGCTGTCGGCGGACGGCGACCAGCCGACCGAGCGGATGGCCACGTGTTTCATGGCTGCGCTGCACGAAGGTACGCCGTACCTCGCCAGCCGGCTCGCCCAGGTGTCGGCCGGATTGCCCGCGAGCCCGCCGGCCACGCTGCTCAGTGCCCTCGCCGCGCTCGATCCGGTCGAGCTGACTGTTGAGCGCGAGCGCGTGCAGGCCTGGTTGCGGAAGCGTCAGGAGGTCGCGGGTGCCGGGACGGTCCCGTTCGGGATGACACCGATGAGCAAGTTCCTCATCCGCTTCGACCTGATCCGCCGCCTGACCTTCGAAGCTAGTTGAAGGCGAGCTTGGCGAAGCGTTCGGCCATCCGCTGGTGGGTGGGGCCGTCGGGGTGCAGGTCGTCGGGCAGGGGGAGCTCGGCGTTGTCGGCCTCGCCGTACAGCTCGCGGCCGTCGAGGTAGTGCAGGTTCGGGTCGTCGGCGGACCGTTGCGCGACGATCCGGGCCAGCTCCTCCCGGATCACGCCGAGCGTCAGCTTGCCCATGGGTACGTCGGCCGGGTCGCCGGTGGCCTGGAACCGCAGCTCGCCCCGGCTCAGCGCTTCCAGGTCCCACATGGTCGGGCCGGGGGTGTCCTCGTGCATCGGGCAGAGGATGGGGGAGACGACCAGGAGCGGGGTGGTCGGGTGGCCGTCGCGAATGGTGTCCAGGAAGCCGTGTACGGCGGGGCCGAACGCGCGGCGGCGCATCACGTCGGCGTTCACCACGTTGATGCCCAGCTTGACGCTGATCAGGTCGGCGGGAGTGTCGCGCATGGTGCGGGCCACGAACGGCTGGAGCAGGGCGCTGCCTCCGAAGCCCAGGTTGGTCAGCTCGAGGCCGGCCAGCGAAGCGGCGCGGGCGGCCCAGGTGCCGGTCGGGCTGGTCGCGTTCGAACCGTGGCTGATCGAGCTCCCGTGGTGCAGCCAGGTGCGGCGGCCGGTGGGCGGGGCGGGTTCGACCGGCGCATTGGTGCGCAGGGCAACGAGTTCGGTGGTCTCGGTGTGCGGCAGCCAGATCTCCACGGTCTTCAGCTCGCCGCTCAGCCCGGTGACGCGGACCGTGCCCGCTTCACCGGGTTGCGTGTCGGTGGCCCCGGTGGTCAGGTCGATGGTCAGCACGTTCCCGCTCGGCACGGTCGGCTGGTCGACCAGCTCGCCGTCGACGAGCACGTCGTACACCCCGTCTGGCGTGCGCGGCGCGCCCGTGTAGACGCGCTTGGTGGGCAGCGTGTCCAGCTCGATCGCCGTAGCGCGCGTTTGAAACACCACCCGGATCCCAGACGGCTGCGACTCCACCATCTCCAGCTGCGGGTCGTCGTACTGCGCTCGAGCCCAGGCCGGCAAGCGGTGCGGCAGCACGCCGCCCTTGGTCTGCTCCAGCTCCAGCGCGCCACGGAGCAGTCTGTCGGTCACAGGCGTGGCGATCCAGTTCTGCATCGCCCCAGTATCGAGGACTCACCGCTATTCGTAGCCACCTGACCGGAATGTGCCTAAGCTTCCAGCCACCCGGGTGACCGCCCAACCCGGGCAGGAGGGAGCCGGGGATGCCGCCTGCGCGCGCACTCTGGCTGCTGCTGAGCGGCTACGCGGTCTCGTCGTACGGGAACTACCTGAACCTGGTCGCGCTCGGGCTGTTCAGCTACCACTGGACGCAGAGCACGTGGGCCACGGGTGCGGTGATGGCGATCCGGCTCGGAGCCGGGTTCGTGGCCGGACTGGTGTCCGGCCTGGTGCTGAGCCGGGTACGGCGTCGGCCGCTGCTGATCGGACTCGATCTGCTGCAGGCGGCGGTGATGGTGGTGCTGGTCCTGGCGCCGAGTCTGGCCGTGCTTGTCCTGGTCGCGCTGGTACTTGGGGTCTGCAACACGACGGTGGTCGTCGCGCTGCGCAGTGGGATCCCGGACCTGGTCGGTGCGGATCAGCGGACCCGGGCGAACGGTCGCCTGGTGACGGCACGGTCGCTGGCCAGTGTGCTGGGATTCGGCACGGCTGCGCTGGTGATCGACCTCGGCGGGTACAGCGCGGCCTTCCTGCTGAACGCCGCATCGTTCCTGGTCTCGGCGACGGCGCAGGCCTTCGTGATTTGGCCCTCGCCAACCGCGCAGGCAGCGCCCAGCTCACCGAGGTCAGGCCGGAGCGGGCACGCGCGCCAGTGGCCGTGGCAGTACCTGCCGGCGTTGATCGCCGGGATGATCGCGGTGCGCGGGATCGACGCGCTCGCCTCGGCCGGCCACAACGTCGCGCTCCCGATCTACGCCACCCTGACCGCGCCGGACAACCCCGCCGCGGTCAGCACTCAGTTCCTGACCGCCTGGGCGATCGGCAGCGTGAGCGCTCACCAGCTTGTCAGCCGGTTCCTGAAACAGCTCGACCATCGGGCGTTCGCCGTCGCGACCTGTGCCATGTCGGTGTCGTTCGTACTCGCTTTCACCGGCCTGCCCGCGGCCGGTCTGATCGCCGTCTCATTGCTCGCCGGGATCGCCGACGGCGTGAGCGAGATCGGCTACCTGTCCACGCTGCAGACCCGGCCCGAGCACCAGCGGACCCGGGTCTTCGGCTTGTCCGCAAGCGTGGAGAACTCTGCTTTCGCCGGCGGGATGCTGCTCGCCGGCGGCCTGCTCGACGTGCTGCCGCCGCTGCCGGTGGTCGCCGGGCTGCACGGCGTCGCGGTGGTCGGCGTACTGGTCTTTCTGTCGCTTTCGAGGAGGCATCATGCCGAGAACGTCGATGATCCACGGTCCCCAGCCGGCGCCGACCGCGGCTGACTCGCCGGACGCGGTCCAGGCGCTGCTCCGGGCAGCCGCCGAGTTCCCCTCGGCCGGAGTACGGACGCCCGCGGGACTGCTGACCTATCCGGAGCTGCTCGACCGGGCGCGCCGGATCCTGACCGGCCTCCGTACGCGCGAAGCCGTGAGCGGGCACCACGTGATCCTGCACGGGCTTGCGCTGGATGCCTTCTTCCCGGCGTTCTGGGCCTGCCTGCTGGGTGGGATGCGGCCGGCCGTCATCTCCGACGCGGCCGCGGAGGAGCGGCTGCGGCACACATGGGGGCTGCTCGATTCCCCGCTGATCCTGACCGATCGCGCCCACCTCGACCTGCCGGCGGTGGCGATCGAGGATCTCGCCCGGTTGGAACCGGCCGCGGAGCTGTATCAGCCGGACCCGGCCGAGGTGGCCGTCGTGATGCTGTCTTCGGGGAGCACCGGCGCACCAAAGGCTGCCGCGCTCACGCACCAGGCGCTCGCTGAGTTCGCCGCCGGGTCGCGGCTGCTACTCGACCTTCGGCCGGGCGAGACCATGCTCAACTGGCTGCCGGTGGACCACAGTGGCGCGTTGCTGCTGTACCACGTGCTGCCCGTGTTCGCTGGAGCAACCGGCGTGCACTTGCCGACTAACGACGTACTCGCGAATCCGCTGCTCTGGTTGCAGGAGGTCGATCGGTACGAGGTACAGCACACCTGGTCGCCCACGTTCGGGCTGCAACTGGTTGCTGATGCACTGCCCGTTGGTGCGTCCCTCGACCTGAGCAGTGTGCGGTCGCTCGTGTGCGGCGGCGAGCAGATCGTGCTGCCGGTCCTCGACCGGTTCTTCGCGGCGACTGCTGGATCGGGTTTGGATCGTGCCTGCCTCCGGCCGGCGTGGGGCATGGCCGAGACGACGACCGCCATCACCTTCGGCCGGCTGACTGACGAGGGCAGCGTGGTCCGGGTGCTCAAGTCCTCGCTGGACAGCGTCCTGGTGCCGGCGGGGCCGGAGTCGGACTGCCTGACCTTCGTCGCGGTCGGCTCCCCGGCACCGGGCGCGTCGATCCGAGTCGTCGATGAGAACGACGAGGTCCTGCCCGAGCTGCGGATCGGGAGGCTGCAGGTCCGGTCCAATCGGGTGACTACCGGATATGTGAACAACGAGTCGGCGACCGCGGCCGCACTGCCGGATGGGGAGTGGTTGCGGACCGGGGATCTGGCGTTCGTCTCCGGCGGGCAAGTGGTGATCACCGGCCGCGAGGGGGAGACGGTGGTGGTCAACGGGAACACGGTCTTCTGCCACGAGATCGAAGGCGTGGCAGCGGGGGTGGACGGTGTCGGCGTGCACGCGGTCGGCGCGTGCGGCGTCCCGAACGCCGAGACCGGGACCGAGGATCTGGTGGTCTTCGTCGAGGCGGACGACGCGGTGGCGCCGGCGGTGCGGGCGTTGATCTTCGAGCGGCTCAGGCTGGCGGCCGAGGTGGTCGCCGTACCGGCGGGGGAGTTCCCGCGAACGGCCAGCGGCAAGGTCCGCCGCAACGAGTTGCGTCAGCGGTATCTGAGTGGTCAGTACGGCGTGAGGGACAACGCGGCTGCGTCGACAGCGGGCCCGCGGGCGGGCACGCGCTCTCGGGTGCCTTCGGCGGCTCGAACGGAATTGGCGGAGTCGCGGGGGTCGTCGGTCCGTGCGGTGGCGGCCGAGGTGAGCAGGTTGGTTGCGGAGTTGGCGGGGCAGCCGACGGCTGACGACGTACCGTTCTACGAGTTGGGTCTGACGTCGATCAAGCTCACTCGGCTTCGGGCGATGCTGTCCGAACGCTTCGGGATCGAGGTGCCGGCGACGGTGCCGTTCGAGTATCCGACTGCGGCTGCTCTCACCGGTTGGCTGGCTGAGGCCGCGCCTGTTTCGAGGGCTGGTGCGGAGGCCGACGGCGTGGATCGGCGGGTGGCGGTTGTCGGCATGGCCGCGCGCTTCCCGGGGGCGCGGACGATCGACGAGTTCTGGGCCAACCTGTGCGGGGGAGTGGACAGCGTGTCCACGGGCCCCGGCGCGGATGGGTGGGTCCGGGCAGGTGGGGTGCTTGACGACGTCGAGGCGTTCGACGTGGAGTTCTTCGGGATGTCGCCGAAGGAGGCTGCGCTCACCGAGCCGGCACACCGGCAGTTCCTGGAGGTCGCGCACCAGGCCCTGGAGCACGGCGGCTACGCAGGATCCGACGCGTCCGGGCTGCGGATCGGCGTCTACGCCGGATCCGGGATGAATCTGTACGGACACCAGGATCTGCTGGACCCGAGTCCCGGCAACGATCGGGAAGACCGTGCCCGGGATGGTCGACGAGGGGTAGTCGGGGTTGGCGATGTGCCGACCGCGATGCAGGCGACGATCGGGGCCGCGCCGGACTTCCTCGCCAGTCGCGCCGCGTATCGGCTGGGCCTAACCGGGCCTGCGATCGGCGTGCAGACTGCGTGCTCGACCTCTCTGGTCGCGGTGCACCTGGCCGTCCAGGCGCTGCTCACGTCCGACACGGATCTGGCCATCGCGGGCGCGGCGGCGGTTCGGCTGCCGCAGGACGCCGGGTACCAGTACGTGCCCGGGTCCATCCTGTCCCGGAGTGGTCGCTGCCGCCCGTTCGACGCCGACGCGGACGGCACTGTCGGGGGCAACGGCGTGGCGGCGGTCCTGTTGAAGCGGTTGGACCGTGCGCTGGCCGACGGCGACACGATTCATGCGGTGATCCTTGGTAGCGCGGTCAACAACGACGGCACGAGCAAGGTCGGTTTCACCGCGCCGAGCGTGTCCGGTCAGGCGGATGTGGTCCGTCAGGCGCTGGAGCGGGCCGGTGTCGGCGCCGAGACCATCTCGTACGTCGAGGCGCACGGGACCGGGACCGCGCTGGGGGACCCGATCGAGTTCGCGGCCTTGTCGCAGGTGTTCGGTTCGCCGGACGACCGTACGGCGAAATGCGGCCTGGGCTCGGTCAAGGCGAACGTCGGCCACCTGGACTCCTGCGCCGGCATGGCCGGCCTGATCAAGACGATCCTCATGCTCCAGCACGCCCGCCTCGTCCCCACAATCAACCTGACCCGCCCCCATCCCGAACTCCGAATCGAGAACAGCCCCTTCGAACTCATCACCACAACCCGCGACTGGCCCGAGTCCGCAGGCCCCCGCCGAGCCGGCGTAACCGCCCTAGGAGTAGGCGGCACCAACGCCCACATAATCCTCGAACAACCACCCCGCACCACCACACCAAAAGGTCTGACGGAGTGGACGGAGCGCGGACGGTCGGCGGCGGGTGAACCGGTGGTGGTGCCGGTTTCGGCTCGGTCGCGGGCTGCGCTGGAGGAGTTGGTGGGCTTGCTGCGGGATCAGCTTGTGGCCATGCCGGACGTTGCGGCGGCAGACGTCGCCACCACGCTCGCGCTCGGTCGTCGGCACCACCAGCACCGGGTCGCCGTAGTCGGTGCGGATGCGACCTCGCTTGCCGCCGCCCTCGCCCAGGCGACGCCCAGCGAACCAGGCAGGCCGGGACCTCTGGGATTCGCGTACTCCGGCCAAGGAGCGTCGTACCCGGGAATGTCCGCATGGCTTGCCACGCGGTTCGACGCGGCGCGGAGGGTGCTCGACGAGGTGACGCAGATGGTTGGCGAGGACGTCGTCGACGCCCAGCAGGAGGAGCTCGCCCAGGTGAGCCTCTTCGCCAACCAGGTGGCGTGGACCGAGGTTTGGCGGGCGCTCGGCGTCCTGCCGGACGTGGTCATCGGGCATAGCGTGGGGGAGTACGCCGCCATGTACGCGGCCGGCGCGCTGTCGCTGCGCGATGGTATGCGGCTCACAGTACGGCGTGGCGAGCTGATGCGGACGCGGATGCGGCCCGGCGCGATGATCGCGGTCGCGGCGGACCGATCGACGGCGGAAAAGCTCGCCGCCGAGTGTGGACTGGAAGTTGCCGCGGTCAACGGTCCTGACCGGCTCGTGCTGGCCGGGTCCGAGGACGCTGCGGCCGGCGCGGCGGAGATCCTCGATCGCCTCGGGGTCAGTTGGCGACGCATGCCGGTCGACCGGGCATTCCATTCCGTCCTGGTCGAACCAGTGCTCGACGACCTCCGCGCAGCCGCCAACGAGGTCACCTTCCAGCCCCTTCGACTGCCGTTCTTCAGCGGACTCGACGGTTCACTCCTGACCCACGTCACCAGCCATTACGTCGTGGACCACGCACGCCGCCCGGTGCGATTCGACCTGGCCACCACCGCCGCCGCCGAATTCGGCGCCACCCGCTTCCTCGAACTGGGCCCCGACACCGTCCTGACCCCCCTCGGCCGGCGAGCCGCCCCCGGCACCACCTGGCTACCCACCCAACGCCGCGGCTCAACCACCCAGTTCCCCGAAACCGTAGCCACCCTCTACCGCACCGGCACCAACCTAACCTGGCAGCCCCTCTCCACCGCCCACAGAATCCCCCTACCAGGCCACCCCCTAACCCGACGCCCCATCCCCACCCACCCCTTCACACCCCCCACCCCAACCGCGACGCCATCTACCCCCACAGGCACTGCTATCCCGCCTGCCGCCGCGGGCAGCGCCGTCCCGGCTGCGGGCACCGCCGGCATGCCAGCTGCTGTGGGGACTGCCGGCCTGTCTGATGCCGCGGGGACTGCCTTCCCGCCTGCCGCCGTGGGCGCCGCAGACCTGCCTGCTGCTGTGGCCGCCGCCAACTCGCCCGTCCCCGCGGGCACCACCGTCCCGCCTGTTGACGTGGGGACTGCTGGCCCGCCTGCTGCCGTGAGGATTACCGGCCTGCCCGTGGCTGCGGAGAGCGCCGACCTGTCTGCTGCTAGGGGTGGCGCCCTCCTGCCTGTTGCTGTGGGGACCGCCAGCCTGCGTGCTGCCGAGGGGAGCGGCAGGCCGCCTGTGTCCGCGGGGGCGGGGGTGCTGGGCACGGTGCGGGAGTTGATTGCGCCGGCGCTTGGGATGGTGCCGAATGAGATACCGGCCGATGTCTCGTTCCTCAGCCTTGGGGCAGACTCGCTGTCCCTCATGCGCCTGGTTGGTGACCTGACCGACACCTTTGGCGTCGCCGTCTCCGTTCGCAGTCTCTTCAGCGACGTCGACACCCCGGCCAAACTCGCGGACCTCATCGCCAACTCCACAACCACCCCACCCCAACCCCTGACCAGCAGCACCCCAACTCCACCAGACTCAGCCGGCCTACCGGGTGCACCGGCTGCGGGCGTGGTGGCGGGTGCGCAGGGCGCAGCCGTCGTACCGGGTGCTCCAGGCCCAAGCGTCGTACTGGGTGCGTCGGGCACAGGCGTCGTGCTGGGTGCACCGGCCGCGGGTGTCGTACAGGGTGCTCCGGGTTCGGGCGTGATGCCGGGTGCGTCGGGCACAGCCGGCGTACCGGGTCCGCCGCCTGTGGACGTCGCACAGGGTGCTCCGGGCTCAGGCGTGGTGGCGGGTGGGGCGGGCTCAGGCGTCGTACCCGGTGCACCGGGCATAGCTGGTGCACCGAGTGCGGGTGTGGTGCCGGGGTGGCCGGGGGCGGCCAGTTCGGTGGTTTCGTCGGCCGGGAGTTTGCAGGAGGTTGTGGAGCGGCAGCTTCAGGTGGCTGAGCGGATGGTGGACCGGGTCACCAATCTCATGTCCGAGCAGTTGGCGTTGCTCAACGGTGCGCTTGGCTCGGGCCCGCAACTGACCGCAGCGCCGGCCGCAATGCCCACCAGTACGCCCGCGGCGGCCAGCGCGTCGGCGGTGGCTGGCGTGCCTGCGGTGGCTGGCGGGCCCGAGGTGGCTGGTACGTCGGCGGTGGCTGGCGTGCCTGCGACGGCTGGTGCGCCCGAGGTGGCTGGTACGTCGGGGGTGGATGGCGGGCCTGCGGCGCGTGGCGCGTCGGCGGTGGATAGTGCGCCCGAGGTGGCTATGGCCTCGGCGGTGGTTGGCGCGCCCGAGGTGGATGGCGAGAGCGTGTCGGTGGGGTCGGGGCGGGAGTTGCTGGGGCGGTCGGGGAGTGTTGGGGCCGGGCGGCGGGGTGGGTGTGACTTCAGTTTGTATTTCTTTGGGGATTATCCGGACTCGGCGGCGCGGGACAAGTATGGGCTGATCGTCGGGGCCACCGAGTTTGCGGATCAGCGGGGGTTTCATTCGGTTTGGTTGCCTGAGCGGCACTTTCACTCGTTCGGGGCGTTGTTCCCGAATCCGTCTGTTCTCGCCGCGGCGCTCGCGACCCGAACCCGAAACATCCGGCTCAACGCGGGGTCGGTGGTGCTGCCGTTGCACCATCCGATTCGGGTTGCCGAGGAGTGGTCGGTGGTCGACAACCTGTCGGGCGGGCGGGTCGGGCTCTGTATCGCCAGCGGGTGGCACGCCCGGGACTTCGTGCTCGCACCTGATGCCTACGGCAACCACCGGACGGAGATGTACGACCGTCTCGACACGGTCAGGAGGCTCTGGGCGGGTGAGGCGATCACCGCGGTGGCCGGGAACGGCGAGCCGACCGAGGTGCGGCTGCACCCGAGCCCGCTGCAGGACGAGCCGCCGCTGTTCACCGCCGTCGTGGGGAATCCGGAGTCGTACAAGCTGGCTGCCCGCAACGGTCTCGGCGTCGTCACCAATCTGATGGCGCAGTCCGTCGAGGACCTGGCGGCCAACATCGCCCTCTACCGCTCGACCCGCGCCGAGCACGGTCTCGACCCGGACGCCGGTCGCGTGGTCGTCCTGCTGCACACGTACGTCGGCGACGACCTCGAGACCGTCCGAGCCGAGGCGTACCAACCGTTCTGCGACTATCTCCGCTCGTCGTTGTCCCTGTTCGGGCAGGTGACGAACAGCCTCGGCTTCCAGATCGACCTGGAGAAGACGGCCCCGGACGACGTCGACTTCCTGCTGGGCCAGGCCTATCGCCGGTACTGCGAAACCCGCGCACTGATCGGTACGCCGGACACCTGCCGCGCGATCGTCGACCAGCTGATCGCGATCGGCGCGAACGAGCTCGCCTGCTTCGTGGACTTCGGCCTCGGCCCCGACGACGTGATGCGGAGCCTGGCCGCGGTCGACGAGCTCCGCGCCGAGTACGTCGAGCAACCCTCCGACGCCGGCCGGACGGGCGATGAGCCCGGGGACGACGGCCGGCCGCTGACGCCACCGGAGAAGCGCATCTGGTTCCTGGAGCAGCTGAACCCGGGTGCGAACACGTACCACGAACCGAAGGCGATCGAGCTCCGCGGCCCGCTGGATCCGGCGGCGCTGCAGGGCGCCCTGCAGCGGGTCGTCGACCGCCACCCCGCGCTGCGAACCGAGTTCCGCGAGGTCGACGGCGAGCCACGAGCGTTCGTCCGCACGGAGGTCCGGATCGAGTGCCCGGTAGTCGATGCGGAGGGCAACGACATCGAGTCCCTGCTGCACGACGTACGGCTAGGTGCTCTGGATCTCGACACCGCTCCGCTGCTCCGGGCCCGTTTGGTCCGGCTGGCCGACGACCACCACGTGCTGCTGCTGGTCGGGCACCACATCGTCTTCGACTCGGCCTCGACCCCGATCGTCGTCCGCGACCTCGGCGTCTACTACCGCGCCTGGCCCGCCGATCCCGGCCTGCCGCCCGCCGTCGACGGCCTGCCGCCCGCTGTCGACGGTCTCTCGCAGCGGCCACATTCGAGCGCCGAGGATCGTGACTTCTGGCTCGCCGAGCTCGCCGACGCACCGGAGCTGCGGCTGCCCACCGATCGGCCGCGGCCGCGCACCTGGAGCGGCGCCGGCCGGTCACTCACCCACGAGCTGGACACGAGCCGGCTCGGCGCCTTCGCCGCGAGCTCCGGTGTGACCGTCTTCAGCGTGCTGTTGGCGGGACTCGGCGTGGTGCTGTCCCGGTTCAGCGGCCAGCGCGACTTCGTCATCGGCACCGGTGTTTCCGGTCGCGGCCGGTCTGCCGCGGAGTCCGTCGGCATGTTCGTCGACACGTTTCCGCTCCGGATCCGGCTGTCCGAGGATGCCGACTTCCCCGGGCTGGCCCGCAGTCTCGGCCTGTCCCTGATGGACGCGGTCGACCACGGCGACGTGCCGTTCGAGGACATCGTCGCCGAGCTCAACCCGGACCGGTCCACCGGACGCAACCCGCTGTTCGGGGTGGCGGTCGAGTTCGAGAACGGTGTCGACAAGCTCGACTTCGCCCCAGGCCTCGAGGTCAATCTGCGCGACCTGCCGAGTGACCGCGCGCCCGTCGACCTCCTACTGTACCTGAGCTACACCCCGTCGGGTGTCCGCTGCGTGGTCGAGTACGACAGCGACCTGTTCGACGAGTCCACAGTTCAGCGGCTCCTCGACTACCTGGAGCTGACCCTCGAGCTCGCGACCGCCGCTCCGAGTGTCCCGGTCAGGGCACTGTCCGACCTGACCGCGGCGGACGAGCAGCTGCTGGCCGGCTTCGAGGGTGAGCCGGGACCGGCATCATCCGCGTGCCTGCACGAGTTGTTCGAGCAGCGGGTCGATCTCCATCCGGACGCCATCGCGGTCGACGGCGACTTCGGGCAGGTGACGTACGGCGAGTTGGACCGCCGCGCCAACCGGGTTGCGATCGAGTTGCTGTGGAACGGCGTACAGCGCGGTGAGCTCGTCGGGAGTTGCCTGCCTCGCGGTGTCGATCAGCTCGCGGTCCTGCTCGGGGTGCTCAAGTCCGGCGCCGGCTACCTTGCGCTCGATCCGGCCGTGCCGGTCGAACGCCTGCGGTTCCAGCTGAACGACTCCGGGGCGACCGTTCTGGTCACCGGCGACGGGATGCCGGACCTCGGCGACCTGCCGACGATCCTCGTCGACCACCTCGACCCGGTCGCCGCGGACCGGCCGCGGGTCGAGGTGACGCCCGACGACCTGGCCTACTGCTTCTACACCTCCGGATCGAGCGGGACGCCCAAGGGGGTGCTGATGCCGCATCGGGGTCCGGTCAACAATCTGCTTGGCTTCGCCACCCATCCGCTGACGACGTTGCAGTGGGCGTCGTCGATGTTCGACATGAGCCTGCACGAGACGTTCACGACGTTCATCACCGGTCAGACGCTGATCCTGATCGAGGACGCCAGCAGGTACGACCCGGAACAACTGGCGCGCCGGATTCGTGAGCACCGGATCCAGCGGATCGTGATGCCGTTCAGCGCCGTCCACGCGCTGCTCGCGACCCGGCCGGAGCTGCCCTCCTTGCGGGTGATCTGCTCCGCGGGCGAGGCGACGACGCCCACCGCGGTCGAACACGCGTTCCTCGCGGCGCACCCGGACTGCGTTCTCTACAACGGGTACGGCCCGACCGAGACGTCGATCGGGGTGACGGATCACCCGGTCGAGCCCGGCGAGACCGTGCCCCCGATCGGCCGGCCGCTTCCGGGAGTGCGGATCCGCCTCCTTGATCCGGACCGTCGGCCGGTGCCGGCCGGAGCGGTCGGTGAAATCTGTATCGGCGGTGTGTGCGTGGCGAACGGGTACCTGAACAGGCCCGAGGAGACGGCCAAGGCGTTCTACGCTCCCGGCTGGTACGCGAGCGGCGATCTCGGGCGCTGGCGAGCCGACGGCGCGCTGGAGTACCTCGGCCGGATCGACGACCAGGTTCAGTTGCGTGGTGTCCGGGTCGAGCCGGGTGAGGTCCGGGCCGCCGTACAGGGGCATCCGGCGGTGAGCGAGGCCGCGGTCGTCGTACTCGACGGCGAACTGGTCGGGTACACGGTCGGCGCTGTCGATCATGAGGAGCTGATGGAATACCTGGCGGCGCGGCTGCCCCGTTACCTTGTGCCGCGGCGCTGGGTGTCGCTCGAACGGTTGCCGCTGACAACCACGGGCAAGCTCGACCAGGCGGCGCTCCCGGCGCCGGTCGCGGTCGAGGCGGACGTTCCGCCGGCAACGCCGCTGGAGAGCACGATCCATGCGGTGTGGTGTGAGGTCCTGGAGCGGGCCGAGATCGGGGTGACCGACTCGTTCTTCGACCTGGGCGGGCACTCGCTCCTCGCGGTTCGCCTGCTGAACCGGCTGCGGGACGCGACCGGCCTGGAGCTCACGCTGTCCGAGTTCTTCCGCTCGCCGACCATCCGCGCCGTCGCGAGCCGGAACGAGCCCGCGCCGGCCGATCCCGCGCAGGCCGAGGCCGCGCCGGCCGAGGCCGCGCCGGTCGAGGTCGAGGCGGTCGAGGCCGAGCCGGTGGAGGTTGCGCCGCTGACGGTTGCCCAACGGCGATGCCTGGAGCTGGTCCGGAGTCGTGCGGATGCGTCGATCTACAACACCCCAGCTCGGGTCGACATCCACGAGGAACTGGATCCGGAACGACTACGACACGCGCTGGAGCGTCTGATCCAGCGTCACAGCGCATTACGGACCAAGATCCTCGACGACCGGCAGCAGGTGCTGGCGTCGGTCGAGGTCGAACTGCCAGTCGAGGATCTGCCGGCCGACGAGGACCAGATCCACACCTGGTGTGTCGCGACCGCCCGGCCCGCACTCGAGCCCAGTCAGGCGCCGCTCTGGCGCGCCCGGCTGGGGCGCGTGGCGGCCGACCACTGGGTGCTGGTCGCCGCGATTCACCACCTCGTCTTCGACGGCTGGTCGGCGCGGCTGTTCTGGGACGAGCTGTCGGCCTTGTACGGCGGTGCGGAGCTGCCCCCGCCGAGCGCGCAGCACACGGACTACGCCCGCTGGGAACACGACACGCTCACCGGGGCCACCCGGGCGGAACTGGACGGCTTCTGGCGTGCCGAGCTCGCCGGGTCGACCGTCGAGCCCACCCTTCCCGTCGACCACCCGCGACCGGCGACGCTGTCAGGCCGCGGTGCGACCCAGCACTTGGAGCTCCCGGAGAGCCTGGCCAAGGAAGTCCGAACGGCGGCCGCGTCCGCCGGCACCACGCCGTACGTGCTGATCGCCGCCGCCTTCGCGGAGTGGCTCGGCGCCCTCTGCGGTCACGACGAGGTCGTGCTGCCGGTGTCCAGCGCGCGCCGGCGCCAGTCCGGTCACGAGGGGATCATCGGGTTCATCGGAGAAGCCGTGCCGGTCCGGATCCGGCTCGGAACCCACGACCTGCTCGCCGAGACCGCTCGCGCCCTCTACTCGGCGCTCGACCACGAGGCCCTGCCTTGGGGCGAGATCCTGCGGACGGTCCTCCCAGACCAGACCCAAGCGATCCTGTTCACGGTCATCACGACGCCTGCCGCCACCCTGAGCCTGCCCACCGGCAGCTACCCGGTCCGTGCGCTGCCGTCGCCGGACCTGGCGCGCCGGGAGCTCTACGTCGTGTTCACCCTCACCGACACCAGCTTCACCCTCGACATCGAATACTCCACCGACCTCTTCACCGCCGCCACCATCACCGAGTGGTCCACCACCCTGGTGGCGGCGCTGGCGAACCGGTGCCAGGTGTGATCGCTCGGCTAGGGCCGACCGGGTCCCTCGGCCGGTGCTGACGCACGAAACGGGCCCTTCGCCGCGGCGTTGCGGAGAAGGGCCCGTTTGGGGCTTGGGTCAGGCGGTGCGCTTGGTGCGGTGCAGGTGCGCCGGGCCGATCTCACCCTTGCGGAGGAGTTCGACGCGCTCGGCCAGCAGCTCTTCCAGCTCCGAGATGCTGCGGCGCTCGCGCAGCATGTCCCAGTGCGTACGGGCGGGCTTCTCCTGCTTCGGCTCCGGCTTCTCACCGGTCGACCGCGCGGCTTCGCTGCCGCAGTGCGGGCACTCCCAGACCGCGGGCACCTCGGCGTCGTGCGCCATCGTCACCTCGACCACGTGACCGCGGGGGCAGTCGTACGTGATCATCTGGCGCGGCGCGAACTCGACACCACGGTCATCCTCGAAGCTGACCCCACCCAGCCCCGAACCACGCAGTACGCGATTAGACATGTCAAACCTCCGAGATCGTCATCCGTGCCAACGGTCGGCCGGCCCGGATCATTCCCATTTTGGCATGCCCGAGCCCCATGTTCGCACCTGACAGCACCGTCGTGACCGCCTGTCATCAGGCGTTCACACATCACGGTGTGTCGCGGCCGACCGGCTGTGGGACGCGCCGAGTTCACAGCGAGTTGCCAGGTTTCGAGGATCGATTCCTCAGCAAACGTCCCTAGCGTCAGCGTCCATGGTGCTACCCCGCCACAAGCTCCGTGGCCTCAGCGTGCTCAACGTGGCCTTGGTGGCCATCGTCCTGGCCATCGCCATCACGGCGTACTTCCTCTTCTTCCGCACGGACCAGCCGACGGCTGCCGCGACCCGCCCGACCGTCGCGGTTGCGCGTGGCGAGGTGACTGCGAGTGTCAGCTCCAGCGGCACGCTGCAGAGCTCGCAGACGGCCTCACCGCAGTTCGAGACCTCCGGGACCGTGACGCAGATCATGGTCAAGGTCGGCCAAGTGGTCGCCAAAGGTACGGCGATCGCCAAGATCGACCCGTCCGCCGCCGAGCGCCAGCTCCGGATCGCCGAGCAGAACCAGATCGCCTCGGCGAACTCGGTCGACGCCGCCGAGGAGTCGCTGAGCGACGCCCAGGACGCTCTCGAGGACGCGGAGGCGGCCTCCGCCTCGCCAAGCCCGACACCGACCGACGGCCAGCAGGCCCAGAACAGTCAGACCCAGAACAGTCAGACCCAGAACAGTCAGACCCAGAGCAACCAGGGCCAGAGCCCCGAAGTCGCCGTCAGCAACGCCGAGGCCAGCCTGGCCCGCGCCAAGGCGGACAAGGAGCAGGCCGACGAGGACGTCGAGGCCGCTCAGGCCGCGGTCGACGCGACCACCCTGAAGGCGCCGATCGCCGGCACCATCACCGCGATCAACGGCTCCGTCGGCTCGGTCACCGGCGGCTCCAGCTCGGGAAGCTCAGGGACGGGTTCAGGCGGGACAGGCTCGACCTCAGGTCAAGGTTCAGGCTCCAGCAGCACCACCACGACCACAACCTCAGGTACAGGTTTCGTCGACCTCGCCGACCTCAAGTCGCTCCAGGTGGTCGCGGCCTTCGCCGAGGCGGACGCGATCAAGATCAAGGCCGGCCAGTCCGCCACCGTCACCCTCAACGCAGAGCCCGGTACGACGCTGACCGCCGCCCTCGCCTCCGTCTCACCGATCCCGACGACCACCAACGGAGTCGTCTCGTACTCGGCCACCTTCTCGCTCACCAAGATCCCGGCCAACGCCCGGATCGGCCAGACCGCGAACGTCACCGTGCAGACCGCCAAGGCCGCCAACGCCCTGTACGTCCCGAGCACCGCGATCGCCACCAGCGGTACGACGTACACAGTGACGATGGCCGACGGCGGTGGGACCCGCGAGGTGCAGGTCGGCGTCCGTGGGGACAGCTACACCCAGATCACCTCCGGGCTGGACGAGGGCGACCGGATCGAGCTGCTGCAGGGCTCGATCGGCGCCACGGCCGGCCAGAACGGCCAGGGCCGCCAGGGTCAATTCGGCCAGGGGCAGTTCGGTCAGGGGCAGCTTCCCGGCGGCGGCCAGTTCCCCGGAGCGGGCACCGGAGCCGGGGGCAACCGTGGCCGCTGACGCCCTGATCGACATCCGGGACGTCACCAAGACGTACGGCGCGGGGGAGACGGCCGTGCACGCACTCCGTGGGGTGTCGCTGCGGGTCGAGTCCGGCGAGTACGTCGCGGTGATGGGCTCGTCCGGATCCGGCAAGTCGACGCTGATGAACATCCTCGGCTGCCTCGACGTCCCGAGCCGGGGCGAGTACTGGCTGGACGGCAGCAACGTCGCCCGGCTGTCCGAGGACCAGCAGGCGCTCGTCCGCGGCCGCAAGATCGGCTTCATCTTCCAGTCGTTCAACCTGATCCCGCGCACCACGGCGATCGCGAACGTCGAGCTGCCGCTGACCTACGCCTACCTCCGCCGCGCCGAGCGCCGCAGACGTGCCGCCCGGGCGCTGGAGCTGGTCGGCCTGTCGGACCGCGCCGGCCACCGGCCGAACCAGCTGTCCGGCGGCCAGCAGCAGCGCGTCGCCATCGCCCGCGCGCTGGCCACCGGACCGCGGATCCTGCTCGCCGACGAGCCGACCGGCAACCTCGACGCGCACTCGACCGAGGAAGTGCTCGGCATGTTCGACCAGCTGAACGCCGACGGCCGCACGGTCGTGGTGATCACCCACGAGAACGAGGTCGCGGCCCGGGCGCGCCGGCTCATCCACGTCTCGGACGGCCGGATCGTCGCCGACGAGGTGACCCGCTGATGTCACCCCGCGACCTGTTCGGGGCCGCCCTGCGCGGCCTGAGCGCGAACAAGCTGCGCTCGCTGCTGACCGTCCTCGGCGTGTCCATCGGCGTCGGCGCCGTCATCGTGCTCGTTGCAGTCGGCAACGGCTCGGGCAAGGCCGTCCAGGACCGGCTGGAGGCGATGGGCACCAACCTGCTCACCGTGTCGACCACCGGCGGTGGCGGCGGCTTCCAGCGCGGCCAGGCCGGCCCGTCGGCGCAGCAGTACAGCCTGTCGCTCGACGACGCCGAGGCACTCGCCGACAAGAACCTCGCACCCGACGTCGCCTCGGTCGCCCCGGTCATGACCAGCTCCGGTACGGCGACCAACGGCGACACCAGCTACACGGTCAACCAGGTGATCGGCACGACGCCCGAGTACCTGCCGGCCACCAACACGCCGGTCGAGACCGGCCGCTCCTTCACCCAGCAGGACGTCGACACCTCGCAGCGCGTCATCCTGCTCGGCCAGACGGCCGCCACCGAGCTGTTCGGGCGGCCCGGGGCCGCGGTCGGCCAGACCATCAAGCTCGGCGCCGTCGACTTCGTCGTACTCGGGGTGCTGGCGAGCAAGGACAGCACCGGGTTCTCGGATCCGAACGCGACCGCGATCGTGCCGATCAGCACGCTGCGCGCGACCCAGGCCGGGTACGGCGCGTTGAACCAGATCGTCGTCCAGGCCGCGGACCAGGATCGGGTGGACGTCGCGCAGGCCGAGGTCACGCAGTTGCTGACCGCGCGGCACGAGGTGCCGGCCGACCAGGCGTCGCCGTTCCGGATCACCAACTCGGCGCAGATCCTGCAGACCAGCCAGGACACCGCCGCGACCTTCACCGCGCTGCTGGCGACCGTGGCCGCGATCAGCCTGGTGGTCGGTGGGATCGGCGTCACCAACATCATGCTCGTCACAGTCACCGAGCGGACCCGCGAGATCGGGATCCGCAAGGCGCTCGGAGCGCGGCGGCGGACGATCCTCGGCCAGTTCCTGATCGAGGCGACGCTGCTCAGCCTGATCGGCGGCGCTGTCGGTGTCGCCGCCGCGCTGGTGATCACCCAGTTCCAGCTGGCCGGCGTCGAGCCGGTGCTGGTCCCGTCGTCGATCGCGCTCGCCCTCGGGGTGTCGGCCGCGGTCGGCCTGTTCTTCGGCAGCATGCCCGCGCACCGGGCTGCCGGTCTTCGTCCTATCGACGCACTACGTCACGAGTGAGAGGCACCTTCTGATGAGCAACCAGACGCCCGACGAGTTCGCGCAGATCGGGTCCGACGAGGAGGTCGACGCGGCGCTGCAGCCGAGGAAGAGCCTCAACCTGCCGCTGGCGACCGCGATCCTGACCGGCGTCGTCGTACTGGCCGTCGGGCTGGCGGGTGGCGCCGGACTGCACGCGGCCTTCGCGCCGGACAGTACGACGCCGCAGCAGCAGGCGGGCCGTGGCCTCAACGGCGGCGGGTACGGCGGATTCCGCGGGCAGAACGGTCAAGGACCAGGCGGCCAGGGCAACGCGACGATCGGCACCGTGGTGTCGGCGAGCGGCTCGCAGCTGGTGGTGAAGACCCAGAACGGCGACGTCACGGTCAAGCTCACCGGCGAGACGACGTACGACATCACCAAGCAGGGCACCGCCGCCGACCTGAAGACCGGTGAGCAGGTCGTCGTCAGCGGCCAGAACACCGACGGCACGATCACCGCGACCACCGTCCGCCAAGGATCGGCCTTCCCGGGCGGCTTCCGCAGCCCAGGTGCCACGCCGTCACGGTGATCGTTTGTAGGGTGGCCGGCATGGCCAGTAAGTTCACCGAGCTTGCGATCGACTGTGCCGACCCCCGCGGTCTCGCGCGGTTCTGGTGCTCGGTCCTCGACTACGAGGTGCAGAGCGAGGAAGCCGGAGTGGTCACCATCGGCTCCCCGCTGGTGCCGGAAGGCAAGAAGCGCCCCGGCCCGGTGCCGCCGACGCTGACCTTCGCGCGGGTGCCCGAGGGCAAGACCGTGAAGAACCGGCTGCACATCGACGTGAACGCGACCGACCGGGACCAGGACGACGAGGTTCGTCGCCTGCTCGACCTGGGCGCGCGGCACGCCGATGTGGGCCAGACCGGCGACGAGAGCTGGGTGACCCTGGCCGACCCCGAGGGGAACGAGTTCTGCGTCCTCGCCGGCCGCTTCAGATGAGCGTCGGCTGGGTGTTGCCGGCCTCGCGAATGCCCCGGCGCATGTCGACGCGGGCCAGCAGCACCAGGCCGACGACGAAGAACAGGCCGAGAGCAACGATCGCCGGCCGGTAGGAGCCGGTGATCTGGTGGACCAGGCCGAAGACGAGCGTGCCCAGCCAGGAGGTGCCGCGTTCGCCGGCCTGGTAGAGCGAGAAGTACTCCGCCTCGCGACCCTCCGGGATGAGCTGGCTGAACGCGGACCGGGACAGCGCCTGGGTGCCGCCGAGTACGACGCCGATCGCCACGCCCATCGCGAGGAACGGCACGATCTGCTTCGCCGGCAGCATGAAGCCGGCGATCACGATCAGGATCCAGAACACCAGCCCGCCCATGATCGTCCGCTTGGTGCCGAACCGGCGCGCGAACCGCCCGAACGCCAGCGCCCCGAAGAACGCGACGAACTGGACCAGCAGGATGGTCGCGATCAGGATCTGCGTCTCGAACCCGAGCTGCTTCTCGCCGTACGTCGACGACACCGAGATGACGGTCTGGATGCCGTCGTTGAAGAACAGGTACGCGACCAGGAACAGCAGCATCATCGGGTACGTCCGCATGTGCTTCAGCGTCGCCGCCAGCTGGCCGAAGCTCTGCCGGACCAGGCTCCCGCTGCGCACCTGGACGACGTGCGTCGGTGGCCGGTTCCGCAGCTTCACGAACGGGACGAACGTGAACGCGCCCCACCAGATCCCGGCGGACAGCAGGCTGAGGCGGACCGCCGTACCTTGGCTGATGCCGAGCGCGTCGTGCGCGGTGACCACGGCCAGGTTGATCGTGAGCAGGATGAAGCCGCCCAGGTAGCCGAAGGCCCAGGCGCGGGACGAGACGTCGTCCCGGTCGTCCGGCCCGGCGATGTCGATCAGGATCGAGTCGTAGACGACCAGCGACGACCCCAGACACAGGTTGCCGATGAACAACAGCAGCGCGCCGAGCTCCCAGCGACCGCCGCCGACGAACACCATGCAGGACGCGGCCAGCGCGCCGGTCCAGGCGAAGCCGCACATCAGCAGCTTCTTGCGCTCCAGCCGGTCCGCGATCGCGCCCACCACAGGCAGGAACAGCGCCGACACCAGCGTCGCCACGGTGACCACGTAGAAGGCGAGCGAGCCGGGGGAGATGCCCAGCCCGAGCACGTCCAGGTTGGTGTCGCACGGCTTGTCCGCCGTACCGGCGTACCCGCAGGCGGCGGTCTCGGCGACCGAGGTCAGGTACGGCGCGAACAGCACCGTGCCGACGGTCGTGACGTAACCGGAGTTGGCCCAGTCGTAGAGGCTGAACCCCCAGTACTCCCGTTTGTCGACCGCCGCCGGGGCAGAGAGAAGTCCCATGCGCAGGAGTGTGTCATTCCGGAGGTACGAAGCGGCGTACCTGCGGATAACACTTCAGTGCCCGATTACTGCCACTGGCCCCGCTCGATCAGGACGTCCCGCAGGATGTCGGTCCGGTCGGTGATCAGCCCGTCCACTCCCGCGTCCAGCATCCGCCGCATCAGGGCCGGGTCGTCGATTGTCCAGACGTGGACTTGCTTGCCCGCGGCATGCGCCCGCCGGATCAGGCCCGGGGTCAGCACCCGCAGTGGGCCGTACCGGTCAGGGATCTGCAGGCAGGCACCACCTGACTTGAGCGCGAACGGCAGGAACCGGATCAGCGCGGTCTCCCAGTCGCCGTACCCGGTGCACAACCGGGGGCCGAGCTCGCGGCGGATCCGCCGGACCCGGGACTGGGAGAACGACGAGACGCAGACCCGGTCGATGGCGTTGGCGGCCCGCAGCACGCCGGCCGCCGGCGTGAGCCCGTTCTCGGCCTTGATGTCGAGGTTGAACTTCGTCTGCGGGAACGCCTCCAGCAGCTCGTCCAGCCGGGGGATCGGCTCGTGCCCGTTGATCTTGGCCTTGCTCACCTCGGACCAGGGCAGCTCCGCGACCACCCCGGTGCGGTCGGTGACCCGGTCCAGGCGGCTGTCGTGGAACGCGATCACGACCCCGTCGCTGGTCGCGTGCAGGTCGGTCTCCAGGTAGCGATAGCCGAGTTTCACCGCGTGCTCGAAGGCGCGCAGCGAGTTCTCGTAGCCGAGGTTGTCCGGGTGCAGCGCGCCGCCACGGTGGGCCATCGCGATCGGCCCGCCGTGGTCGAGGTAGGGGTACACGTCGGAAAGTATGTACCGTTTGGGTGGTGACGGTACTCAGCCCCCGCCCCGACCTGTGGACCCTCGACCCCGACGTCCTGCACCTCAACCATGGTTCGTACGGCGGTGTGCCGCGCCGGACCCAGGAGTTGATGGCCGCACTGCGCGCCGAAGCCGAGGCCAACCCGATGCTGTGGTTCCGCTCGGTCGCCGACCGGCTGACCGCGAGCCGCCTCGAGCTGGCGTCGTACCTGCAGACCGATCCCGAAGGCTTCGCCCTGGTCCCGAACGCCAGCGCCGGGGTGACGGTCGCCCTCGCGACGCTGCCGATCCCGGCCGGCAGCCGGATCGTCCTGACGAACCACACGTACGGCGCCGTGCGGTACGCCGCCGAGCGGTTCGCCCGGGCCAACCAGGCCGAGGTGGCCGTGGTCGACGTACCGCTGGAGGCCGACGACGAGACCGTCGTGGCGCTGATCGCGGCTGCCCTCGACGATGCCGCCGTACTGGTCGTGGACCAGATCAGCTCCGCGACCGCGATGGTGTTCCCGATCGGCGACCTGGTCGCGGCCTGCCGGGAGCGCGGCGTCCCGATCGTGGTGGACGGCGCGCACGCGCCCGCCCTGATCGACGCCCCGGCCGAGGACGGCGCCGACTTCTGGACCGGCAACTTCCACAAGTGGCCGGCCGCGCCGCGAGCTACCGCCGGCCTGGTGGTGGCCGAGAAGTGGCGTACGGCGGCCCTGCCGCTGATCGTCTCGTGGTCCGAGTACGACGAGCGCCTCCCGGAGCGCTTCGACATGCAGGGGACGTACGACTACGTGCCCTGGATCGCGGCCCCCGAGTCGCTGCGCGTCCTGGACGAGCTCGACTGGCTGGTACGGCGCTCGCAGCTGGGCGACCTGGTCGAGGAAGGCGCCCGCGTGATCGCGAAGGCTCTGGCGACCGGGGTCGCCGAGGTCGCGCACCCGGCGGCCACGATGCGGCTGGTGGAGCTGCCCGCATCGGTCGACCTGACGGCCGGAGAGGCGCTGAAGGCGCGGGTGTCGAAGGAACTGAAGGCCGAGATCACCCTCACCGGCTTCGACAACCGCGGCTTCATCCGCCTCTCCGCCCACGCCTACAACGCCCTGCGCGACTACGAACACCTGGCCGGCCGGCTCCCTCCGATCCTCTGAGCCTCCCTGAACGACCGCTCGCCGCGCACCGCCAACCCGGCCAGATCCCGGGGCCTTGAACACCCTCTGGTGGGCGTGGACAGTAAATGTCCTGTCCACGCCCCCGGCTTCCCGCCCCAGGCCCCGACAACCACCCGCTTCTGAGCATGTGAAACCACAACTGCCTTGGCTTGTCCTGCGGTCAGCCCTTGACCGCGCCCGACGTCATGCCGGCGACGATCTGGCGGTTGAAGAACATGTACATGACCAGGGGCGGGATGGTGATCAGCAGGATGTCCATGAACAACAGGTTGTACTGGGTGCTGAACTGGCCGGAGAAGTTGTAGAGGGTCAGCTGGACGGTCGCGTTCTTGTCGCCGGGCAGGAAGTACAGCGGGTTCACGAAGTCGTTGAACACGTTGACCGACTGCACCACCACGACGGTGACGATGACCGATCTGAGCAGCGGGAAGATCACCCGGAAGAACAACCGCAGCGGCCCGGCCCCGTCGATGATCGCGGCCTCGTCGAGCTCGCGGGGAATGGTCGCGACGAACGCCCGGAACAGCAGGATGCAGAACGACAGCCCGAACGCGATCTCGATCAGGATCAGCCCCGGCATGGTCCGGAACAGCCCGAGCTTCTGCAGCACCCAGATCGTGGGTACGACGGCCGGCGGGATGATCAGCCCGGACAGCACCAGGAAGTTGATGAACCCGTTCCAGCGGCTCTTGCGGCGTTGCAGCACGAACCCGGCCATCGCCGCCAGCACCACCATGCCGGCCACACTGGCCACGGTCAGGATCGTGCTGTTGATGAAGGCGATCACCAGCATGTAGTCGCGGGCCTTGACCACCTCCAGGAAGTTCTGCACGAACTGGAACTGGTGGGGCCAGGCGAAGTCGAGGTCGGCGGCCTGCTGCCGGTCCTTCATCGCGGTCAGCACGATGAAGGCGAACGGGATGACGAACACCACGATCGAGGACACGATCGCGACCGCGCTGAGCAGGTAGCTGCGGCCCGGCCGGTGGTTGACGAGCTCGGCGGTGCTCACAGGTCCACCTCCTTCCGGTTCAGGAACCACGACAGCGGCAGCACGATCGCGGTGACCACCAGGAACAGGATCACGTTGCCGGCGGTCGACAGGCCGTAGAACCCGGCCTGGTACTGCTTGTAGATCACCGACGAGATCACGTCCGAGGTGAACCCGGGTCCACCCCGCGTCATCGCCCAGATCAGCTCGAACGACCGCAGGCCGCCGATCAGCGACAGGATGATCACGGTGACGGTGGCCGGCTTGCACAGCGGCAGGACGATCCGCCGGAACGTCTCCCACGACCCGGCCCCGTCGACGCGCGCAGCCTCCATGTACTCCCGCGGGATCGACACGATGCCGGCGATGTAGATCAGGGTCGCCAGCCCGACGCCCTTCCACACGTCGACGAGTGCGATCGACATCAGCGCCCAGCTCGGGTCGGTCAGCCAGCCGGGCCCGTCGATGCCGATCACGCCGAGCGCGCCGTTGATCAGGCCGCGCTCGGGGTTCATCAGCACCTGGAACAGCAGGCCGACGCCGATGGTGCTGACCAGCACCGGGAAGAAGACGACCGAGCGGAGGTACCCGCGGCCGACGATCCGCGACGTCAGCAGTACGGCGAGCAGCAGCCCGAGCACCACCTTCGACCCGGACGTCACCACCGCGAAGATCAGCGTGTTGGTGAAGCCCTTGACCAGGGCCGGCTCCTGGAAGAACAGGACGAAGTTGTCCAGCCCGATGAACTTCGACTCGAACAGGCTCCAGCGGGTCAGGCTGTAGTAGAACGAGGCGAAGGTCGGGATCAGGAACAGCACGCTGTAGATCAGCGCGGTGGGCGCGTAGAACCAAAACGAGTACGGCGAGTAGACCTTCCCCCCGGCCGCCGAGGCGGCCGGGCTCGTGTCAGCGCGTGACTTCGGACGGGCCGAGGTGATGGTCATGGGGCCTCCCGGCCTGGACTGAGGAGCGCAGGGAGCGCAGCGACCGGAGCGACGAGGGAAGGCCGGGAGTCAGAGCCCCATGACCCGCTGCGCCGGAGGCGTGGCATCGATGCAGTCACCGGGCCTCACCAGCCCGCCAGTCCGAGTTGCTGGGCCTGCTTCTTCACATCCTCGTCGTACCGCGCCGCGCCGTCCTTGGCCTTGCGGATCCCGGATCCGACCTCGACGGTGATCTGCTCCAGCGCCGGACCCTTGACCGGCGAGACGAACTCCAGCGCCAGGCTGGACCCACCTTCCTTGTCGAGGTACGGCTGCATGTCCTTGATGGCCTGCGGTACGTCGGACGGCAGCTCACACCCCTTCACGGCGTACGGGCCGGTCGGGACGCCGGCGGTGGCCAGGGACTTGCAGCCGTCGGGGCTGGCGACGAACGCGAGGAACTTCTTGGCTGCCTCGAGCTTGTCTCCGGTCGTGGTGGTCGGGATGTAGATGCCGCCCGGTGTCCACACGGTGAGGCCGTTCTTGCTCGCGTCGTCACCAGGCAGCGCGAACAGACCGACATCCTTGGCGGCGTTCGGGTTGGTGGCGACCATGTCGTTGACCACCCCGGACAGGATCGGGTAGTGCGCACCCTTGCCGGTGGCAAGCATCTTGAGGCCGTCCGGCATCTTCGCCGAGCCGAAGTCCTTGTTCTCGTAGCCCAGGTCGTGCACCTGCTGGGTGTGCTCGAAGCCCTTCAGCGCGGCCGGTGACGTCGCGTACTTCGCCTGGTTCTTGGTGTACTTGTCGGCGAAGTCCGGCTCGGCCGCCGCGACGTTGTGGAAGTCGCCGAGGACGAACAGCTGCGACGTCCAGGTCGTGCCGTAGGTCTGGATCACCGGCGCGACCCCGCCCCCGGCCGCCTTGATCTTGGCGTTGTTGGCCATGAACTCGGCCCACGTCTTCGGCACCTCGAGCCCGAGCTTGGTGTAGAGCGGAATGTTGTACAGCACCGCGCCGCCCATGAACCCGCCGGAGGGCACTCCGTAGACCTTGTCCCCGGCCGTGACGGTCTTGGTGAAGTTCTCGTCCAGATCGCCGACGTAGGGCTGGTCGCTGATCGGGGTGAGGTTCTTCTCCGGCGCGATCGCCTGGAACAGGGACCCGGTGTTGTAGGCGAACACGTCGGTCATGTCGCCGGTGGACAACCGGGTCTTGATGATGTTGTCGCCCTCACCGCCGGTGGGCCGGGTCTCCACCTTGACGGTGATGCCGGGGTTCTTGGCGGTGAAGTCCTTGCTGAGCTGCTGGGCCTCCTTCAGGTCCTGCTCCTCGTTGCCGATCAAGTAGGTGATCTCGACCGAGCCGCCGCCCGAGTCATCACTCGAACCGAGACTGCCCGCGCTGCACGCGGTCAAGGCGAGCGAGCAGACCGCGAGCACGGCCAGTCCTCTCGTACCTGGGCGGAACGTCATCATGACCTCCAAGGTGTTTCTTCAGGGCGTTGGCGTCGGGGCGGGGGTCGGGGGTGAGTCGGTCAGTTGTTGTCCAGTACGGCGTCGAGCTTGGCCTGCAGGGCTTCGGCGCTGGGGGTGAAACCGCGGGGGCTGATCGCCTCGACGAGCTGGTGGGCCGGCTGGTCGAGGTAGCGCTCCAGCCGGGCCGCGAGCTCGGCGTCGTCGGTGGCGACCTCGGTTTCCTTGGCCGCGGCAACGATCGTGGCCCAGCTGGGCTCGTGGTCCATCAGCTCCCGGATGCTGGGATCCGCAGCCAACGCCGGCGTCTCGGCAGCCGGGTCGTCACCGGTCCACTCGTGGGTGCCGTGGCCGACCTCGACCGGCGCGCTCTCACCCGGTACGTCGACCTGCGCCCGCGAACCGACCGGCACGGTGACGCTCAGCCGCACCTGGCCGTCGGACCGCGTCCACGACACCGCGGCCTCGCCGTACGGCGTGAGGTGCTTGGCCGAGGCATGAGTGAGGTGCGAGGTGTAGAGCGGACGTACGACGATCGTGCGATAGCCGGGATCGCCTGCCGCAAGGCCGGCGACGCGGCGGTGCATCCAGTCGGCGACCGCGCCGAGCGCGTAGTGGTTGAACGACGTCATCTGGCCGGGGTTGATGCTGCCGTCGGGCAGCATGCTGTCCCAGCGTTCCCAGACCGTCGTCGCGCCCATGGTCACTGCGTACAGCCACGAGGGGCAGCCTGTCTCTAGCAGGAGCCGGTACGCGAGGGCCGGATGTCCGGAATCGGCCAGCGCGTCCGCCATCAGCGGTGTGCCGACGAATCCGGTGCTGATCCGGAAGCCCGCCGTACGGACCAGGTCGGCGAGCCGCTCGGCGGCGCGCTTGCGCTGGTTCTCGGTCGGCAGCAGCGCCCACTGCAGCGCCAGCGCGTAGTTCGTTGCCGCGTCACTCAATACGCGGCCACCCTCGGTGGTGTACTCGGCCGCGAACGCCTTGCGGACCCGGTCGGCCAGGTCGGCGTACTCGCGGGCCAGCTCGGCGTCGCCGACGACCTCGGCGGCCTGGGCGACCACCTCGGCCGACCGCGCGAGGTGCGCGGTGGCGAGCACGTCCGGGTCGGCCTTCGCGCGGAACGGGTTGTCCGGCGGCGCGGTCGGGTCGAGCCAGTCGCCGAACTGGAACCCGCCGGACCACAGCAGGTTCTCGCCGGCCAGCTCGGTCATCCGGTCCACCCACGCACGCATGCTCGGCAGCTGCCGCGCGAGCAGCGCGGCGTCGCCGGTGCGCTCGTAGATCACCCACGGCACGATCGTTGCCGCGTCACCCCATGCGGCCGTGGCCGGCCCGGTGTGCTTGAGGATGTCCGGTACGACGAACGGCACCGAGCCGTCCTTCTGCTGCTCGGCCGCCAGGTCGGCCAGCCAGTTGGTGAGGAACCCGGCGGTGTCGAACAGGAAGCTCGCGGTGGGGGAGAAGACCTGGATGTCACCGGTCCAGCCGAGCCGCTCGTCGCGCTGCGGGCAGTCGGTCGGCACGTCGACGAAGTTGCCGCGCATACCCCACACGACGTTCTCGTGGAACCGGTTGAGCAGCTCGTGCGACGACTCGAACCAGCCGGTCCGGCGCAGGTCGCTGCCGACCACGACGGCCTCGAGGTCCCCGGCCTGCAGGTTGTCGACCCCGGTCACCTCGGCGTAGCGGAAGCCGTGGAAGGTCAGCGCCGAGTCGAGCGTGACCTCGTCCGGGCCGGCCAGCACGTAGGTGTCGGTCGCCTTCGCGGTTCGCAGCGGGCGGACGCCGAGCTCGCCGTTCTCCAGCACCTCGGCGTGCCGTACGACGACCTCGTCGCCTTCGGCGCCACCGCGGACCTTCAGCCGGACCCGGCCGACGACGTTCTGGCCGAAGTCGACCAGCGTCTTGCCGGACGGCGACGTGCTGATCTCGACCGCGGGCACGACCTCGGTGATGCGGACCGGCGGTCCGTCGGGCGCGACCAGCAGGCTGAGGTCGGCGTCGACGACCTCGACCGGCGTCGCCTCACCAGGGGTGCGCCGCAGGTCGGTGCTCTGGCCGTCGTAGATGTCGTCGGCGGTGACCGCGCTCTCGCGGGAGGTCCAGGTGTCGTCGCTGGCGAACTTGTGCACCTGGCCGTCGGCGGTGGTGACCTCGAGCTGGGCGAGGACCGCGACGTGGTCGCCGTACAGGGAGTTCTTGCCGTGGAAGCCGAGGCGACCGCGGTACCAGCCGTTGCCGAGCAGGAACTCGAGCCGGTTCTCGCCGGAGCGGACCAGGCTGGTCACGTCGTACGTCTGGTAGCGGAGGCGAGCCTGGTACGCCGTCCAGCCGGGCGCCAGCTCGTCGTCGCCGACCCGTTCGCCGTTGAGCTCCGGCAGGTAGATGCCGTGCGCAGTGGAGTAGAGGCGGGCCTTCACGATGTCGGCGGGCAGTTGGGCCACGCCGGCCACCAGGGGAGCGGGGGAGCCGTAGCGGTGGCCCCGCGGGCCGACGAACTGGGCGGACCAGTCGGAGGCGTTGAGCAGGCCGGCCTCGACGACGGCGGGCTCGCTCCAGTCGCTCCAGTCCTCGTTGCTGCCGACGCGCACCCGGACCTCGGCCGACTCGCGTGACTTCAGCGGCTCGCCCGGCCACGGCACGAGGATCTGGTCGGGGGACTGGACCGTGAACACCTGAGCCGTTCCCGTGGAGATCTCGACCTCGTACGCCGTCTGCGTGTACCCGGCGTCAGCGGTCGGGATCTGCCACGACAGCCGGGGCGTCGCGGTGCCGATGCCCAGCACGGGCCCGGCGTCGGTGCGATGTTCGAAGCGGAGAGCGGTGGGTGCGGCGAGGTTCGACATGTGACTCCAAACCGACGAGTGAAACGATTCAGTGACTGCTGTGGCGAACGGCCCCGGTCTGTTTCGGATTGATGGCGAGGACGTTTCGCCTGTCCCCCGATCCTGAAGGCGGTAATCGCCAGGGACTAGCCCGATGTGCACTCGTGGTAGCACAAAATGCACCTCGGCCCCTATCGTGAGGCATGGCCGACGAGCCGGTGACACATTCCGGGACGCTGCTGCACTTCGTCGAAGGGACGGTGGTGCATGCGGGTCCACACCTGCACCAGAACGTCCATCCGCTGCACACGCACAGCTTCTTCGAGATCGCGTTGGTGACCGGTGGCCAGGGCGTCCACCACAGCCTGGCCGGCCGCCAGCAACTCGAGGTCGGCGACGTGATCCTGCTCCGCCCGGGCGTCTGGCACCAGTACGACGAGTGCCGTGCGCTGCAGGTCTACAACTGCTGCTTCTCGGCCGACCTGGTGCAGCGCGAGCTGGCCTGGACGCGCGAGGATCCCTTGCTGGGCTACCTGTTGTGGACTGGACCGTTCTCTGCGCAACGCCGCGGCATGCTGACCACGCGCCTGGATTCGGCCACCTTCAAGGAGGGTCTCGAGCATCTCGAGGAGCTGCGCAAGCTTCGCCGGCAATCACTCAGCCGGCATCGCGGCGACCTCGTCGGCTGGCTCTCGCTCTACCTGAGTTGCCTGGCCCGGACGGTCGCCGAGCACGACGATCTCGGTGAGCAGACGCATCCCGCCGTACTGGATGCGATGCGGATGATGGAGGCGGATCCGGCGCGGCAGTGGACGCTGACCGACCTTGCGCAAGCACTGCACCTGGCGCCGGGCTACCTGGTTCGGCTGTTCAAGTCGGCGACCGGACTGCCGCCGATGGCGTACCTGTCCCGGCATCGGGTCGAGCTCGCGGCCGACCGGTTGCTGCACACCGACCTGCCGATCAGCCGGATCGGGGAGTCGGTCGGCTGGCCGGACCAGAACTACTTCGCCCGGCGGTTCAAGTCGCACTACGGGCTGAGCGCGTCCGCTTATCGGCAACGTTTCAATACCCGGAAGCTCAGTCCTTCGGTGCGCTGATCCGGGCGCTGATCAGCATCTCCAGACCGTCGAGGATGCGGTCGAGGCCGAACTCCAGGCCCTGGTTCTCGCCGCCGGCGGCGGTCTGCATCGCCGCGGCCAGGTGCGGGAACCGGGCAGCCTCGGTCGTGAGGATGCCGGCCAGCGCCTGGTTGATGTACTCCTCGGTCAGACCCGTCGTCAGGGTCTGCTGGGCGAGGTTCCGGACGTGGCTGCTGAGCACCAGGATCGAGTCCAGCTGCTCGCCGCCGCCGAGTCCGGAACCGGCCAGCTTCTCGACGCCTCGATCCATCCAGGCCAGCTCGTTCGGGCCGAGCAGGCGGCGCCCGACGGTGGACTGCAGTAGCCACGGGTGTTTGCCGAAGGCGGCGTACAGGTCGAGCGCCCAGGTCTTCAGCGCGTCCCGCCACGGCATTGCGTCGTGGTCCGGGGGTGGGCCGAAAGCCAGATCGCTCATCACGGCGACCAGTTCGGTCTTGCCGGGGACGTGGCGGTAGAGCGCCATCTTGGTGACCGGCAGGTCGTCGGCCACCCGCTGCATGGAGACCGCCTCCAGGCCCTCGCTGTCGGCGATCCGGATCCCGGCCTCGGCGATGCCGGCCAGCGTGATCGCCGGCTTGGGTCCGCGGCTGCGCTGCGGCCGGTCGCCCCAGAGCAGTTCCGTCATCGCCGTCCTTTCCCGATCGCTTGAACTGTGTCTACCATACACATTACTGTGTCCAGCGGACACAATTACGATGACGGAGGAGATCGATGAAGGTTCTGGTGTCGGGTGCGAGCGTGGCTGGACCGTCGGTGGCGCACTGGCTCGGGCGGTACGGCTACGACGTGACGGTGGTCGAGATCGCGCCGGGACTGCGGGAGGGCGGCTACGCGGTCGACTTCCGCGGGCCGGTGAACCGGGAGGTGCTGTCCCGGATGGGGGTGCTCGACGAGCTGCGGGCGCGGCAGACCGGTGGCAGTCCGATGCGGTTCGTCGATGTGGCGGGCCGGCAGCTGATGCGGCTGCCCGGTGAGTTCGCCGGGGGAGAGCTCGAGGTGTTGCGGTCGGATTTGTCCCGCGTGTTGTACGAGCACTCGCGCGACCAGGCGACGTACCGGTTCGGGGACTCGATCGCCCAGCTGACCGAGCGGGCCGGCGGGGTCGACGTGGTGTTCGAGAGCGGGATCGAGGAGACGTACGACCTGGTGATCGGGGCCGACGGGCTGCACTCGGTCGTGCGGCGGCTGGCGTTCGGGCCGGAGCGGGACTTCGTGCGGCACCTCGGCTACTACATCGCGTGCTGGGACCTGCCGAACACGCTCGGAATCTCCGGCGACGCGTTGATGTACAACGTGCCGGGCCGGCTGGTGAGCGTCGCGGCGGACCGGCGGGATCCTGCCATGGCGGGGACGATGGCGCTGTTCAAGTCACCGGCGCTGACCTACGACCGCCGCGACGAGGCGCAGCAGAAGGAGATTCTCGCGACCGCCTTCGCCGACCTGGGCTGGTACGTCCCGGAGCTGCTCGAGGGGTTGCCCGCGGCAACGGACCTGTACTTCGACTCGATCAGCCGGGTCGACGTGGACCGCTGGTCGACCGGGCGGGTCGTGCTGCTCGGCGACGCCGGGTACGGCGCCACCGTCGGCGGCATGGGGACGAGTACGGCGGTGGTCGCGGCGTACGTGCTGGCGGGGGAGCTGGCCACGTCGGGCGGTGACTACCGGGCGGCGTTCCGGCGTTACGAGGCGCAGTTGCGCAAGCCCGTGTCGAAGACGCAGAGCGGCGGCAACCGGACCGGCAAGTTCCTTGCCCCAGGCACCCGGTTCGGCATCGCCGCCCGCAATCGGCTGCTGTCCCAGCCGTTCCTGCTGAACCAGATGCTCAAGCTGGGGGAGAAGGTCAGCAACCTGGTTGAACTGCGCAACTACTCGGGAGAGAGCAGCGGCAACTTGTGGAGGAACGACTCCCAGGAGTCGGGGAACCACCCAGGGACACCGAGCACGGCCAGGTAGAGCCAGATCACGACCAGCACGCAGCAGAACAGCGCGAGGGTGCCGAGCGTCTTCAGCCAGGCCGGCTGCTTGCCGGTCCAGGCGGTGAGCTCCTTGACCCAGTCCTTCACCTTGTAGAGCAGGCGTTGCGCCCACTCGAACTCGCTGGCCAGGATCGCCAGGCCCGCGATGAACAGCGGGATGCCGCCAGGCCCTGGCAGCCACCCCGTCAATGGCGCGGCAATGATCAGCACCCCGCCCACCACGCCCACACCGATCCGGTAGATCAGGTGCTTCTTCGGATCCGCCCGTATCCGCCGCCGCCACTCCCACCGGTCGTCCTGAGCGTCCAGCGTGATGTTGTGATCAGTGCGGTCGGGACCCCTCTTCTCGGCCACGTGCCCAAGCGTACGTGAGGGGTCAGTCAATCCCACGTCTGACGCGGTAACGAAACGACGGCAGACCCCGGGCGGGATCTGCCGTCGGCTGGGGCTGGTGGGTCAGAAGTTGATCATGTGCCCTTCGAGACCGTGGAAGGCCTCCTGCAGCGCCTCGCTCAGGGTCGGGTGGGCGTGCACGTTGCGGGCGAGTTCCTTGGTGGTCAGGTCCCACTTCTGGGCCAGGGTCAGCTCGGGCAGCAGCTCGGTGACCTCGGGGCCGATCAGGTGCGCGCCGAGCAGCTCGCCGTACTTGGCGTCGCTGATCACCTTGACGAAACCGGTCGGGTCGCCGAGGCCGTGCGCCTTGCCGTTCGCGGTGAACGGGAACTTGGCGACCTTGACGTCGTACCCCTGCTCCCGGGCCTGCTCCTCGGTGTAGCCGAAGCTGGCCACCTGGGGCTGGCAGAAGGTGGCGCGCGGGATCATCACGTGGTCGAGCTCCATCGTCTCGACGCCGGCGATGGTCTCGGCCGCGATCACGCCCTGGGCCTCGGCCGCGTGCGCGAGCATCAGCTTCGCGTTCACGTCGCCGATGGCGAAGATGTTCGGCACGTTGGTGCGCAGAAAGCCGTCGGCCTCGATCGCGCCGCGCTCGGTCAGCTTGACGCCGATCTTGTCCAGGCCGTAGCCGTCGACGCGGGGCTGGAAGCCGATCGCCTGCAGCACCTTGTCGGCCTCCAGCGTCTGCTGGTTGCCGTCCTTGCCGGTGACGGTGACCTTCACCGTGTCGCCGGAGTCGTCGATCGCGTCGACCCGGGTGGAGGTGAGCACGTCGACGCCGAGCTTCTTGTAGGCCCTGGCCAGCTCCTTGGACACCTCGGCGTCCTCCAGCGGCACCATCCGGTCCAGGAACTCGACGATGGTGACCTTCACGCCGTAGTTGGCCAGCACGTAGGCGAACTCGACACCGATCGCGCCGGCGCCGGCGATGATGATGCTGCCCGGCAGCTCCTCGGTGAGGATCTGCTCCTCGTACGTCACCACCCGCTCGCTCAGCTGGGTGCCCGGCAGCAGCTTGGTGGTCGCGCCGGTGGCGATGATGCAGTTGTCGAAGGTGACGGTCTCGGACTTGCCGTCGTTGAGGCTGACGTCGAGGGTGTTCGCGTCGACGAAGCTGCCCCAGCCGTCGAACTCGGTGATGTTGTTCTTCTTCATCAGGAAGTGGACGCCCTTGACCCGGCCGTCGGCGACCTTCCGGCTGCGCTGCACCGCGGTCGGGAAGTCGAAGCTGACCTCGCCGCTGATGCCGAACGTCTTCGCGTCCGCGCGGAAGATGTGGGCGAGCTCGGCGTTGCGCAGCAGCGCCTTGGACGGGATGCAGCCCACGTTCAGGCAGACACCGCCCCAGTACTTCTTCTCGATGATGGCGGTCTTGAGCCCGAGCTGGGCGGCGCGGATCGCCGCGACGTACCCACCCGGGCCTGCGCCGAGGACAACAACGTCAAAGTGCGAGGCCATGAAGTGAACTTTAGTAGGTCGCGCCAGCCGTCCCGACCAGTGGATGGCGGTCACAGTCCGTGACTGGGCTTTCGCGTGGGCCGATCGCCGCCTAGGCTGGGCAGGCGCGGTGGCCGCTACCCTCTGCGCGCGTGAGGCATACGAGGATGGGGGCCTGATGGTTGTGGGGAGCCGTCGGGGGCTGCGGTTTGCGGCGCTCGGCACACTGCTCGCGGTGTTCGCGGTGCCCGCGTACGCCGACAACAGCCCCACGCCACCACCGCCGGCGTCGGTCACGGACGTGAACAAGTCGCTGGAGCAGCTCCAGGCCGAGGCTGCCGCCGTCCAGGCCGACTTCGCGAAGGCGACGATCGCCTACACCAACGCGCTGAAGGCCGCGCAGACCGCCGAGGCCGCGGCGAAGAAGGCGGAGACGTCGGCGACCGCGTCGAAGGGCAAGGCGGACGAGGAGCGCCGCCGGCTCGGGCTGCTGACCGCGCAGGCCTACCAGACCGGCATCCCGACCGTGCTCGGCGCCGAGTCGATGCTCTGGTCGCTCGCCCCGGTCGCGGAGAACCTGCAGGAGATCGCCGACCGGCAGACCGCGATCCAGCAGCTCGGCAGCACGCAGGTCACGCAGTACCAGACCGCGATGACCGCCGAGAACGAGGCGGGCAAGGCGAAGGCCGAGGCGACGAGCAAGCGGGCCGCCGCCAACGAGGCCGCCGCCAAGGCCAAGCAGCTCGCGCAGGAGGTGCAGCAGAAGGCGGCCGACTCCGCCCTGATGGCCGAGAGCCAGTACGCCGATCTGGACGGCGCCTCCGAGTTGTCGAAGCAGTTGCAGCTCGCCCGGAACCAGCAGGCGCTGGCCCGCTGGCAGGCGTACCTGGCCGAGCTGACGACGTCCAAGATCAAGCCGCCGGCGGCCGCCGTACTGAAGAACCCGGCCAAGCTGCCGGCCGGCCTGCAGCCGTTGACAGCCGCCGGCGCTCCGGTCGCCGGCGCGGCCGCTGTGGTCCAGGGCACACGGACGATCAAGGTGTTGTCGGCCGAGACGATCCGGGCGGTCAACCAGGCCTTCAGCCTGCTCGGGAAGCCGTACGGCGTCGCCGCGACCGGCCCGGACAAATACGGCTGCCTCGGAGCGGCCCGGGTCGCCTGGCAGCCGTACACCACGCTGCCGAACCTAGTCGGCAAGGTCTACCCGAACTACCAGGCGGTGGCCGCGTCCCAGGTCCAGCCCGGCGACCTGCTCGTCATGGGCAGCAAGTCGCTCGGCCTGGTCCACATCGGCGTCGCCCTCGACAACGGCGAGATGATCGCCGCCGACGAGGCCAAGGGCGCGGTCGTCGTCACCCGGGTCCCGGACAACCTGTACGCCGCCCTGCGCCCGACCCTCGGCCCGCCGGTCAAGCCGCAGGTCGCGCCGGTCGCGACCTCGGAGGCCTACGCGTTCCGGTGCGGCAACACGGCGACGTCGTACAACGTCGGCTCCGGCGCCTGGACGTGGCCGCTGGCCGAGGGCACCTACGAGATCGGTACGTCGTTCGGTCAGGCCGGGGCGCTGTGGACGACCGGCTACCACACCGGCCAGGACTTCCCGGCCGCGGTCGGGACGCCGGTGCGCGCGGTGACGTCCGGGACCGTCCGGGTCGAGCACCCGGCCTGGGCCGGCAACCTGGTGCGGATCGACCACGGGAACGGGCTGGAGACGCTGTACGCCCACCTGAGCTCGGTCGACGTGGCCGACGGCTCGCAGGTGACTGCGGGGCAGCGGATCGGCGCTGTGGGCTCGGAGGGGAACTCGACCGGCCCACATCTGCACTTCGAGGTCCGCCTCGGTGGCGACCCGGTGAACCCGATGCCGTTCCTGGCGACTGGTAGCGCGACGGTCGGCTGGGGCGGCTACAGCAACGGCATGATCCCGGCGAGCAAGCTGTGTGCACTGGGCTCCGGCCACATGCTGCGCTGCGACGCCGCAGCGGCGTACCTGCAACTGGCCCGGGCCTACCGTGCCCAGTTCGGCAAGACGCTGTGCATCACCGACTCCTACCGCTCGTACTCCTCCCAGGTCAGCCTCTACGCCCGTAAGCCGTCCTTGGCTGCCCTGCCCGGCACGTCCAACCACGGGTGGGGCGTGGCCGTCGACCTGTGCGGCGGCGTGGATCGCTTCGGCACCGCGCAGTACCGGTGGATGAAGAGCCACGCCTCCCAGTTCGGCTGGGTGCACCCGTCCTGGGCCGACCAGGGCGGCTCGCGGGAAGAGCCGTGGCACTGGGAGTTCGGGAAGCCGGCCGTCTCCTAGCAGCAGAACGGGAACCGCCGGGTGGTGGTCGTTCGTGGGACCTGCATGAAACCCAGGTACGACGAGGTGGCCGCCGACTACGACGAGTGGGTCGGAGCGGGGGCCGCCCTCGACGATCCGACCTTCGCCGAGTTGGTCGGCGACGTGGCCGGTCAGACCGTGTGTGTCGTCGCTTGCGGCCAAGGACGGGAGGCCCGCTACCTGGCCGCCCAGGGGGCAGCCGTCACTGGAGTCGACTTGTCCGAGAAGCTGCTCGAGAAGGCCCGCCAGCACGAGGAGGCCGCGCCGCTCGGCGTCTCGTACCGGCAGGGCGACGCGCAAACGCTGGAAGGGCTCGCGACCGGCTCCTTCGACGGCGTCGTCTGCTACATGGCGCTGATGGACATCCCGGACCTGGATCGCGCTCTGCAGTCGATGGCGCGCGTCCTCCGCCCAGGCGGCTGGTTCGTCGTGTCGATCACCCACCCGTGCTTCAAGACGCCGGCGGCAGGCGAGCTCGTCGACCACGTCGATCAGAGTGTGCGCCGAACGATCGGCAAGTACTACGTGGAGGGCTACTGGGACGGCCCCGGCGCGCACCGCAACGCCCTCCCGGTCGGCGCCTACCACCGGACCCTCAGCACCTACGTCAACACGCTCACCTCGGCCGGCTTCGCGATCGACCAGTTCCGCGAGCCACCCCAGGACACCCCGATCTGGCGCGAGGTCGCCCAACTCCTGTACATCCGCGGCCGACTGTCAGCGCCGGAGGAATCTCGCGGCGCCGAGGGCGGTGAGGAGTAGGAGTGCAGCGCTGACAGTCGCCGAGAGGTGGAATCCGGTGGTGAAGGCTTCGCGGGCGGCGGGCGTGGCCAGGGCTTCGCGGGTGAGTTCGGCTTCGTGGCCCAGTTGGTTGCGGTAGACGGCCGTGATCAGGCTGCCGAGCAGGGCGATGCCGAGGGCGCCGCCGAGTTGGGGTGCGGTGGACGAGATCGCGGCGGCGCCGCCGGCCCGCTCCTCGGGGGAGGCGCCGATCATCAGGTTCGTGGCCAGCGCCATGGTCGGGGCGAGACCGGCCGAGATGATGATCGAGCCGGTGACGAGCACGCCGAGCGGTCCGACCTGGGTGAGGACGACGAAGCCGGCCACGGCGAGCACGAGACCCGCGGCGATCACCCGGCCGGGGCCGAAGCGGTTGGCCAGGCGTGGCGCGAGCAGCGAGCCGGCGATGGTCCCAGCTGCGGAAGGCGCCGTCCACAGGCCCGCCTCGAGCGGGTCGAGTCCGTGCGCGAGCTGGAGGAGCTGCGCGATCGCGTAGTTGACGCCCCAGAGCACGAAGATCGCCAGCGCCAGCGCGATCGCCGACGCGCTGAACGCGCGACTCGCGAAGAGGCCGAGGTCGAGCATCGGGTCGTCCAGCCGGCGCTGCCGCCGGATGAACACCCCGCCGAGCACGAGCCCGGCCGCAATCACCGCGACCGACCGCCAGGCGAACCCGTCCGCCGCGATGTGCTTCAGCCCGTACACCACCGGCAGCACGGCCGCCATCGACAGCGCCGCGCTCAAAAGATCGAGCCGCTTGCCACCCGGCGCCTTGTACTCGGGCAGCAACCGCGGCCCGACCACCAGCAACGCCGCCATCACCGGTACGCCGACCAGGAACACCGAGCCCCACCAGAAGTTGTCCAGCAACCACCCGCCGACCAGCGGACCGATCGCCGTACCGCCGGACACGCTGGCGACCACGATCCCGATCGCGACCCCGCGCTGCCGGGCGTCCTTGAACATCGATGCGACCAGCGAGACGACCGACGGCATCAGCGTCGACCCGGCGATCCCCATCATTGCGCGCGTGCCGATCAGCATCGCCGGATTGAGCGAGTACGCCGCCAGCACCGAAGCAACGCCGTACACGGCTGCACCGCCGAGCAGCAGCCGGCGGCGCCCGATCCGGTCGCCCAGCGCGCCCATCGTGACCAGCGAGCCGGCCAGCAGGAACGCGTAGATGTCCACGATCCACAACAGTTCGGAGCTACTCGGCCGCAGGTCAGCCGCGATCGACGGCAGCGCCAGATGGGTCACGGTCAGCTCGAGCGAGGCCAGCAACGCGGGCAGTGCCAGCACCGCCAATCCGACCCATTCGCGCCGGCCGGCCCGGGAAATCTCATCCCTGGTTGATGTCACGCCCGACAGTCTCGAACCTCAACCAAGCTTGAGGTCAACTATCGGTCGGAGACCTCGCGCAGCACCGGTTTCACGTCGATGACCGGTGTGCCGTCGAGGGCTTCGAGCCGGTCGACCTGGAGGCGCGGACCGTCGGTCGCGACGATGGTGACCTGGTGCAGGCCGAGCGGGTTCGGGCGGTCGGGGGAGCGGGTGCTGAAGACGCCGGTCTCCGGGCGGGTCCGGTCGCTGCGCGGATGCACCGCGAGCACGTCCCGATCGGCCCGGTCGAACCAGGTGATGACGATGATCTCGTCGCCGACGGCCAGGTCGCGCAGCGCGTCCCGGACCGATTCGTCGAACACGATCCAGGCACTGGGAGCGCCCTCGTCGGGTTGGCGCGGGGCTTCGTCGCGAGTCTTGAGCACCGACTCGACTCGGCCCACTGGTCTGAGGACGAACATCACGTCGGGAACCTGTACACCGTCTGCAGCGGCTCGCCCGGGACATACATGTGCAGAGCCAGGCCGGGGTGGGCTCGGGTGTCGACGACGCGGCCGTCGGGAGACTGCGGCTCGAAGGGGAGTGGCACGGTCGAGCGGATGCCCGGAGCACCGAGGACTGGGTGGCCGGCGAAGGTGGTGACGATCGCGTTGTGCACGTGCCCGGTGAGCAGTGCGGTGATCGCCTTGCCGGCCAGCACGGCCTCGAAGGCCTCCCGGGACTGCAGCATCCACTGGTCCATCACCGGGTGGTGCAGCTCCAGCGGCGGATGATGAAACGCCACGAACACCGGTCCGTCGGAGGGCTTGCGCAGTACGCCGTCCAACCAAGCCAGCGACTCCTCCGACAACAGGCCGTGGTCGGCGTCCGGCACCGTGCTGTCGACCAGCACGAACCGGGCCATGCCGACCTCGCGCACCTGGTGGACCGGGTGCCCGTCGCCCACCGCATCGACGTACGCCTGCAGCCCGGTCCGCAGCGGTGCGCTCGCGTCGTGGTTGCCGGGCAGCACCAGCGTCGGGATGTCCGGTGGCAGTTCCGCCGCGAGTTCGGCGTACTCGGACTCCTGGCCGTGGTCGGCGAGATCTCCGGTGACCAGCACGACGTCCACCGGCCGGCTGAACTCGCCCAGGTACGACGTGATCCGGCGCAGCCGCGAGCGCGCCTCCTCGGAGCCGTCGAGATGCGGATCACTCAAGTGTGCGATCACGTACATGCTGAAACACTAGCCGCAGAAGCCACCCGGAAGGTCGTTGCACGGGACGAGCCCGCCGCGCGCCAGCACCGGCCGCACCTGCGGTGACCGCAGGTACTCGAGGAACGCCGCGGTGAGCGAGTCGGCCGGCGGCGTCTTGTAGGTGTAGGCGTGCTCGACTTCCCAGAACTTGTACGACCCGTCCGCCACCTTCGCCGCGTCCGGTACGACGCCATCGATCGAGGCGACCGTGATCTCCGGGTACTTCCGGGTGCCGCCGAGCTCGGCGTACCCGATCGCGCCGTCGATCTCGTTCACCCGGGTCAGCAGCTCCTCCGTCGTGCCGACCTCGCAGCGGTGGAACTTGGCCGCCGGATCGTCGCGGCGGCAGTCGTCGGAGGAGATGCCGAGCTCCTGGCCGCCGTTCAGCACCTTGTCCCGGAACACCCGCCGTGAACCGGAGTCCGGCCCGACGCGGCTGACCATCCGGATCGGCAGGTCGCGGCCGCCGAGCTGCTTCCAGTTCGTCACCCGTCCGCTGTAGACGTCCCGCAGTTGCGCGGTGGTCAGCCCGGTCACGTCCGCCGACCGGTTCACCGCGACCGCGAACACCACGACCGCGACCGGCTCGCCCCACAGGTCCGGCGCGTCCTCCGCCGTACCGTCGGACATCGCGATCAGCTTCCCGGCCGCGCCCGCGTCCTGCGCTCCGGTCTCCTCGAGGCTGCGGATACCGCTACGGCTGCCGTTGGCCGCGATGGTGATGTCGGCGTCGGTGCAGTCGGCCGCGTACGCCGTACGGACCTCGCGCATGGTGGACTCGACAGCGGTCGACCCGATGATCCGCACCTGACCGGAAGCGCAGTTGTCCGGTGGCTGCAGGACGTCGACCACGAACAGCGCGACCAGCGCGCCGACGAGCAGCAGCGACATCGCGCCGAACATCAAGGTACGGCGACCCGGTCCACGCGGCCGTGGTTCGTGGTACACGCCGCCACCGGTCGAGCCGCCGGCCAGGTACCCCGAGTGGGTCACACCCTTCCCGGTGCCGGACAGCACCAGCAGGAACTTGAAGTGGTCGCCGCGGTTGATCGCGATCCGCGGGACGACCAGCTTGCTGGTGTCGACGTAGTTCGCCGGGACCATCCGGCGCTGCAGCATCTCGCCGAGCGACTTCGGCTTGGACTCGGTGACCTTCAGCCCGACGATCTTGCGGTCCGGGAACGCGAACGACACCTTCTCGTGCATGTCGTGCGGGTCGATGTCCATCCCGCCGGCGTTGTCCAGCCGCAGCAGCACGATGCTCGGGTTCTGCACCACCGCACCCTGGTGACGGACCTCGACGTCGACCATCCGGTGGGCCTTGTCGGCGCTCGGGTAGACGCCGATCGGCGCGTCCACCTGCACCCGGTAGACGAGCCGCTTGCGCCGCAGCACGTACCGGTCGACCAGCCAGGCGACCGCCGTGCCGATCAGCGCGACGGCGGCGATGATCGTTTCGAGGTTGATGTCGCCGAGACCCGAGAAATCCAACGTTCCCTCCCGCCGAAACGCTATCCAGCCGCAGTGAACGGATGCTTACCGTGCGATGACGCGCCGGGGCGGGCCTTGGCCGGGACCGGACTGTCTGCGAGATTGGGCGGCATGGCTGAACAGGTGGATGTGGTCGTGATCGGGCTCGGTGTCGGCGGCGAGGAGGCGTCCGGCCGGCTGGCGGAAGCGGGGCTGAACGTGGTCGGTCTCGACCCGCGGCTGGTCGGCGGTGAGTGCCCGTACTGGGGCTGCATCCCGAGCAAGATGATGATCCGGGCCGCGAACCTGCTCGCCGAGACCCGCCGGGTCGACGGCATGGCCGGTACGGCGACCGTGCAGCCGGACTGGGCTCCGGTGGCCAAGCGGATCCGCGAGGAGGCCACCGACACCTGGAACGACCAGGTCGCGGTCGACCGGCTGGTGAAGAAGGGCGTCACGTTCCTGCGTGAGCGCGGCGCCATCACCGGACCGCGCACGGTGAAGGCGGGCGACCGGGAGTTCCAGGCGTCCCGCGGCATCATCATCGCCACCGGCACCGTCCCGGTGGTGCCGCCGATCGACGGCCTGGCCGGCACGCCGTTCTGGACGAACCACGAGGCCATCGAGGCGGACACGCTGCCGGCCTCGATCGTGGTGCTCGGCGGCGGCGCGATCGGGCTCGAGCTGACCCAGGTGTTCGCCCGGTTCGGCGTCGACGTGAAGGTCGTCGAGGCGGCCGACCGGATCCTCGCGATGGAGGAGCCCGAGTCCAGCGACCTGGCCCGGGAAGCGCTCGAACGGGACGGTGTCAGCTTCCACACCGGCACGCCCGCCAAGCAGGTCTCCCACGACGGCAACGGCTTCACCGTCACCCTGGACGACGGCACCGCGGTCACGGGGGAGAAGTTGCTCGTGGCAACGGGCCGCCGGGTGGACGTGAAGGGGCTCGGCCTCGACCAGGTCGGGATCGATCCCGGCGTACGGCGGGTGGAGGTGGACGAGCACGTCCGGGCCGGCGACGGCGTCTGGGCGGTCGGCGACGTGACCGGCGTCGGGGCGTTCACCCACAACGCGATGTACCAGGCCGACATCGCCGTACACGACATCCTCGGCAGCGAGGGCGCGCCGGTCGCGAGCTACCACGCGATGCCGCGGGTCACCTTCACCGACCCGGAGATCGGCGCGGTCGGGATGACCGAGAAGCAGGCGCGCGACGCCGGCCTCGACGTGAAGATCGGCTCGGCCCAGCTTCCGTCGTCGTCGCGCGGGTTCATCCACAAGGCGGGCAACGACGGCTTCATCAAGCTGGTCGTCGACAACGGGCGCGGAGTGCTGGTCGGGGCGACCAGCGCCGGACCGACCGGCGGCGAGGTGCTCGGCGCGCTCGCGGTCGCCGTCCATGCGGCCGTTCCCGTTCACACTCTGCGACAGATGATCTACGCATACCCGACATTCCACCGCGCGATCGGGGACGCGCTGAAGACTTTGTGAGACGTTGTTGCGATTCGGTCGCAACTGGATCAACAATATCGGCGTGCACGTACCTGATGGCTTCTTCGACGCACCGACCTCCGTCGCGACCGGTCTGATCGCCGCCGGCGCGGTCGGATTCAGCCTGCAACGGGCGAACCGGGAGATCCGCGAGGCCGGTCCGGCGCTGGCCGGACTGACCGCGGCGTTCGTGTTCGCGGTGCAGATGGTGAACTTCCCGGTCGGCGCCGGGACCAGCGGGCACCTGCTCGGTGGCGCCCTGGCCGCCGCGCTGGTCGGGCCGTGGAGCGCCGTACTGGTGATGTCGACGGTGCTGCTGGTGCAAGGGCTGCTGTTCGCCGACGGCGGTCTGACCGCGCTCGGCACCAACATCACGCTGATGGGGATCATCACCGTGCTGGTCGGCTACGTCCTGACCCGCGCGGTGCTGCGGGTGCTGCCGCGGAAGGTCGGCAGCGTCGTGCCGGCGGCGACCGTCGGCGCGCTCGTGTCGGTCCCGGTGGCTGCCCTCGCCTTCACCGGGCTGTACGCGATCGGCGGAGCCGTGGACATCCCACTCGGGAAGCTCGCGACCGCGATGGTCGGCTGGCACATCCTGGTCGGGATCGGTGAAGCGGTCATCACCGCCGCGGTCCTGAGCGCGGTCGTCGCGACCCGCCCCGACCTGGTGTACGCCGCTCGCCACCTGCAGCGGGACCTCGTCCTGGTCGAGGCCGACGGCAACACGTCGACCGTGTCGCCGGACAAGCCGGTCGCGGCCAAGCCGGCCGGGCGGACGCTCGGGGTCGGCGTCGCGGTGACGCTGCTCGTGGCTGGTGGCCTCAGCTTGTTCGCCAGCGCGCACCCGGACGGTCTGGAGTTCGTCGGCGCCAAGCTCGGCTTCGACAGCGCGGCCAAGGACTCCGCGGTCGCGAGCAGTCCGCTGGCCGACTACGGCGTCAGCGGGATCGGCAACGCGGAGGTCTCCGGCGCGCTCGCGGGCATCATCGGCGTCCTGGTCACCATCCTCGTCGGCCTGGCGATCGCCAAGCTCGCGTCCCTGCGGTCGAGTAGAGCTTCGTGAACGGTGACGGTCTTCTCGTAGCGGTGGACAGCCGGGTGCACCGCATCCCGGCCCAGGTGAAGATCGTCGCGCTGTTCGTCTTCGTCCTCGCCGTCGTCTCCACGCCGGCGCACGCCTTCTGGGCCTTCGGTCTGTACGCCGGGATGCTCGTGGCCGCTGTCGTCGTCGCGCGACTGCCCGGGCTCGTGGTTTCCCGCCGGCTGGCCGTGGAGACGCCATTCATCGTGTTCGCGCTGGTCCTGCCGTTCGTGGCGACCGGGCCGCGGATCGACGTACTCGGGCTGGAGTTGTCGCAGTCCGGCGTACTCGGGGCCTGGAACGTGCTGGCGAAGGGCACACTCGGGGTGGTCGCGGCGATCCTGTTGTCGGCGACGACCGCGCCACGCGACCTGCTGGCCGGGCTCGAACGACTGCGGCTGCCGTCGACGCTGGTGGCGATCCTGTCGTTCATGATCCGGTACCTGAGCGTCGTGTCCGACGACGTGCAACGGATGCGGATCGCCCGGGAGTCACGCGGGTACACCGGCGGCCGGGCCGGGCACCTGAAGGCGGTCGCCGGGGGAGTGGGCGCACTGTTCGTCCGCAGCTTCGAGCGCGGCGAGCGAGTGCACCTGGCGATGCGCTCGCGCGGCTACACCGGCCGGATGCCGATGCTGAGCGATCAAGGCGCGACGTCGGCGCAGTGGCTCGAGGGGCTGACGATCTCCCTGGCCGCCGTACTCATTGCTGTGGCGGTTAGGGTGAGTGGCTTGTGAGCGGTCCAGCGATTCAGGTCGAGCGTCTCGTCTTCGCCTACCCCGACGGCAGGCAGGCGCTGTACGGCGTCGACTTCACCGTCGAGCGGGGAGAGCGGGTCGCGCTGCTCGGTCCCAACGGCGCCGGGAAGACCACGCTGGTGCTGCATCTCAACGGGATCCTCGGCTCGGTGGCCGGCGGGACCGGCAGCGGCCGGATCCAGATCGGCGGCACCAGCCTGCACCGCGAGCACCTTCCCGAGGTACGGCGGAAGGTCGGGCTGGTGTTCCAGGATCCCGACGACCAGTTGTTCATGCCGACTGTCCGGGACGACGTCGCGTTCGGGCCGGCGAACCTGGGCCTGCGCGGGTCCGAGCTGGACGGCCGGGTGCATGAGGCGCTCGTCCAGGTCGGCATGCAGGACCATGCGGACCTCGCGCCGCACCACCTGTCCTTCGGTCAGCGCCGCCGGGTCGCGGTGGCGACGGTACTCGCGATGCGCCCCGAGGTGCTCGTGCTGGACGAGCCGTCGAGCAACCTGGACCCGGCCGCTCGGCGGGAGCTGTCCGACATCCTGTCCGGTCTCGACGTGACCCTGTTGATGATCACGCACGACCTGCCGTACGCGTTGCAGCTGTGCGAGCGCAGCCTGCTGATGGACGGCGGCCGGATCGTGGCTGACGGCAAGACCCGCGACCTGCTCGGCAACTCCGAGCTGATGCGTGCGCACCGGCTCGAGCTTCCCTACGGCTTCGACCCCCTGTCCGTTCCCGGTCCGGAGCGCTGATCAGGCCGCTTCGAAGGCGGAGCGCAACCGGCCGCGGGACGCGGTCAGGTGGGCGTGCATGGCGGCATCGGCCGCCTCGGTGTCGCGGCGGCGGATCGCCGTCACGAGCAGGTCGTGCTCGTCGAGCGCCTTCTCGGTCACCTGGGAGTCGCGCAGCAACCGGAACAGCTGCAGGTGGCAGTGCAGCTTGGCGAAGATCTCCGCGAAGTAGCTGTTCCCGGTGGCGCCGATGATGGCCTCGTGGAACTCGGCGTCCTTGCGGGCGAAGGCGCCGTACGACATCGCCCCGGCCTGGTAGCGGGCCCGCATCTCGGCGGCGATATCGGCGATCCGCTCGATCTCGACCCGCTGGTGCCGGCCGGCGGCCAGGCCCGAGCAGTACGGCTCGATCAGGAACCGGGCCTCGAAGAGGTCCTCGAACCGCTCCGGCGTCAGCTTGGGGCTGGCGGAATATCCGATCAGATGTGTCTTGGTGACCAGGTCCTCCGCCTCGAGCCGGTTCAGCGACTCGCGGACCGGGGTCTGGGAGACGCCGAGCTGGCGGCTGATGACGTCCACCCGGATCCGCTCACCGGGCTGGATCGCGCCGTCCAGCAGGAGAGTCTGCAGCTGCTCGTAGACGACATCGCTCATCCGGGCCCGGCCGGGACGGTCGGACACACGCTCGACGGCACGCTCGCTCATGGGTTTCCTCGGATCGCGGATCGAATCTGTGAATTCGTATACACCAACCATTGCAAATCATATCCGATCTGATCTAGCCTCCCAGCAACCGCCCCGATGTATACGAATTCATCGTCTCCACCCCTGGGATGGCCGACGTGCACACAGACCTCGCAACCGCACAGTCACTGGCCGAACGACTCCTGATCACCGCGGGCGTGCCCGGCCCGGCGGCCGTCCGGCAGGCCGAGCTGCTCCTCGTCGCCGAGGCGAAGGGCGTGCCGTCGCACGGCCTGCTCCGGCTGCCGCGGATCCTGCGCCGGCTCGCCAACGGCACCGCGAGCCCGACGAACACGGGCAAGCACGACTGGCTCAGCCCGTGCTACCTGTCCGTCGACGGTGAGCAGGGCCTCGGCCCGGTCGTCGCGCTCCGCGCCCTCGAAGCGATCGTCCCGGCCGCCGAGCGGCACGGCGTCGCCGTTTGCTCGATCACGAACAACAACCATCTCGGCATGCTCGGCTACTACGCCGGCCGGATGGCCGAACGCGGCCTGGTCTGCCTCGGTGTGACGACCAGCGAGGCGCTGGTGCACCCGTGGGGCGGCACCGAGGCGATGCTCGGCACGAATCCACTGGCACTCGGCGTCCCGGCGCAGCCGCACCCGCTGGTGCTGGACATGGCGACGTCGCAGATCTCGATGGGCAAGGTCCACGATCACGCGCTGCGCGGCGTGCCGCTCGAACCGGGCTGGGCACTGGACGCGACCGGCCACCCGACCGTTGATCCGGTCGCGGCGAAGTCGGGATCCATCGCGCCGTTCGGCGGTCCGAAGGGCTACGGCCTCGGGCTCGGGCTGGGCGCGATGGTCACGTTCCTGACCGGCGCCGCCTACGGAACGGCGGTCGGCGGAACGCTGGACGACGACCGGCTGAGCAACAAGGGCGACGTGTTCATCCTGCTCAGCGGCGGCGGGCACTCCGTGTCCGGCTACCTCGACCAGGTCCGCGGCAGCCGGCCGGCCGATCCGGCCCACCCGGTCGCGGTACCGGGCGACCGGGCCCGGGCCCGCCGGGAGGAGTCGGTTGCCAACGGCATCGACATCGCCGACGACCTGTGGCGTGAGCTGGCCGCGCTCGACGCCGTACGCCGGGAAGCAGCGCTGGCCGAATGATCCGCCCCTCGACCGGACAAGGACCCACCAGATGACGATCACCGCCGCCGGTTTCGGCGTCCAGCGAGCACCGCGCACGGTTGTCTTCGGCGCCGGGCAGCGCGCACTCCTCGGCCGGCACGCCGCCGAGTACGGGAGTACGGCGCTCGTCTGCACCGACGGCCGGCTCGCCGGCTCGGCCGAGTTCGCCGAGATGGTCACCGATCTCGAGGACCACGGGATCACCGTGAAGGTGTGGCGGGACACCGCGCCCGAGTTGCCGATGTCCGACATCGACGCCTGCTTCGACGCGATGGAGTACGCCGGGATCGACGTCGTGATCGGGATCGGCGGCGGCAGTTGCCTCGACCTGGCCAAGGCGGTGGCGTTGCTGCTCAGCCACGGCGGTCCGATCGACCGGTACTACGGGGAGAACGCCGTACCCGGGCCGGTACTGCCGATCGTCGCCGTACCGACGACCGGCGGAACGGGGTCCGAAGTGACGCCGGTGTGCGTGCTCAGCGACAGCCGGCGGGAGTTGAAGGCCGGGATCTCGTCGCCGCACCTGATTCCGTCGGTCGCGATCTGCGATCCGGAGTTGACCTACAGCTGCCCGCCCGGACTGACTGCGAGCGCCGGCGCCGACGCGCTGTCCCACCTGGTCGAGTCGTTCACCGCGATCCAGCGGCCGCCCGCGGCGGTCAGCGAGGGCCGGGTCTTCATCGGCAAGAACGTGATCAGCGACTCCTACGCGCGCTGGGGACTCGGGCTGCTGGCCCGTGCGCTTCCGGAGGCGTTCGAGCATCCGGACGACGAGCATGCACGCGCCGACGTGATGCTGGCCGCGAACGCGGGAGGCTACGCCCTCGGGGTGGCCGGGACCGCCGCGGCGCATGCCCTTCAGTACCCGCTGGGCGCTCTGACCCACACCGCGCACGGTCTCGGCGTCGGCGTACTGCTGCCGTACGTGATGCGCTACAACGCACCCGCGCGCGTGCCGGAGTTCGGCGAGATCGCGACCATCTTCGGCGTACCGGCAACCGGAGACGCCGAAGCCCAGGCACTCGCCGGCATCGAGGCAGTCGACCGGCTTCTGGACCGGATCGGCATCCCGTCCACGCTCAAGGAGCTCGGACTGGCCGAGGACCAACTGTCCTACGTCGCCGAGATGGGCCTGAAGTCGGCCCGGCTGGTCGCCAACAATCCCCGTCCGCTGGACGCCGGCGCGCTGTACGAGATCACCCGTGCCGCGTACGCCGGCGACCGAAGCAACCCGTTCTGACCAGGTGTTGGGAGCACACCAGATGATCACTCCGCACGATCTGTTCATCGGCGGTCAGTGGCGGCCGGCCGCCGACGGCCGGCGGTTCGCCGTCAACGACCCGGCCGACGGGTCCGAGCTGGCCCGGTTCGCCGCGGCCACCGAGGCCGACTGCCTGGCCGCCGTCGAGGCCGCTGCCGACGCGCTCGCCGCTTGGTCCGCGACCCCGCCGCGGCAGCGTTCCGAGATCCTCCGCACCTGTTTCGAAATGCTGACCGCCGAGCGCGACCCGCTCGCCGGCCTGATCGTCGCCGAGAACGGCAAGGCGTACGCCGACGCGCTCGGAGAGGCCGCCTACGCCGCCGAGTTCTTCCGCTGGTTCGCCGAGGAGGCGGTCCGGATCGGCGGCGACTTCCGGCTCTCGCCGTCGGGTGACAAGACGATCGTGGTCCGGCGCGATCCGGTCGGGGTGTCGGTGCTGATCACGCCCTGGAACTTTCCGGCCGCGATGGCGACCCGCAAGATCGCACCGGCCCTGGCGGCGGGCTGCTCGGTGGTGCTGAAGCCGGCGACCCAGACCCCACTCACCGCTGCCTACGTCGTCGACGTCCTGCACCGGGCCGGTGTCCCGGCCGGCGTGGTCAACCTGGTGACGCCGACGCCCGCCGGGCCGGCGGTGAGCGCGATGCTGCACCATCCCGCCGTACGGAAGTTGTCGTTCACCGGGTCGACCGAGGTGGGCCGCCTGCTGCTGCGGGAAGCCGCCGACCAGGTGCTCAGCTCGTCCATGGAGCTCGGCGGCAACGCGCCGTTCGTGGTCCTGCCCGGTGCGGACCTGGACGCTGCGGTCGAGGGCGCGATGGTCGCGAAGATGCGCAACGGCGGGTCGGCCTGTACGGCGGCCAACCGGTTCTACGTGCACGAGTCACTCGTCGACGAGTTCAGCACCCGGATCACCGCGGCGATGAAGGCCGTCACGATGGGCCCGGGGACGGACCGCTCCAACGAGCTCGGCGCCCTGGTGTCGCCGGAGGAACGCGACAAGGTGGCCGGTCTCGTCGATCGGGCAGTCGCCGACGGCGCGACCCTGACGCTGGGCGGCGGGACTCCGCCGGCCGGCGCCTTCTACCCGCCGACGGTGCTGACCGACGTCCGGCACGGCAGCGAGATCAACCGGACGGAGATCTTCGGCCCGGTCGTGGCGATCGTCTCCTACACCGATGTCGAGGACGCGGTGACGAAGGCCAACGACACCATCTACGGCCTGATCGCCTACGTGTACGGAGACCCGGCGCAGGCACTCGGGGTCGCGCAGCGGATCGACGCCGGCATGGTCGCGGTCAACCGGGGCGTGCTGAGCGATCCGGCCGCGCCGTTCGGGGGCACGAAGCAGTCGGGACTGGGCCGGGAGGGCAGCTCCGAGGGCATCCTCGAGTTCCTCGAGGAGAAGTACGTCGGGATCGAGGTGTGAGGCGATGGCCAACGCCGTACTCCCGACCCTGAAACCGCCGGACGTCGGCGGAGAGCCACCGGCCCGCAGGCGCCCGAAGGTCAAGCCGAAGCGGCAGAACCTGGCCGGCTGGCTGTTCGTCGGCCCGGTGATCGCCGGCGTGCTGTTCTTCCAGCTCGCGCCGGTCGCCGCCTCCCTGGTGGTGTCGCTGACCAACTGGTCCGGGCTGAACAAGCCGCAGTTCCTTGGCCTTGGCAACTACCGCGAGCTGTTCACCGCCGACGACACCTTCTACCCGTCGCTGCGCAACACCGTGATCTTCACCCTGGTCGTGGTCGCCCTGACCATCCTGATCGGGCTCGGCCTGGCGGTGTTGTGCAACCAGAAGGTGAAAGGCATCGGCATCTTCCGGACGCTGTACTACTCGCCCGCGGTCACCAACGTGGTCGCGATCGGGTTCGTCTGGTTCTGGCTCTACGACCCGGACAACGGGTTGTTCAACGCGACGCTGAAGACGATCGGGATCGACGGGCCGGCCTGGCTGTCCGACACCAAGACCGCGCTGATCGCGGTGATCGTGGTCGCGATCTGGCAGGGCGTCGGCTACCCGATGGTGATCCTGCTGGCCGGGCTGCAGAGCATCGACAGCTCGCTGCTCGAGGCGGCCACGATGGACGGCGCGTCGGCCTGGCGGCGGTTCTGGGCCGTGGTCGTGCCGCTGCTGACGCCGAGCCTGTTCTTCCTCACCATCACGCAGTTCATCACCTCGTTCCAGGTGTTCGGGATCATCTACGTGATGACGTCCGGCGGGCCGAACAACGCCACCTCGGTGTTCATCTTCCACATCTACGAGGCGGCCTTCGGGCACGGCCGGCTGGGCTATGCCTCCGCGATGGGCTGGGTGCTGTTCGTCATCGTCGGCCTCGTCACCGCGATCCAGTGGAAGCTGGAGAAACGGTGGGTGCACTATGACAACTGACGTCCTGCGGCCGAACAAGGCTCCCCGCCACCTGCCGCGGCGGGTCGTGGTCTTCGCCGTCCTGCTGTTCTTCGCGGTGGTGTTCGCGATGCCGCTGCTGTGGATGGTGAGCGCGTCGCTCAAGCCGGAGAACGAGGTCCTGCAGTCGCCGCCGACGTTCGTCCCGTCGACGTTCCAGTGGGCCAACTACTCCCAGGCCGGGGACGGGCTGCTGCCGTTCTTCCTGAACAGCGTCAAGCTCGCCGCGCTGAACGTCGGGTTCCTGCTGCTGTTCGCGTCGCTGGCCGGCTACGGCTTCGCCCGGCTGAACTTCGTCTTCAAGAACCTGGCCTTCGCCCTGTTGTTGTCCACGGCAATGATCCCGAGCATGGTCTACCTGGTCCCGCAGTACATGCTGTTCCGGGAGCTGGGCTGGATCGACACCCACTACCCGCTGTGGATCCCGAACGTGCTGACCCCGGTGTTCGGCACGTTCCTGCTCCGGCAGGCGTTTCGCGGGGTTCCGGTGGAGCTGGAGGAGGCGGCCAAGCTCGACGGCGCGTCCGTCTTCGGCACCTTCTGGCGGATCATGCTGCCGCAGGTGAAACCGGCCCTGGCCGCGGTCGGCGCGCTGACCTTCATGGGCTCGTGGAACGACCTGTTCGGGCCGCTGATCTTCCTGAACTCGACGCGGTTGCAGACGATGCCGATCGCGCTCGCGCTGTTCAAGGGCGAGTACTTCACCCAGACCAACCTGATGATGGCGGCCGCGACGCTGACGATCCTGCCGCCGCTGCTGCTGTTCCTGCTCGCGCAGAAGTACTTCGTCCAAGGCATCACCATGTCCGGCCTGAAGGGGTAAGCATGCGGATCACCCGGATCGAATCGATCATCCTGCTCGACAAGCTGCACATCCTGAAGGTGCACACCGACGAAGGCCTGGTGGGCGTCGGCGAGGTCAGCCCGATGAACGCTCACGTCACCCACAGCGTGGTCGAGCAGGCGCTCGCCCCGCTGCTGGTCGGCGAGGAGGCGACCGACCTGGAGCGGCTGTGGCGCCGGCTCTACACCAAGCCGTACAAGCTCGGCCCGGCCGGCGCGCAGCTGAACGCGATCGCCGGCATCGACATCGCGCTGTGGGACCTGCTCGGCAAGGCCGCCGGCCTGCCGGTCTACAAGCTGCTCGGCGGCAAGTACCGGCAGAGCGCCAAGGTCTACGCCAGCTCGATGTCGCGCAGCATGTCGCCGCAGGAGGAGGCCGAGCGGGCGCAGTCCTTCCAGGAGAAGGGCTTCCACGGCTACAAGATCCACTCCTCGACGCCGTGGATGCACGACGACGGCTTCGACCAGACCATCGCGACGGTGACTGCGGTCCGGGGGCTGGTCGGGGACGACTTCCCGATCCTGGTCGACGTCAACAACGCCTACTACGAGCACACCGCCATCAAACTCGCGCACGCGCTGGAGGACCTCGGCGTGTGGCACTTCGAGGAGCCGCTGGCCGCACATGACTACGCGGCCTACGGACGGCTCGCCGACGCGGTCGACATCCCGATCGCAGCCGGCGAGCAGGAGTACAGCATCTGGCAGTTCCGCGACCTGATCCTGCAGGGTCGCGTCGACATCCTGCAGCCCGACGTCATCAAGTGCGGCGGGATCACCGAGTTCAAGAAGATCGCGGTGCTCGCCGACACCTTCACCAAGCCGATCACGGTGCACAACACCCAGCAGACGATCGGCACCTCCGCGCACGCCCACCTCTGGGTCAGCACACCGTCCTGCGTGTACCCGCAGGAGTACAACATCGAGCACAACCCGATCCTCGACGACGTGCCGATCTGGCAGAACCCGCTCGTCCCGGTGAACGGCGAGATCACGCCCTGGGACCTGCCCGGGCTGGGCGTCGAGCTCGACGAGGACGCGGTCGCCAAGCTGCGCACCAACTGATTCCCCTGACAGAACAGGAACAACCATGACGGCATCACAGCTTTCCCGAAGGTCGGTGCTCAAAGCCGTTGGCCTCGCCGGCGGCGCGTTCGCGGCCGGCGTGCCGCTGTCCGCGTGCGGCGGCAACGGCAGTGCGGGAGGCGGCGGCAACGCCTCCTTCCTGACCTGGGACACCACCAGCGGCAGCCCGCTCTACACGGTCGCCGAGAACTGGGCCAAGGGCGCCGGCAAGACGCTCGACATCCAGTCCGTTCCGGGTGACGACTACGACACCAAGCTGCGCACAGTGCTCTCGTCCGGCTCGGCGCCGACGGCGATCCGGATCAACGACGACTACGTGGCCGGGTACTACGCCGAAGGGTCCCTGCTCGACCTCCGTCCGTACCTGGAGAAGGACGGGATCAAGCCGGAGGACTACTTCCCGGTCGCGTTCAACTTCCCGAAGCAGTCCGACGGCGCGCACGCGGCCTGGCCGATCATGACGAACCCCGGCGTCATCTACTGCAACGTCGACGCGTTCGAGGAGGCCGGTGTCGAGCTGCCGCCGAAGGACTGGGCCGCGAGCGGCTGGACCTGGGACGACTTCCTGGACGCCGCGAAGAAGCTGACCAAGCCGAACGGCGAACGGTGGGGCGCGCTGATCTTCCCCGACACCTCGCTGGAGACCGTCTGGCCGGTCAACAACGGCAGCGACGGCATCTACTCCAAGGACGCCACCCGCTTCACCCTGGCCGAGCCGCCGGCCGCGGAGGCGGTCCAGTGGATCGCCGACCTTGCCCTCGTGCACAAGGTGCACCCGGACTTCGCCACCGTGACCGCGGGCCGTCAGACACCGAACTGGGCGCTGGCCCAGCTGGGCACCGGCAAGGTCGCGATGCTGCTCGCGCTGACCAGCGGCATCCCTTACCTGCGTACCAACGCGAAGGTGAAGTGGGACATCTTCCCGCCGCCGATGAAGGTGGCCCGCAAGACCGTGAACACGATGACCGTGCTGGCCGTCCCGAAGGCGTCCAAGGACCCCGACGCGGCCTGGGACTTCCTCAAGTACTGCGCCGGCCCGGACGCGTCGAAGCTGCTCGCCCAGTCGCGCGGGTTCATGCCGGTGAGCAAGAGCTCCTCGTCGCTGTTCGTGCCCGACGACAAGGGCCCGGCCAACCTGGCTCTGGTCACCCAGGCCCTGGACAACGCCGTGAACGAGAACTTCAGCCGCTACATCGAACGCGCCCGGACCGTGTACCGCCCGGTGCTGGACGATGTGTGGAGCGGGAAGCGGTCCGCGGCCGACGCGCTCGGCAGCGTGAAGCAGAAGGTCGAGAACGTACTCGCAGGCAAGGGGTGAGGATGAAGATCACCGAGATCAGCGTCGAGGTGGTGTCGGAACCGAAGGCGCACGCGGTCCGGGACGCGATCCAGCTGCTCGATCGCAACGGCCGCACCCGGGTCCGGATCGACACCGACGAAGGCATCAGCGGCGTCAGTGACACCTACTTCGGCCGGGTGGCGAGCTCGCCCGCGGTGCTGGCCAAGATCGTCACCGAGCAGCTGGCTCCCGAGATCGTGGGGGACGACCCGACGCTGATCCGCGGGATCCGGCACAAGCTGCAGGTGCTGACCGACTACCAGGGCACGGCCGGGCTGTCGTCGTACGGAATCTCGGCGATCGACCTGGCGCTGTGGGACCTGCTCGGCAAGTCGCTGGACGTGCCCGTGTGGAAGCTGCTCGGCGCCCAGCGCACGACCATCCCGACGTACGCGATGGTGGGCTGGCTCGAGCTGGACGTCGCCGGCCTGGAGGCGGTGTCGGCCAAGGCGATGGAGCAGGGCTTCCGCGGTGTGAAGATGAAGGTCGGCGGCGGCCCGCTGAGCGAGGACGTACGGCGGATCAAGGCAGTCCGGGCCGTGATCGGCCCGGACGCGCCGCTGATGGTCGACGCCAACCAGGCCTTCGGGTACGACGAAGCACTACGCCGGGGCCGCGTCTACGAGGAGCTCGACTGCCGGTGGTTCGAGGAACCGTTGCCGGCCGCGGACACCGACGGCCACGTCCGGCTGGCCGGCAAGCTGGACATCCCGATCGCCACCGGCGAGAACCGCTACGGGCAGGCCGCGTTCCGGGACCTGATCGCGCGTGGCGGGGTGGGTGTCGTACAACCGGATCTCCGGCGGGCCGGTGGGCTCACCGACTGTCTGGAGATCGGGCTGCTGGCGGCCGGGTTCGGCGTTCCGTACGCGTCGCACGGCGGCGGCGCGCACATCCACGTGCTGGCCGCGCTGCCGAACACCATCTACGTGGAGAGCGGACTGCTCCCGGCCGACGGCCGGGTCGAGCTCGTCGACGGCTGCTACCCGCTGCCGCAGGGCCCAGGCCTGTCGTCCTGGGGGTAGCCCGGAAACACCGGCTACCAGGACCGGCAACTGGCGGTGAATTTCTTACCAGGCCCTTGTGTGTTACCGGCGGGTTGGGTCATCGTGACTCTTAGTGCTTCTGTCGCCACCCTTCGCACAAAGGCGGTCCGCCCATGAAGTCCATCGCCAGCCTGCTCTCCGCCGCGGCCCTCGGCGCCGCGATCCTCGTCAGTCCCGGGGTGGCCCACGCGGCCGCACCCAACTACGTGGCACTCGGGGACTCGTACGCCTCGGGTGTGGGGACCCGCAGCTACATCACCAGCAGCGGGTCCTGCCAGCGCTCGACCAAGGCCTACCCGTACATCGACGCCGGCCGGATCGGCGCCAACCTCACCTTCGTCGCCTGCTCCGGCGCCCGGGTCGCCGACGTCACCGCCAACCAGCTGAGCTCGGTGGTGAGCTCGACCAACCTGGTGTCGGTCCAGGTGGGTGGCAACGATGCCGGGTTCTCGTCGGTGATCACCGAGTGCGCCAAGCCGTCCTGGCTGGGCGACTGCACCGGCGCGATCAACAACGCGCAGGCGATCATCAACAACACGCTGCCCGGCCGGCTGAACAGCCTGTACGGCTCGATCCGGAGCCGCGCGGCCTCGGCCCGGGTCGTGGTGGTCGGCTACCCGCGGCTGTTCAACGGCACCGACTGCAACGCGGGCACGTTCTTCAGCCCGACCGAGATGACCCGGCTGAACCAGACCGCCGACCTGCTCAACTCCAAGATCGCCGCCTCGGCGAGCGCGGCCGGGTTCGCCTTCGTCAACCCGACCAGCGTGTTCATCGGGCACGCGGTCTGCGGCAGCCCGGAGTGGATCAACGGCTTGTCCAACCCGGTCAGCGAGTCCTACCACCCCAACGTGACCGGCCAGGCCGCCTACGCCAATTTGGTGGACGACCATCTCAGCTGACGATCCTTCAGTCGGACAACCGGTCTGCCGGACAATCCGGCAGACCGGTTATTGCTGCGCGCAAGAGGAGTTTGTGGTGTCATGCTGGGGTGGTGCGTAGGTCTGTGGACTGGCTCCTCGCGGCCCGGTTCCAGGCCAACTGCCTGGCGCGTCCGGTGGACGAGGCCGGCCCCGGAGGGGTGGCCGACGTCGTGCGCCGGACGGGGGGACTGCAGGCCCAGACCTGGCGTGGCGCCGCGTACGCCGTCCGGGCCCGCTCGACCGCGACCACTCTCTCCGACGTGTCCCAAGCCCAGGAGACCGACCGCTCGGTCGTTCGCGGCTGGTTCATGCGCGGCACCCTCCAACTCGTCGCGACCGAGCACGCCGGACCCTTGCTCGGGCTGCTCGGCCAGAAGCTCATCAAGGACACCGAGCGCCGGTACGGCGAACTCGGGCTGACCGCATCGATCCGCGCCGAGGCGGCCGACGTGATCGAGGAGCATCTCCTGGCTCGAGGTCCCACGGATCGCTCGGCGCTGGCCGACGTACTGCTGAAGGCCGGGCTGATCGCCTCGCCGAAGGGGCAGCAGGTGTATGCGCTGATCCGGCACGCCGGGCTGCTCGGGCGGCTGTGCTACGGGCCAGGCGAGACTTGGGTCGCCGTCCGGGACTGGCTGGGGAAGCCGCTGGTTCTGGACGGAGACCTCGAGGAGTTGGCTCGGCGGTACCTGACGGCCTACGGCCCAGCAACCGCGAAGGACTTCGCAACGTGGTCGGGCCTCCCGGTGCCGCAAGCCCGTCACGGACTGCAGGCGGTTGCGACGAAGGCTTTCGACGTCGATGGAGTCGAGCTGTCGGCGGTCGATGATCTGCCAGGGGCTCCGGACCTGCGGCTGCTGGGGGAGTTCGACCCGTACCTGCTCGGGTATGCCGACAGGCGGCACGCGCTGGCCGACGAGTACCGCAAACACATCCATCCCGGGGGCGGCATGTTGCGTCCGGCGGTGGTCGAAGCCGGCCGGGTGATCGGGTCCTGGAAGCACGCGGACCTGTCCTGCGAACTGTTCGAAGGATCGTCGCCGGCGCTGGCGGGCGAGCTCGAGGACCTGGCCCGGTTCGCCGGTTGATCGTATATGCCTGATCGGGTATATATGGGGTCATGACCGAGACCTTGAGCACGGAGAACGGCCGGACGGTCCTGCGGATGCAGCGCGAGCTACGGCATCCGGTGGAGAAGGTCTGGCGGGCGATCACCGAGCCGGGGCAGCTGTCCGGGTGGTTCCCGGCCGCGGTCGAGCTGGACCTGCGGCTGGACGGAGCGGTCACCTTCACCTTCGAGGACGACCCGGACGCCCCCGTGGACGAGCACGGCTCCGGGGTGATCCGCGCGTACGAGCCGCCGCGGCTGATCGAGTACACCTGGGGCGAAGAGGTGCTGCGCTGGGAGCTCGTCCCGTCGGCCGACGGGTGCACGCTGCACCTGACCGCGACGTTCGACGACCGTCCGGGCTCGGCGAGCTTCACCAGCGGCTGGACCTTGTGCTTCGACGCGCTGGACCACGTGCTCGGTGGGTCGGCGGTGCCGGAGAAGGAGTACGCCGAGCTGCACGAGCACTTCGTCAAGGTGTACGGCCTGGATCAAGGAGCCGTGGACGACGACGGTGGGATCCGGTTCGAGCGGCAGCTCGTGCGGCCGAAGGAGCTCGTCTGGCAGCTGCTGGCCGGCGCGGCCACCGCGACGGCGGGGAGCACACCGCCGGCCGGGTTCGTCGCCAAGGGCCTTGATCCCGGGACGGTCACCGAGGCGGCCGAGCCGGAGCGGCTGACCTACACCTGGTCGCAGGGCGAGGTCGGCTGGACCCTCCGGGACGGCAACGGCGGGGCCCGGCTGGTCCTGACCCAGACCGGCCCCGCCGCTGCCTACCTCGATGCCTGGCGCGACCTGATCGAGGCTCTGGCCGCCGAGCTAGTGACCCGCAACGTACAGCCGTAGGTGCTCGGCCGTCAGGCTCGGGCTGCTCTCGACCAGGTCGGCAGGTGTGCCGGTGAAGACCACCTGCCCGCCGTCGTGGCCGGCGCCCGGGCCGACGTCGATCAGCCAGTCGGCATGCGCCATCACGGCCTGGTGGTGCTCGATGACGATGACGGTGTTGCCTTCGTCGACGAGGGTGTCGAGCATCGCCAGCAGCTTGTCCACGTCCGCCAGGTGCAGACCGGTGGTCGGCTCGTCGAGGATGTAGACCGACCCGGTCTTGCCCATGTTGATGGCCAGCTTCAGCCGCTGCCGTTCGCCACCGGACAGGGTGGTCAGCGGTTGTCCGAGGCCGATGTACCCGAGTCCGACCGTCGACAGCCGGTCGAGGATGCTCCGGGCCGGACCACGGGTGAAGAACTCACGGGCTTCCGTGACGGTCATCCGCAGTACCTCGCTGATGTTCTTGCCCCGCAACCGGTAGGCGAGCACCTCCGGGGTGAACCGAGCGCCGTTGCAGTCCTCGCAGACCGAGGCGACCTCGGCCATCATCGCCAGGTCGGTGTAGACGAGACCGATGCCCTTGCAGGTCTTGCAGGCGCCCACCGAGTTCGCGCTGAACAGTCCGGGCTTCACCTTGTTCGCCTTGGCGAACTCGGCCCGGATCGGGTCCAGCAGCCCGGTGTAGGTGGCCGGGTTGCTCCGCTTCGATCCCCGGATCGGCTCCTGCCCGGCGACGATCACGCCGTCCCGCCCGGCCAGCGACCCGTGGATCAGCGAGCTCTTGCCGGACCCGGCGACCCCGGTGACGACAGTCAGCACGCCGAGCGGGACGTCGACGCTGACGTTCTTCAGGTTGTGCAGGTTCGCACCCTCGATGGACAGCCGTCCGGTCGGACGCCGTACGTCGTCCCGGACGCTGACCCGGTGGTCGAGGTAGCGACCGGTCAGCGTGCGCGACTTCTTCAGGCCGTCGAGGTCGCCGGCGTAGCAGAGCCGGCCACCGGCCAGGCCGGCGCCCGGGCCGAGGTCGACGATGTGGTCGGCGATCCGGATCGTCTCCGGCTTGTGCTCGACCACCAGGACGGTGTTGCCCTTGTCCCGCAGTTGCAGCAGCAGGTCGTTCATCCGCTGGATGTCGTGCGGATGCAGGCCGACGGTCGGCTCGTCGAACACGTAGGTGACATCGGCCAGGCTCGACCCGAGGTGCCGGACCAGCTTCACCCGCTGCGCCTCACCGCCCGACAACGTCGACGACTCGCGGTCCAGGCTGAGGTAGCCGAGCCCGATCGTGACCATCGAGTCCAGGGTCTCCCGGAGTCCCTCGACCATCGGCCCGACGTTCGGATGGTTGATCCCGGCAACGAACTCGGCGAGGTCGCTGATCTGCATCGCCGAGCACTCGGCGATGGTGCGGCCGTCGACAGTGGCCGACCGGGCCGCCTCGTTCAGCCGTGCCCCGCCACATGCTGGGCAGGTCGCCTGGCGGATCGCCCGGTCGGCGAACGCCCGCAGGTGGCTCTGCATCGAGTCGCGGTCCTTGCTGAGGAAGCTGCGCTTGAGCTTCGACACCAGACCTTCGAAGGTCAGGTTGCTCTTGCCGACCTTGACCTTGGTGGGCTCGGAGTGCAGGAACTGCTGCCAGCTGTCGGCCGGGTAGTCCTTCAGCGGCAGGTCCGGGTCGAACAGCCCGGTGGTCGCCATCAGCTGCCAGTGCCAGCTGTCCACGGCGTACCCGGGCGCCTTGATCGCGCCCTGGTTGAGGGTCTTGTCCCGGTCGACGAGCTCGTCCAGCACGAACTCGGTGGTCCGGCCGAGCCCTTCGCACTCCGGGCACATCCCGTCGGCCAGGTTGAAGCTGAACGCCGACGGACCTCCGACGTACGGCGTCCCGGCCCGGCTGAACAGGATCCGCAGCATCGTGTGGGCGTCGGTCGCCGTACCGACGGTGGAGCGGGAGTTGGCGCCGATCCGCTCCTGGTCGACGATGATCGCGGCGGACAGGTTGCGCAGCGAGTCGACGTCCGGCCGGCTGCGGCTGGGCATGAAGTTCTGGACGAAGGCGGTGTAGGTCTCGTTGATCAGCCGCTGGGACTCGGCGGCGATGGTGTCGAAGACGAGTGACGACTTGCCGGAGCCGGAGACTCCGGTGAAGACGGTGAGCCGGCGCTTGGGGATGTCCAGCGAGACCCCGCTGAGGTTGTTCTCGCGGGCTCCCCGCACCTGGATGGCGTCATGACTGTCGGCGGCCGTGGGACCGGCGGACCCGGTCGATTCGGTAGCAGGCATCCTTCAATTGTGACATTGAACCGGTCGTAGCAACTTGGACCTGAGACTCCTGCTAGGCGGCTGCGAAAACCTTACACGCCGGACGAAGGTTTGCGGGCCAGCCGCTGGACCTCGCCGAGCAGTTCCTGCAGTTGGCCGGCCAGGGCCGCGCGGTTCGCGGGAGTCAGCGAGGCGACCAGTTCGGCCTCGCGGGTCAGCACCTGGTCGACGGTCCGCTCGACCAGGTCGTGGCCGTCCGCGGTGAGCGTGACCAGGACCGCGCGGCTGCCGTCGGACGCCGCACGGCGGGTGACCAGCCCGGACTCCTCGGCCCGCGCGACCCGCTGCGAGATCGCCCCGGCGGTGACGAGCGTACGGCGGCTCAGCTCCCGGGTCGTCAGCTCGTAGGGCTTGCCGGCCCGGCGCAGCACGCTCAGCAGGTCGAGGGTGGCCGGATCGACGCCCAGGTCGGACAGCACCCGCCTGCGGTCGTCGGCGAACAGCTTCGCGAGCCGCCACAGGGGAGTGACGATCTCGATCGAGTCCGTCGGCGTCCCGGGCCGCTCCCGCTGCCAGGCCTGCGCGATCTCGGCGGCGGGGTAGAGGTTCGGCCCGTCGAAGGGATAGCCGTCACGTCCGGAGGTCATGGTCACCATGCTACGTTTAGACCTAAACATTTAGCCCTAAACGTGAGGAGTGCAATGACCCGCACGATCGTGGTGACCGGAGGAGCGACCGGAATCGGCCGGGCGACGGCCGAGCTGTTCCGCCGCGACGGCGACGACGTGGTGATCACCGGCCGGCGGGAGGATGTGCTGGCCAGGACGGCCGCCGACCTCGGAGCCAGGGGAGTGGTGTGCGACGCGACCGACCCGGAGCAGGTCGAGCGACTGCTCGGCGAGTTGCCCGAGCAGGTCGACGTACTGGTGAACAACGCGGGTGGGAACACGGACCTCAGCCGGCCGGACGGCGGACTGGCCCAGCTGAAGACGAACTGGCTCGCCAACCTGGAGGCGAACCTGCTGAGTGCGGTGCTCACGACCACGGCGCTCGCGCCGCGACTCACCACCGCGGTCGTGCACCTCGGCTCGATCGCCGGCGCCCGCGGGCCGGGGTCGTACGGCGCTTCCAAGGCCGCGCTGGCGATGTACAGCCTCGACGTCGCCGCCGAGCTCGGTCCGCGCGGCGTCACGTCGAACGTGGTCGCGCCCGGGTTCACCGCGGACACCGAGTTCTTCCAGGGGACGCTGACCGATGAGCGCCGTACCCGGTTGCTGGAGGCAACGATGACGAAGCGGGAGGGGACGGTGGCCGACATTGCCGGGACGATCCGCTTCCTCGCCTCACCGGCCGCCCGGCACCTGACCGGCCAGGTGCTCCACGTCAACGGCGGCGCCCTGCCGACGCGCTGAGTTCGTGACAACGTAGCCAAGTGTGACAATGGCCGCATGCGTGCCACCGTCAAAGATGTCGCCAAGCTGGCCGGGGTGTCCCCGAAGACGGTGTCGAACGTCATCAACGGCGTGGTGTTCGTCCGTCCGGAGACCCGGGCCCGGGTCGAGCAGGCGCTGACCGAGCTCGACTACGTTCCGAACATGAGCGCTCGCGGCCTGCGCAACGGCCGCTCCGGGATGATCGCGCTCGCCCTGCCCGACCTGTTGCGGCCGTACTCCGCGGAGATCACGCACCTGGTCGTCGAGCTCGCCCACGAGCGCGGCTGGGGTGTGCAGATCGAGCAGACCGCTGCCGAGCCGAAGCGTGAGTTCGAGCTGCTGTCCAAGGGCCGCGCGCACCTGGTCGACGGCCTGATCCTGAACCCGGTCAACGTCGACGACAGCGCCGTGATGACCGCCGGTCCGCTGCCGCCCGTCGTCCTGATCGGGGACGTCGACCAGGACGTGGTCAGCCAGGTCGCGATCGACAACGTGACCGCGGCGCGCGACATGACGAACCACCTGCTGGCGCAGGGCTGCCGCCGGATCGCCGCGGTCGGCGTGCCGGAGGTCCCGCGGGGATCGAGTGGCGTGGGCGTGCTCGGGGGCACGGCGGACGCACCCGGCACGGCGGCTTCCCGGTTGCGTACGGCGGGATACCGCCAGGCGCTCGAGGAGGCCGGCGTACCGAACGATCCGGCGCTCGAGATCAACCTGGACCGGTGGCGTCCGGAGGGTGCTGCGACGGTGGTCGGGAAGTACCTGACCGAGCACGAGCTGCCGGACGCGTTCTTCTGCTTCACCGACACGGTCGCGTCCGGCACGCTGTCGGCGCTGTGGACCGCCGGGATCGACGTGCCCAGGCAGACGCTGGTCGCCGGGTTCGACAACATCCTGGAGAGCCAGTTCATGATTCCGCCGCTGACGACGGTGGACTTCGACCGGCGGGAGTTCGTCCGGTCGGCGCTGGACCTGCTCGCCGAGCGGATGGCGGACAAGGACGCGGCGCCACGGCGAGTGATCATCCCGCACCGGATCATCGAACGCACCAGCACCGCCCGTTGACCGGCCATTACGCAGATTGTTGCCGAGGGCCCGGATTCCACCGTCGGCCGGGGAATCAGTCGGCGCGCGATCAAACAAGGTCACAAGCATGGTGAAAATCCCGGGAGCGTGTCCAGAATGGCCACGCTCCCGGACCTGAGCCCGCATTAGCGGTGGTCGTCGTCTTCCTTTTCTTCCGGCGCCGGAGTCAATGGGACCACTGCTTTAAGTGGGCGCTTGCTGCCGAAAGTTTCGGTGAACGATCAAAGCTGGACACGGGTCCCGGTACGCGGGATTCCTGTCACGATCCCTTGAAAACGTCGTCACTCTCAGCAAGGCTTCCCTGATCACTTCCGCGTCGTTTCCGGGTGCGGGAAGGACGGGGGAGTGTGCGACTGCTGCGCCGTACCTGCGTTGTTTTCAGCGTGGTGCCGGCGTCGTGTCACGGCAGTCGCGCCAACCGTCACTCGGGGAGAACGATGAGAAGAAGGGGGAAGTGTGTCAGCGATGACAAGGCTCGCCGAGCAGTGCCGTGATGTGAGGAGTCACGGCAACGCGGGGCTCGGACGGGCTTCGATCCAACCGGCGGTGTGCACCGGCATCCACGAGGTGAGCTCGTCGATCCCGTCGGTGGAACCGCGACGCGTGGCGGTGCTCAGGTTGAGCAACGGAATGACCACCACGCTGCGACTCGGTCAAGGCGCCCCGGCTCCGGAGCAGGGCGCCACCGTGTTCGTGCGGGGTGGCCGGGGCATGGGTGATCAGCCCGCCTCAGGTGGGGTCATCCTCGCGTCGGGCGATCCCCGCTGAAGACAAGGGGCCCCGTGAAGGGCTGAGTCAGTGACTCGCCGGTCTCAGGTGTCAACGCCCAGCTGAGGCCGGCAAGTCCCTGGAGCAGCCCTACTGCTCCATCGGGTCGGTGAACGAGCGGATCTCGATCGGCGAGTACGGCGCCTCCGGCAGCCGGGCCGCGATCTCCACCGCCCGCTCCGGACTGCAGTCGACCAGGTAGTAGCCGGCCAGTACTTCCTTGGCCTCGGTGAAGGGCCCGTCGGTGACGGCCGGCACCCCGTCGCTGACCCGCACCACCCGGGCGTTCGCGGTGGTCAGTCCGAGTCCGTCGATGAACTCGCCGTTCGCCTTGAGCTCCTCGGTGAGCTTGCGGTGCTGGTCGAGCACCCCGTCGATGCCCAGCCCGTGCAGCGCGTCCCAGGTCTCGGTGTTGCCGTAGATCAAGAGCATGTACTTCATCAGTACCTCCGGTTCTGGTTCCCTGGGTACGTCGGAGCGCCCGTGCCGCCCTCGACACGGGCGCTTCCAACCTACTCAGTCACCAGGTCGCGCCGGCAGGCTCCCGGGTGGTGGTGTTGATCCGGTTGAACATGTTGGTGAGCGCGATCATCAGGATGATGGCGGCCAGCTGGGTCTCGTCGAAGTGCTTGGCCGCCTCGGCCCAGATCTCGTCGGTGACCGCGTCCGGCCGGTCCGCGATCCGGGTCGCCGCCTCGGCCAGGGCGAGCGCGGCCCGCTCGGCGTCGGTGAACAGGTCGCACTCACGCCACGCGACGACCTGGTGCAGCCGTTCGTCGGTTTCGCCGTTCTTCACCGCCGACTTCACACCGCCGAACACGCACGGCCCACAGCCGTTGATCTGGCTGGCCCGCAGGTGCACGAGCTCGAGCGTCGCGGCGGGGACACCGCCCTTGTGGACGGCCTTGAAGATGTTCTGGACGCCCTTGGTCGCGTCCGGCAGCAGCATGGCAGGGTTCGTCATCCGTGCAGTCATGGGAGGGTCTCCATCAGTGAGGTTTTGTTGCCTTCACCCTCCTGACGGAGCCCGGCCGGAAGATGTGACACGAGCGGTCAGCAGATCTTTCTCGAGCCGTTCCTCCACGCGTACGGCGGGATCGGAGTACTGCCCGGTCAGGCAGACCGGCCCGGACCAGCCGAGTCGCTGCAGCGTGGCGAAGACGACCGACCAGTCGGACATCCCTTCGTCGGCCTGCACGAAGTACGTCTTCCAGCCGTCCTCGGTCCGGACGTACTTGGCGTTCTTCAGGTTCACGATGCCGAGCCGGTCGAGCCCGAGCTCGAGAGTCACCGCGGGGTCGTCGCCGGCGAGCGCGTCGTGGGCCGCGTCCCACACCAGCTTGAACTGCTCGGGCAGTCCGTCGAGCAGTTGCAGCACGCCGAGCGTCGACGGCACGAACCGCCCGTGATGCGGCTGGACCCCGACCTGGACGTCGTACTGCGCGGCCAGTACGGCGGCGTCCCCGAGGAGTCCGCGGGTCCGGCGTACCGAGGCCGCGTAGCCGTCGGGGCCGAGCTCGGCCATGATCCGGATCATCGGTACGCCGGCCTGCGCGCACGCGGCGAAGACGCGTTCGGTCAGCTCGCTCGCCACGCTGATCGGTTCGATGCCTTCGGCCCGTAACTGTTCGGTGAACTTCGGCAGCTCGGCCTCGGCCGTGGCCGGGGTGACGTAGGCGGTGTCGCGGACCGGGATCTCGGCGCCGGTGAAGCCGAGCCCGGCGACCAGCCGGCCGAGCTCGTCACCGGGCAGACCGGACCACGGCTTGGTGAAGACGGACCAGGTGTAGGGCGACCGGGGCGGTGGGGCGGGGAAGGTATTGGACATGGTCAGCGGCCTCCCAGCCCGCTCATGGTGATGCCTCGGACGAACCAGCGTTGGGTCAGGAAGAAGATGATGATCAACGGGACGGTGGTGACGGTGGCTGCCATCAGCAACAGGTTCCACTGGGTGCCGTTGGTGTCCTGGAACACCTGCAGCCCGACCGACGCCGTACGAGTCGCGTCGCTGTTGGAGATGATCAGCGGCCAGAGCAGGTTGTTCCACTGGCCGATGAACTTGAACACTGCCAGCGTCGCGATCGCCGGCACGGCCAGCGGCACGATGATCCGGACGAACGCCTGCCAACGGTTCGCGCCGTCCAGCCGGGCGGCCTCCTCGTAGTCGCGCGGGATGCCCAGGAAGAACTGCCGGAGCAGGAACACGCCGATCGCGGTGAATGCGTGCGGCAGGATCATCCCCGGCCAGGTGTCGATCCCGTGCAGCTTCGCGACCAGCACGAACTGTGGGATCAACGTGACCTGCGACGGGATCATCAAGGTGGCCAGGTAGATGCCGAAAAGCCAGCTCCGGCCCGGGAAGTTCAGCCGGGCGAACGCGTACGCCGCCAGCGCCGCGGTGACCGTCTCGAGCAGAGTCGTGCCCGCGGCGAAGTAGACGGTGTTGAGCAGGTACTTGCCGAGCGGCACCAGGTCGAAGGCCCGGGTGAGGTTCTCCGGATGCCAGCTGCTCGGCCAGAACGACGGCTTCGCGGCCATCGACTCGCCGTCGGACTGGAACCCGACCAGCACCATCATCACGACCGGGATCAGCGTGATCGCGGTGACCAGGAAGCAGGTGAACACCACCAACCGGCGGCGGATGTCAGTTGTCATAGTGCACCAGCCTCCGCTGGAAGACGAACTGGGTGGCGGTGATCAGGACGATGAACGCGAACAGGACCAGCGACTGCGCGGCGGCGTACCCCTGGTCGTAGTTCTCGAAGCCGGTGCGGTAGATGTACATGACGAGCGTCGTCGTCCGGGTGCCCGGACCGCCGTTGGTCATGATGAGGGCCTGGTCGAAGACCTGGAACGACCCGATCACCGAGGTCACGATCACGAAGAACAGCGCCGGGGACAGCATCGGCAGCGTCACGTTGCGGAAGCCCTGCCAGGTCGAGCTCCCGTCCACCCGGGCCGCCTCGTAGAGCTGCTGCGGGATGGCCTGCAGTCCGGCCAGGAACACGACCATGCCGAAGCCGAAGCTCTTCCACACGCTCATCGCGACCAGCGCCGGCATCGCCCAGGTGTCCGAGATCAGCCAGGCCGGTCCGTTGATCCCGACCCACCCGAGCACGGCGTTCACCAGGCCGTCGTGCGGGATGTAGAGCCAGATCCAGACGAACGCCACCGCCACCGTGATGGTTGCGTACGGCAACAGCAGGAGCGACCGGAAGACCGCGACCCGGCGCAGCCCCTGGTTGAGCAGCAGCGCGAGCAGGAGGCTGACCAGGATCGTCAGCGGCACGCTCAGGAAGGTGAAGTACACCGTGTTGCCGAGCGCGGACCAGAACGTCGGGTCGGGGCCGAGCCGGGCGAAGTTGCTCAACCCGGCCCAGCTCGGCGCGCTGAACAGGTTCCAATCGAGCAGCGAGATGACCCCGGCCGCGACGACCGGCCCGGCCGTGAAGACGAGGAAGCCGATCAGGCTGGGCAGGATGAACAGCCAGGCGGTCAGCGACTCCCGGTTTCGCCAGCGCAGTGTCGGTTTCGAGGTCGGACGCGGCGGTGCGGTCGCTGCCGGGGCAGGCACAGTATCGACAGCCATTCGTGATCACCCCTTCCTGGCTGTGGCTTGGCGGATGTTGTCCTGGTGCTGCCGCATCAGTACGTCGAGACGCGGCGTCAATCCATTGATCGCGTCCGCGACCGTGACTTGGCCGAGGAACGTCCTGGGCAGGTCCTGGCCGAGCAGTTGCTTGACCTGGTTCCAGTTCGTCGTGACGTCGAACGCGTGGCCGCCGGCGACCTTGCCGGCCAGGATCTGCTGGACGATGCCGAGGTTGTCCGGCGGCGGCTGGAACGCGCTGCCGGCGCTGAGCCGGGCCGGGTTGTTCCGGCCGGCCTTGGCGTAGATGTCCAGCGCGCCGGTGCTGGTCAGTGTCTTCAGCAACTTCCAGGCCAGGTCCAGGTCGGCACCTTCGCGCACCCCCGATGGAATCGCGAAGCTGGACCCGGACACCCGCGGCGTGCTGCCGACCGCGCCGGCCGGGAACGGGACGATGTCCCAGTCGAACTTGGCCTTGCGCACGTTGACCACCTGCCACGGCCCGTTCTGCATGAACGCGACGTTGCCCTCCATGAAGTTGGACAACGAGCTCTCGGTGACCAGGTTCTTGATCGGCGGCGTGACCTTGTCCTTGACGAACAGATCGATGACGAACTGCAGCGCCTCCATCGCCTCCGGGTCGCCGAGCGTGCTGCGGGTCGCCTGGTCGTTCATCACGTTGCCGCCGGCGCAGTAGATCCACGACACCAGGTCGTCGATGGCCGGCGCGCAGGTGAACCCGTACTGGTCCGGCGGCTTGGTCAGCTCGATCGCGAGCTCGCGGAACGTTGCCCACGACATCGGCTCGGTGCGCGACGGCAGGTCGACGCCGGCCTTCCGCAGCAGGGTCTTGTTGTAGTACATCACCGTCGGCGCGACGTCGAAGCCGATCGCGTAGGTCTTGCCGTTGAAGCTCGAGATCCGGCGGCTCGGCTGGTAGAAGTCGTCCAGGTCGAAGTCCGGATCGGCGTCGATCAGGTCGTCGAGCGGCCGGTGCGCGCCGCGGGCGGCGTACGTCGGGATCAGCGTGCCGTTGATCGCGGTCACCAGGCCGGCCGTGCCACTGACAAGCTGCAGGTCGAGTTTGGTCGGGTACCCGTTGGACGGGGTCAGGGTCGGGACGGACTTCACCTTCAGCTGCTGCTCGACGTACTTGCTGAAGTCCTCCCAGACCTTCTTCTCCGCGGCGCTGCTCGACCACATCGCCCAGGTCGCGGCGCCGGCCGGCGGCCCGGACGAGCAGCCGGCCAGCACCGCGCCCACTCCGGCCAGGCCGGTGAGTTCGAGGAAGCTGCGGCGGGACAGCCTCTTCTGCATGGCTTCTCCTCAGCTGTATTCGAGGTCGATCGACTCGGCGCGGATGCGGTCCTCGTCGACCTGGACGCCCAACCCGGGGGCGGTGGGGACCGTGGCGACGGCCTTGGTGATGGTCAGCCCCTCGACGTACAGGCCGGACAGCAGTTCCGGCCCGTTCAGCTCGGCGGGCAGGGCGAGGTCGAGCTGGCTGAACACGTGCAGCGCGGCCGCGAAGGCGACGCCGCAGTCGGTGAGGCCGCTGGCCAGGATCTCGAGACCGCCGGCCTGGGCGGTCTGGGCGGTTTTCAGGGCGTTGCGCAGGCCGCCGGACTTGCAGACCTTGACGACGACCAGGTCGGCGGCCTCCAGCCGGATCGCCCGGGCCAGGTCCTGGGCGGAGAAGCTGCCCTCGTCGATCGCGATCGGCAGGTCGATCAGTCCGCGCACCCGCTGCATCGCCAGTGTGTCGGTGCTCGGCACCGGCTGCTCGACGCAGTGGATCGTGCGGATCCCCGCCGTACGGTCGCGGAGTTGCTTCAGCAGGCTGGGACGGTAGGACTGGTTCGCGTCGAGCCACAGCGGCTTGCCGCCGGCCACTTCGGCGACGGTCTCGATCGCCGCGGTGTCCGCGTCCAGGTCGCCACCGATCTTGACCTTGTACGCCGAGTAGTCCGACGACTGGATCGCATGCTCGCGGACCGCGTCGGAGTCGCCGACGCCGATCGCGGAGCAGAGTGGGATCTCGTCGTACACCTTGCCGCCGAGCAGCGCGTGCACGGGGAGGCCGGCCAGCTTGCCGGCCGCGTCGTGCATCGCGACGTCCACGGCGGCGCGGGCGAACGGGAAGCCGTTCGACACCGCCGGACTGAGGCGCTTGGCGGCGCGTTGGTGGAACAGTTCGACGTCGAACGGCGTGAGCTCGAGCAGGATCGGCGCGAGGTGCCGCTTGATCACCACGGCCATCGTCTCGGCGGTCTCGTAGCTCCAGCTCGGCAACGCGCGCTGCTCACCCCAGCCGACCACGCCGTCCTCGGTGGTCAGCTTGACGAAGACGACCGCGGTGGCCTGGTCCGGCCGTTCGCCGGGCGAGCCGACCGCTCCGCTGCCGAGGACGAACCGGCGCGCGAACGGGACCGCGACCGGGAAGACCTCGACCTTCGTGATCCGGGACATGGGCGTCGTCCTCTCAGGCCGCGATCGACCACACGGCCGGGTCGACGAAGCTCGGCCCGCGGCTGCCGTCCTCGAGGTAGCGGAGCACGTCGGCCAGCACGTAGCCGGCGAGGGCGAGGTGACCCTCTTCCGCGTCGCCCGCGATGTGCGGGCTGAGCAGCAGGTTGGGTGCTTCGAGGACCGTGCTGTCGAAGGTCGGAGGCTCTGGGTCGTAGACGTCGAGCGCGGCGTACAGGCGTCCGTCGAGCACGTGGTCGAGCAGGGCCGGCTGGTCGATCGCCGGGCCGCGGGACGAGTTGACCACGACGGCCCCGTCGGGGAGCCGCTCGATCAGTTCGCGCGTGATCATGCCCTTCGTCTCGGGCACGTTCGGGACGTGGATGGTGAGGAACGGGCTCTGCGCGGCTTCGTCCAGCGTCGCGGTGCGGACGCCGAGCTGCGCGGCGCGTTCGGCGCTCAGGTAGGGGTCGTAGACGACGAGGTCGCAGCCGAACGGCTTCAGCAGCGTGATGAGCGCTCGCGCAGTGCTGCTCGCGCCGATGATGCCGACCTTCGCGCCGGCCAGTTCGTGACCGCGGAAGTCGGTCTGCTTCCAGCCGCCTTGCCGGACCGCGTGGTCGAAGCGGGGGAGCCGGCGGGCCAGCGTGAGCATCGCGGCCAGGCAGTACTCGCCGACCGACCAGGCGATCCGCGGTCCGGCGGAGAAGACGGCGACGCCCTGGTCGAGGATGACCGGGTCGACCAGGTTCTTGACCGAGCCGGCCGCGTGCGCGACCACCTTGGGACCGTTGCCGTCGGCCCACAGTTCCTTGCCGAGGCGCGGTGTGCCCCAGCTGGTCAGCAGGACGTCGGCGCCGGTGGCGAGGCCGGCGACGGCGGCCGGGTCGAGGGCCGGCGGGCGGCCGGGCGACCCCGGTCCGGCGGCGTGCTCGGCCCCGGCCCAGACGACCTCGAACCGGTCCTCGAGCAGCCGGCGGGTCTGCGGGTCGACCACGTCGGCGGCGCGTTCGGGGGTGAACAGGGCAGCGAGCTTGGGCACCGTGGAGGCTCCTTCTGGGTGGCTGTTGCCTCGACGGTAGGCGCTTTCCGTTATGCAGGTCCAAGCCCGATTTCGTATTGACCGATACCGTACGGGTATGGGTACGGTGCCCGCTATGGATCTCTCCCTGCAGCAGCTCCGGGGTTTCGTCGCCGTCGCCGAGGAGCTGCACTACGGCCGGGCCGCGCAGCGGCTGAACATCACCCAGCCGCCGCTGACCCGCCAGATCCAGGGTGTGGAGCGGTCGCTCGGCGTGCGGCTGTTCGACCGCACCGGCCGCGGAGTGCGGCTGACCGCGGCCGGGGATGTTTTCCTGGAGCATGCGCGGCGAGTGCTCGCACTGCTCGAGGTGGCGCCCGAGGCGACGCGGCGGGCGGCCGATGGTCAGACCGGGACGCTGCGGATCGCGTTCACCGCGATCGGGGCGTACGCCGTCCTGGCGGACTTCCTCACGATGGTCGGGAAGCGGACGCCGGCGGTGACCGCGGAGCTGATCGAGCTGGTGAGCCCGGAGCAGTTCGAGGCGCTGGCGAACATGGAGATCGACATCGGCCTGGTCCGGCCGCCGATCCCGGCCGGCTTCGAGTCGCTGCTGGTGCACTCGGAGGACCTGGTCCTCGCCGTTCCGGCTGAGCATGCGCTGGCGGTGGGGGAGTCGCCGGTGGCGCTGGCCGACGTGACCGACGACTACATCGGCTACAGCCCAGAAGGATCGCAGTACCTGCACGACATCTGCGCCGCGATGATCGGCATGGACCGCTACGCCGTCAGCCAGCTGGCGTCGCAGGTCCCCACGATGCTGGCCCTGGTCCGGGCCGGCCTGGGCTGCGCCCTCATCCCGCGATCGATCATGGCCATGCAGGTCGAAGGCGTCCGTTACCGCGAGCTCGACGCCGCCGACGCCCACTCCGTCACCCTCCACGCGTGCTGGAATCCCGACAGCCCCAATCCGGCCCTCCAGCGCGTCGCCGAGTCCCTCCGCGAAAACCCGCACCTGGACGGCTGAGCTTCGGGGTAAGGTTGTCGCAACTACGGACTGAGGGGGTGGGACCGATTACCGGTAAGGCAGGTTGGTTGCTCCCGCCTCGAGTGGTCGGCGCCGTGCGCTGACTGCGGGAGCCTCGTAGTCGAAGGGTTTCCGTGTCTGTTTCTTCTTCTTTTGAGATCTCCGACGCTGTCGCGCGGCTGCGGGCGGCCGGCTGCGTGTTCGCCGAGGACGAGGCCGCGCTGATCGCCTCGACCGCCCGCGACCAGGCGGAGGCGTCGGTGATGGTCGATCGCCGGATCGCTGGGCTTCCGCTGGAGTACGTGCTCGGCTGGGCGTCGTTCCGCGGCGTGCGGATCGCTGTCGATCCGGGGGTGTTCATCCCGCGTCGCCGTACCGAGTTCTTGGTCGAGGAGGCGTTGCGGGTGACGGCGCCGGGTGCTGTCGTCGTCGATCTGGGGTGTGGTTCGGGCGCACTCGGTGCTGCGGTCGCGGCCGAGCGAAAGGTCGAGTTGTACGCCGCCGACATCGAGCTGGCCGCGGTCGCGTGTGCGCGGCGCAACCTGGTGCCGTGGGGAGGGGCGGTGTACCAGGGCGACCTCTTCGCGGCGCTTCCTGGGGAGCTGAAGGGCCGGGTCGACGTACTGCTCGCCAATGTCCCTTATGTTCCGACGAACGAGATCCGGCTGCTGCCGCCGGAGGCCCGGCTCTACGAACCGCACGTCACCTTGGACGGCGGACCGGATGGCCTCGCCACCTTGCGCCGGGTCGCCGCTGGTGCACCGAAGTGGCTCGCCGCCGGCGGCCACCTCTTCGTCGAGATGAGCGAACATCAGGCGCCGCTGGCGAGGTCCGTGCTCGAGCAGGCCGGGCTCACCGCTCGCATAAGCACTGACGACGAGCTCGGCGCAAATGTTGTCGTAGGCACTCAAGCGGTCGCGTAGTCACCGAGGGCCGGCGTCAGCAGGTCGAACGCCGCGGCGGCTTCCGCGGCGATGGTCGCGGCGATGGCGTCGTTGGACTGACCGGCGAGTGTCAGGGTCTGGATTCGCTGGAAGAGGGTCCGATGGACCGCGCCGAGCAGCGCCGCGGCCGTTGAGACGGTGATGTCGTCGGGGTGCTCGCCGGTGGTCTCGGCGAGCACCGCGGCGAGCGCCTGCTCACGCTGGTCGTGCAGACCGCGCAGGCACACCGTCAACGTCGGGCTGTCGGCGATCATCCGGGCGAACTCCGGGCCGGCGAACCCGGCCACCGGATCCTGGCTCGCGACGGCCGCCTCGAAGTCGCGCCGGAGCGCGGCCAGGGCGGACTCTCCGGCACGGCGGGACGCGACGGCGTCGGCCAGCGACCCGACGAACGCGTCCTGGTGGTCGAGGGCCAGGTCCTCCTTGCGGGCGAAGTAGTTGGTCACGGTCTTCTTCGCGACCCGGGCGGCGTCGGCGATCTCGGCGATCGTGGTCTGCTCGAACCCGTTGGCGATGAACAGCCGGGTCGCCTGGTCGGAGATCAGCTGCCGCGTCTCCTGCTTCTTGATCTCCCGCAGACCGGTCGGGGCGCTCGTGGTGTCCATGGGCGCAATCTTACCCTCGTCGTAAAAGTATGTTGACAGCACACTCCGGCCGGGCTAAAGTTACCACCGTCGTAAAGTTACTCCGAAAGGAAGTAGTGGATGCGAACCACTGGTCTCGGCAGTTCCCCGTCCGGCGCGGTCCCGCACCGACGCCGTGACGAGCGGCGTACGGCGCAGCCCCGCACCGTGCGTTTCCCGGTCACCAGCCCCCGTCGCGGCCTCCCGCGGCGTGGCGCCCGCTGACCGTCCTCGCCTCTACGAAAGGAACAGCTGTGAAGATCAACGCCTCCACCATTTCCCTGACCATCGCCGACGTGGCCGCGTCGCGCGGGTTCTTCGTCGGGCACCTCGGCTACGAGGAGCGTGTCGCGGCCGAGGGGTTCGCCTCGCTGACGCGGGACGATGCGGTCGACGTCGTACTGCTGCAGCGGGGGATCGAGGTGCTGCCACCGGAGCAGCGCGACCAGCAGGCGTCGGGGCTGATCCTCGCGTTCACCGTCGACGGGCTCGACGCGGAGTTGAAGCGGCTGCTCGACGAAGGTGTCGAGATCACCATGCCGCTGCGGGAGGAGCCCTGGGGCGAACGCCTGTTCCAGGTCACCGACCCCAACGGTGTCGTCATCCAGTTCGTCGAGTGGTCGACCCCGAACTGATGCCAGGCCGCGCCGACCACTGGTCGGCGCGGCCTTGTCACACCCGCCGCTGGACGTGGAGGAGGTACTCCCGCCGGTTGAGCGGATCGTGATCCGTGCGTGGCCGGTCCGGGATGGGGCCGGCCACAGGCTGGTAGCGCTCGAAGGCCGACTCCAGGACGCCCTCGCCGCGGGTGAGGGCGGGGAGTTGCTGTTCGAGGCGGTAGACGGCGGCTGCCGGGATTTCTCCTTCCAGGGTTGAGGTTTCGGCGGCCAGCGCCGGCACTTGCGGAATCGCGCGCAGGCGGGCGAGGGCAGCCAGTACGGCGCGGGTCGTGTCGGTCGGGATCTCGAGCTGGAAGCGGTGCATCGGCTCGTGGACCGTCGTACCGGCCTGCTGCAGCGCGGTCATCAGGACGAGCGGCGTGAGGAACCGGAAGTCGCCGGCCGTGCTCGACATGCTCTTGTCGAAGACGGCATGCGCGTGACTCTGCCGCGCCGAGTACCCCGAGTGCGTCATCACCACCCGCGCGTCCGGGATCGCCCAGCCGTGGATGCCCTGTTCGAGGGTCTCGCGGACAGTCTCCTCGACCGCCTTGATGAACGCGAACGGCATCGACCCGAGCTCGACCTCCAGCTCGAAGCCGACTCCGGTCCCGACCGGCGCCGGCTCGACCCGCAGCCCGACCGTGGCCAGGAACGGGTTCTCGTCCTTCTTGTTGAACTCGACCGCCTGCCCGACGCCGTCGATCCGCTCGATGCAGATCGTGGTGGTCTCCCGGAACTCGACGTCGATCCCGAACTCGGTGGCCAGCGTCGTCTGGATGACCTCCTTCTGCACCTCGCCGTACAGCGACACGTAGGTCTCCTGCCGCAGGTCGTCCTGGCGCAGGTTGATCAGCGGGTCCTGCTCGGCCAGCTGGGTGAGCGCGACCTGCAGGTTGCCCTTGTCGGACCGCCGCACGGGCGAGATCACCGTCTCGAGCGTCGGCGGCGCGAAGAACCCGCCGCCCTCGTGCCGGCTGGAGCCGAGCCGGTCGCCGATCTGGATGTCGGCCAGGCCCCACAGCTTGCCGATCTGGCCGGCTCGCACCTCGGTGGCCGCCGGTTCGCCGAAGACCTCCAGCGCGGTCAGCTTCGCCTCGCGGTCGTCGCCGAAGCGCAGCCGGTCGCGGACGCGCGCCGTACCGGAGAACATCCGGGCGTAGGCGACCTTCTCGCCGGCCGGACCGCGCTCGACCTTGAAGACCGACCCGTCGACGGGCGCGTCGAGGTCCTGGGCGGCGAGCGGGAGGAGGTCCCGGATGCCCTCGGTCAGTGCGTCTGTCCCAGCGCCCGTGATCGCGGAGCCGAAGTAGACGGGGTGCACCAGCGCTTGCTGCGTCTGTGCGGCGAGCTTGTGGCGCAGGTCGTCGTACGAGATGGCCTTCTCGTTCTCCACGAAGGTCGCGAGCAGTTCGTCGTCGCGCTCCGCGAGGACCTCGAGCAGGTGCGGGTGATGATCCGGCCCGTACGGCGTGAACGTCGCCGACCGGCTGCCGAGGCTGTCCGCCGAGCCCATCGGCACGATCGCGGGTGACAGCTTGTCCGCGATGCTCTTCAGAACGCCGTCGTACTGCGCGCCCGCCCGGTCGGCCTTGTTGACGAAGATCAGCGTCGGGATCCGGAGTCGCTGCAGCGTCCGCATCAGCACGCGGGTCTGCGCCTGCACGCCTTCGACCGCCGAGATGACGAGGACGGCGCCGTCGAGCACGCTGAGCGCGCGCTCCACCTCGGCGATGAAGTCCGGGTGCCCGGGGGTGTCGATCAGGTTGACCGTGACGTCGGCGATCGTGAACGACACGACCGCGGACTTGATGGTGATCCCGCGCTGGCGTTCCAGCGCGAGCGAGTCGGTCTGGGTGCTGCCGTCGTCGACGCTGCCGACCTCGTCGATGACCCCGGCGGCGTACAGCAGCCGCTCGGTCAGGCTGGTTTTACCGGCGTCGACATGCGCCAGGATCCCAAGGTTCAGTAATTTCACAACGCTTCATGTCCCTTGCACAGGTGTGAGTACGGTCCGCGATTGACATGAAGCGAGGTCGCATCGCTGCTCTCCTTGACTCGGCACCTGTGCTTACCGCACGAGTACAGCAGCGACGGTTTTCGACCGGCAAGCAATTTAGCTGTGGGCTTCACCGTTCACGACTACGCTGACGTCGTGCCGCCGCCCCCACTCGACGCCCGCGCGCTCGCTGCCGCCGTCGTCGGCCCAATCGCGAAGGTCGAGCCGGTCGACGGGTTCGTCGGCAACCAGACCTTCCGGCTGCACACCTCGTCGGGCGTCTACTACCTGAAGTCGGGCGACACGGTCGAGGCCGAGGCTCGCGCCTGCTCGCTGGCCCGGTCCGTCGGTGTGCCGGCGCCGGAGATCCTGGCCGTCGAGCCGACGTACCTGATCTGCGCCGAGGTCCCCGGCACCCCGTCGTCGGCGCCTGCAGTCTTCGAGACAGCCGGCCGCGGGTTCCGCCGACTGCACAGTCTTCATGGCGATGGCAGTTGGGCCGCGCGGCTCCGGCGGACGATCGATCGGCTCGACGTGCTCGCCGACATCGTTCCTCAGGACTTGGTACGGCGGCTCCGCGAGACGGTGCCGCCGTTCATCGACACCGTGGCCGAGGTCGAGCCCGTGTTGCTGCACGGCGATCTCCACCCGCGTCATCTGTATGCCGTGGGCAACGAACTGACGGGCGTCATCGACTGGGGTGACGCGATGTACGGCGACCCGCTGTTCGACGTGGCGCGGTTCTCGATGGCCGGGGAGGCGGCGACCGAGGCGTTCCTGGCCGGCTACGACCTTCGCCGTACGCCGGTGCTCGACCGGACGCTGTCGTACTACCGGGTGCTCTGGTCGCTGATGGCCTTGCACGCCGAGCACGAAGCGGGCGGCGACTGGTTCGCCGCCCACGTCACGACGATCACGCGAGAGCTGGCCGCGTGACGCGGTACTGGCTGCAAGCCCGGGTGATGTGGCGGGCGTGCCCAGGGTGGGTGGTGGCGACGCTCGTCGTCGTGGTTCTGGGCGCTGCTGTCGGGACCGGTCTGATGGTCGCTATCGGGCAGTTCATTGCAGCGCTGTCCGGCGACGGGTCGGTGTGGTTGTGGTTCGGGGTGACGGCTGGGCTGATGCTCAGTGGTCCGTTGCTGGCCTCGCTGCAGGGCTGGCTGACCGCGAAGACGACGGCCGCGACGGCGGCGTACGTGCTGGAGTTGCTCGCCGAAACGGGCCTGCAGCCGCGAGGTCTCGAGCTGCTCGACTCGCCGGGGTTCTCGGGTCGCCTGCAGGCTGTCGTGGACGCGACCCGCGACTGGACGTTCCTGTTCGGGTTGAGCAACGCGTGGCAGGTGCTCGGCACGCGGTTGACCGGGCTGGGCGCGTTCGCCGTTCTGCTTACCTGGCGTTGGTGGGTGCCGTTCGTGGTGGCGGGTGCGTTCATGCTGATCGCACGGGCTTTCAGGCAGTGGGTGGACGCGTCGTTCGACAAGGTCCTGCAGTCGTCGGCCGGCCCGCGACGGCGAGCGTCGTACCTGCATGGTCTGCTGACCCGGGCGCCGGCCGCGAAAGAGGTGCGGCTGTTCGGGGTGGCGGACTGGTTGCTCGAGCGCTACCGGTTCACGTGGTTGTCGGCGATGAGTGAACTCTGGCCGGCCCGTCGACGTGGTCTGCGGCCGGTGTACGCCAGCTGCCTCGTGACCGCGGCGGTTATCGCCGGCGTTCTGGCCTTGCTGATCCATGACGTGACCGATCGGCAGGTCGGGGTGGCCGCTGTGCTGACGCTGGCCCAGGCTCTGCTGGCGATGGACGCGTTCGGGATCCTGGGCGATACGCAGCGGGCGCTCGGACAGTACGCCGCGACGGTCGCGGCCCTGGTCGGACTGCGACGCGAGGCCGGTCTGCCGGGCATCGACCTCGCGGCACCTGGCTCGTCTGCTGCGCGGAAGGTCGAAGGCGCCCTGGCGATCGAGTTGACGGACGTCACCTTCACCTATCCGACTCGGTCGTCGCCGACGTTGTCCGGGCTGACTCTGAACATCCCGGCCGGGCAGTCGGTCGCGGTCGTCGGGGCCAACGGCGCCGGGAAGTCGACGCTGATCAAGCTGCTCTGCGGCCTCTACCGGCCGGACAGCGGCACCATCACGGTCGGCGGCATCGACCCGGTCGAGGAGATCACCGGGCAGCCGCGGGTGGCGGCGATCTTCCAGGACTTCGTCCGCTACCACCTGCCGCTGCGCGACAACGTCGGCTTCGGTTCGGTTGCGCAGGACCGGCTGGACAAGGCGCTCGCTGATGCGGCGGGCGGTGTATTGCTCAAGCGCGTCGGGTGGGACACGGTGCTGTCGGCCGAGTACGACGGCGGAACCGACCTGTCAGGTGGTCAGTGGCAACGAGTCGCGCTGGCCCGTGCTCTGGCGGCTGTCTCGGGTGTGGCGCCGGCGTACTGATCCTGGACGAGCCGACTGCGGAGCTCGACGTACGGACCGAGGCTGCGCTGTTCGACCGCTTCCTGGACACGACGGCCGGGGTAACGACGATCCTGGTGACGCATCGGCTGTCGAGTGTGCGGCACGCTGAGCGGATCGTCGTACTGGATCCGGAGCAGGGGATCGTGGAGGACGGGAGCTACGACGAGCTGATGGCAGCCGGCGGGGTGTTCGCGGGGTTGTTCCGGTTGCAGGCGGGGCGGTTCCAGTGAGGCGCGGGCTGTGGATGGTGCTGACGGCGGCGTTTCGGACCAGCCCGGGGCTGGTGCTCGCGTGTTTCGCCGAGACCGTCGGCCGGTTGGTGCGCGCGGCGGTGCCGTGGTTCCTCGGGCTGCTCGTGGCCGGGGCGATCGCGGCCGACCGCGGGCAGATGCTGGTCGCGGCCGCTGCGCTGGTGGCTGTGGCCGGGTTGCAGAGTCTGCTGGTCATGGTCGGCTCGAACGCGCGGATCGGGCTGATGGAGCGGATCGGCTTCGAGTTCGACGCCAAGGTGGCCGAGCTGATCGGGCGGGTGCCGACGCTGGAACATCTGGAGTCGCCCGAGTACCTGGATCAGACGCAGAGTCTCCGCGACGGGCAGGGGACGCTCGGCGGCGCGCTCAACATGCTGCTGAACATCGTGAACAACCTTGCCTTCGCGGGCGGCATCCTGGTCGTCGCGGTGACTGCGGACTGGCGGCTGCTGATCCTCGCGGCGCTCGGGTTCCCGCGGTTGCTGACCGGCCGCTGGACCACTCGCTGGGGCCGGCAGACCGAGGAGCAGAGCGCGGCGCCGGCTCGGCTGACGCAACACCTGGTCGACCTGGTCACCTCGCCGTACGGCGGGGCGGAGGCGCGGGTCTTCGGACAGCGGCAGGAGTTGCGGCGGCGGGTTCGCGACAGCGCGAACGCCTGGCGGGAGCCTGCGGTGCGGAGTGCTTACAAGAACGCGTTGCTGTCGGCTGGGATCGCGGTGGTGTTCTTCGGCACCGCGATCGGGGTGCTCGGGTGGATGACGTACGACGCTGTGCACGGAGTCGTCCCGGTGTCGGCACTCGTGGTGGCGGTGACCGCGGTGCGCGGACTGGAGAACGTGAGCAACATCCTGACGAACGCCGTACAGGACACGGCTCGGCTGCTGCGGAACGTGTCGCGGTTCGTTTGGTTGCAGGACTACGCCGTACAAGCGGCTGGGGGTGGTACGGCGGAGCCGCCCGGCGCACTGAAGTCGGGGATCCGGTTCGAGGGCGTTCGCTTTCGGCATGCCGGGTCGGAGACGGACGCGGTCGCGTCAGTGGATCTGGAGTTGCCGGCCGGGACCGTGGTTGCCCTGGTCGGGGAGAACGGCGCGGGGAAGTCGACGCTGGTGAAGTTGCTGACCGGGCTGTATCGCCCGACCGAGGGACGGATCCTTGTCGACGGCATCGATCTCGCCGAGCTGGATCCGGGGGCGTGGCGGGCGCGGTTGTCGGGGGCGTTCCAGGACTTCGCCGACTTCGAGCTGATCGCGCGCGAAGCGGTCGGCCTCGGCGACCTGACCGCGATCGACGACGAGCCCCGCGTCCATCAGGCGTTGCGCGACGGAGCCGCGGAGGATGTCCTGCGCGCGCTCCCGGACGGGTTGTCGACCCAGCTCGGCACCACCTGGGACGGCGGCGTCGACCTCTCCGGCGGCCAACGCCAACGCCTGGCCATCGCCCGCGGCCTGATGCGCCGCGATCCCCTCCTACTGGTCCTGGACGAACCAACCTCCGCCCTGGACCCCACCACCGAACACCAACTCTTCCAGCGCTACACCCAAGCCGCCCACCAAGCCCGCACCACCGGCGCCGTAACCCTCCTCGTCACCCACCGCTTCTCCACCGTCCGCGCAGCCGACCTCATAGTCGTCCTCCACGCCGGCCAAGTAGTCGAGTACGGCACCCACGATCAACTAATGACCCACCCCTCTCACTACGCCACCCTCTACAACCTCCAGGCCCGCGCCTACAACCTCAGCTGATGCTGGACCTGGCTGAGGATGCGGGCCAGGGTGGCGGTATGACCGAGTTCAGGGAGCAGGATCTTGCTGGGGCTCGTTTTGAGGGGTCGTCGTTGCGGGGGGCGATGTTTCACGACGTTGATCTGGCGGGGGCGCGGTTCGACATCGTGAACTTCAGTGGGGTGACCATTCGGGGGGCGCTGGTGGCCGACGTGGCGATTGACGGGGAGGTCCGCAACCTCAAGGTGTGGGGTGTTGATGTGGTGCCGTTGATCGATGCGGAGTTGAATCGGCGGTATCCGGGGCGGGAGAAGATGCGGCCGAGTGATGCGGAGGGGTATCGCGAGGCTTGGGCGTTGCTCGAGGGGTTGTGGGGCGAGACGGTCGAGCGAGCGCGCCGGTTGCCGGCGGAGAAGTTGCACGAGTCGGTGGATGGGGAGTGGTCGTTCATCGAGACGCTGCGGCACCTGGTGTTCGCGACGGATGCCTGGGTACGGCGTACCGTCCTCGGCGACCCGGCTCCGTGGGACCCGCTGGACCTGCCGCACGACGAGATGCGCGACACGCCGCCGATCCCACGCGACCGCGCCGTACGGCCGTCGCTGGACGAGGTGCTCGTGCTCCGGGCGGACCGGATGGCGACGGTCCGGACGGTCATCGCGGAGCTCACCGACGAGCAGCTCGCGACGATGACCGAGCCCGTCACCGAGCCCGGGTACCCCGCTTCGGAGAGTTACCAGGTCAGTGACTGCCTGGGGTGCATCCTGAGCGAGGAGTGGGAGCACCGGATGTACGCCGAGCGCGATCTCGCCGTACTGGAGAAATCTGTGCACTGAAAAATGTCGAGTCCGGCCCGAGCGGTTCGACGCGTAGGCGAGAACGCACCTACGAGCTTGGGAGAAAGCCATGGAACTCAGCGTCAACACCTTCGTCAGCCTGGACGGCGTCATGCAGGGGCCGGGCGGCCCGGACGAGGACCGAAGCAACGGGTTCGAGCACGGCGGCTGGATCGTGCCGCACGCCGGCGACGGTCAGCTGGACCCGGTCGACGGGTGGTTCCGCGAGGCGGACGCGATTCTGCTCGGCCGGTCGACGTTCGAGATGATGCGCACGTTCTGGTCGCAGGTCGACGTCGAGGACAACCTCGTCGCCACCGCGCTGAACACCTGGAAGAAGTACGTCGTCAGCAACACGCTGTCCGACGAGGACGCGGCCTGGGGCGACACGACCGTGCTGCGCGGCGACGACATCGTCGAGCAGGTACGGCGGCTGAAGGAACAGCCGGGCCGTGAGCTGCAGGTGCACGGGAGCTGGCAGCTCGCCCGGACCCTGCACGACGCCGGCCTGGTCGACACCTACCGGTTGATCCAGCTCCCGGTGGTGGTCGGCACGGGGAAGCGGCTGTTCGAGGACGGCGCCGTGCCGTCGACGTACAAGATCACCGCGGCCGAGGTCCGCGAGGGCGGTTCGGGGGCGGTGTCGCTGACGCTGCGGCAGGAGGGGTTCGGCTCGATCGGCACCGGCGACATCGTGGTCGAGGACGGCAAGGAAGTCCTGATCTGAGGGTTTGTCGGTGGGGTGTCCTAGCCTTCTCGTGATTGGGGGAAGGCATGGACATGGTGACGACGCAGGTGATTCTGGATGCCGGGCTGGACGACTGGCGGAAGCTCGCCCAGGCCCTGCATGCACGGTTTCTGATCGATTCCTTCGCCGACGGCCTCCGGTTCGTGGAGGCCGTCGGCGAGGGCTGTGCGGAGGTCAGGATCGGGGACGGGTTCGTCGAGCTGAAGCTGATCAGCAAGGAAGCCGTCTACGTCGACGACTCGGGTGCCGAGCAGGTCGTGCCGGGGGTGACTGATCGGGATCTGGGACTGGCTCGGCGGATCAGTTCGATCGCGCGGTCGATGGGGCTCGGGTCCGATCCGTCGGCGGTGACCCAGTTCGAGCTCGCGCTGGACACGGCCGACGTCGCGGCGATCGGGCCGTTCTGGGCCGCCGTACTCACGGGAAGCACGGAGTCGTTCAAGGGCGACGACGTGTTCGACCCGACGGCGCGGGTGCCGAACATGTGGTTCCAGGGCACGGACGCGCACGAGACGCCGCGGCAACGCTTCCACGTCGACCTGTGGGTGCCTCACGACGTAGCCGAGCAACGCATCGCGGCCGGCCTCGCCGCAGGCGGCCGCATCGTCTACGACAAGGAGGCGCCCTCGTTCACCGTCTTGGCTGATCCGCAAGGCAACAACGCCTGCATCTGCACCTGCCTCGCCCGCTGAAAACCAGCAGCACCCCGACGTGGTTGTTGGCTAGGGTGGGTTGTCTCTCGAGGAGGTGGGTCATGACCTGCATGGCTATCCGGTTCCGTGCCGACCCCTCCGGGTGCGCTGCCTGATCCTCTGAAGCTCCGGACCGGTTGGTACGTCGCGGCGTAGGCCGCGGGTCCTGCACGCCCAGTTGCGTGCGCCCGTACCGACCGAACCGGAGTTCTCGCATGTCCGCTCTGGACACCCAACTGCATGCTGCCCTCAAGGGCGTGACGTACGACGACTTGCGTGCTCGCGCGGCCGCGATGTCGGCTCGTTACCGCGCCGAGCAGGTGGATGACACAACGCCCGGGATGACCGATCACCTCGACTGTCTCGCGTACGCCGTCTTCCGGATGCCGGCCACCTACGCCGCGATCCGCTCCGCGCTGCTCGCGGCGGACGTCCACGTCGGCGCGTTCGGCGCCCACCTCGACCTCGGCGGCGGCACCGGAGCCGCCGCCTGGGCCGCCGCCGACGTGTGGCCCGGCATCGCCACCGAAACCGTCGAGCGGCAACCAGCCGCCGTCCGCCTCGGCGCAACTCTTGCCACCAGCAATCAACGGTGGACGACGGCCGACCTCCGTCAGTGGAAGCCGGATCGCCGAGTCGACCTCATCACCATCGCCTACGTCCTGAACGAGCTCACCGAGGCCGACCGCCTCCGGCTGATCGCGACCGCAGCCGCGACCGCCGGCACCGTGGTCATTGTCGAGCCGGGTACCCCACGCGGCTTCCAGCGGATCCTCGACGCCCGCCGGCAACTCATCGCGGCCGGCCTGCAGATTGCCGCGCCGTGCCCACATCAGCAGCGCTGCCCGCTGACCACAGGCGACTGGTGCCACTTCGCCGTACGACTGTCTCGCACCGAACTTCACCGCCTTGCCAAGCACGGCACGCGCAACTACGAGGACGAGAAGTTTGCCTACCTCGTGGCCACACGGAGAACGGTCCGGCCGGCTCCGGGGCGCATCATCGGCCGGCCAACCCAGCCGAAAGGCCAGGTCTTGCTGGATGTCTGCCTCCCGGCCGGCGTCAGGGAACGCGTGACGATCAGCAAATCCTCCGGTGACTACCGGGCCGCACGGTCAGTCGTCTGGGGAGATTCCTGGCCGCCGGGTCAGAGGTCGTAGCCGCCGCTGGCTTCGATGGTTTGGGCGGTGAGCCAGGCGGCGTCGGGGGAGAGGAGGAAGGCGATCACCTTGCCGACGTCGTCGGGTTCGCCGATTCGGCCGAGGGCGGTGCGGGCGGCCAGCGGTGGGATCAGCTCGGGGTACTTCGCGAACGCGTCGTCGCCGAGCCGGGTGCGGGTGACGCCGGGCGCGACCGCGTTCACCCGGATGCCGCGGGCGCTGAACTCCTTCGCGAGGTACCGCGTCAGCACCAGCTGGGCGCCCTTCATGCTGGCGTAGACCGAGTAGCCGGGCTCGGGCTTGGTGTTGTCGAGTGCCGAGCTGCTGCTCGTGTTGACGATCGCGCCGCCGTCCGCGAGCAGCGGCAGCAGGGTCTGGGTGAGGAAGTACGGGCCCTTCAGGTGGATCCGGAGCATCTGGTCGAAGAGCTCCTCAGTGGTCTCTTCGAACGGGACCGGGTGCTGCCCGACCCCGGCGTTGTTGACCAGGAAGTCGAACGAGGTCCGGTCCCACCGCTCGGCCAGGGCCTGCTCGACCTTCGCCCGGAAGTCGGCGAACGTGTCGCTGCGACCCACGTCGAGTGGCAGCGCGACCGCCGTACCGCCGTCCTTCTCGATGCGGTCGGCCGTCTCCAGGCCGCCGGCCGGGTTGCCGTTGTAGGTGAGGATGACCCCGGTACCGCGTTTCGCCAGCTCGAAGGCCGCGCTCTGCCCGATACCGGAGCTTCCGCCGGTGACCACAGCTACCTGCATGATCGTGCAATCTCCTACTGAGTCGTTAATGGGTACACGACCAGTACACGCCGCCAGCCTGGTGTTCTCGTAGACCATTGCTGGCGGCGGCTTGCACGATCCTCTCAACTTCGACCTCAGGGTGCGATGACGAGTCGCGTAATGAGGTCGTCCTCGAGGGTGAAGGTGTACTGGAGGTCGACGGTGCCGCCGGGGAAGTTCCCCTCGAGGTGGTTGACCGCGACCCAGGTGTTCGCGTCGACCTGCCGGGTGGCGACGAGCTCGGTGGTGTAGGTGTACTCGCCGGCCGCCGTCTCCAGCCAGACCGCGATCTCGTCGCGGCCGCGGTAGGTCTTGCCGTCGTCGGTGACGACCGCGTCGTCGGCGTACAGGGACAGGGCGGGCTGGGCCAGGTAGCTGGTGATCGTCGAAGGCAACATGGCTCCGACTCTGCGGTCTCCCGCAGGGAGAGGGTCAAGGAGGTTGACTCTCGCCCCGGGGGAGGGTGCACAGTGGCTGGGTGCGGGGCGGGCTGACGATCGGCGAGTTCGCGCAGCTCACCCATCTGAGCGTGCGGACCCTTCGCCGCTACCACGAGAGCGGGCTGCTCGAGCCGGCCACGGTCGATCCGTCGACCGGGTACCGGTACTACAGCACCGGTCAGATCCCGTCGGCCCAGGTGATCCACCGGTTGCGCGAGCTAGACGTACCGCTGGCCGAGGTCGGCAAGATCCTCGCGACCGACGATCCGGGTGTCCGGGCCGAGCTGATCGCCGGCCACCTCGACCGGCTGCAGACGTCTCTCGACCGGACGCGCGCGGCGGTCAACTCGCTGCAGCGGCTGCTGCGTCCCGAGCCCGGTGAGCTCCCGGTGGCGGTCCGCTCCGAACCTGCCCGGGTCGTTGCCGCGATCACCGATCTGGTTGAGCTCGGCAACGTGCTGGAGTGGTACGACGACGCGATGGACGAGCTCGATGCGGTCGGTGGCACGGGGTTGGGGCCGCCGGGCGGGCACTACGACAACGAGCTGTTCGCGGCCGGCCACGGAAGGGTCCTGGTCTATCGCGTGATCGCGGACCCGCCGACGTACGGGCGGGTCCGGCCGGTCCAGCTGCCCGCGGTCGAGCTGGCCGCGACCGTGCATGACGGCGCGCATGACGACATCGACGTGACGTACGGACGGTTGGGCGCGTGGGTGGTCGAGCATGCGCTCGCCGTCGCCGGTCCGGTGCACGAGACGTACGTCGTCGGTCCGCGAGACAACCCGAATCCGGCGAGCTGGCGGACCGAGATCGGGTGGCCCGTGTTCAGGGTTGGTTAGTACGGCGCCACTCGTGCGGCGTCATGCCGTGCGCCTTGCGGAACCGCCGGGTGAAGTGGCCGGGGTCCAGGAAGCCCCAGTCGGCCGCGATCGCCGCGATCGAGCGGTGCCGGTACGTCGGGTCGGCGAGCTGGCGGGCGGCGCCTTTGAGGCGCTCGGCGATCAACCACTGCTCGAGGCTGAGGTGCTGCTCGGCGAACAGTTTGTAGAGGTAGCGGACCGAGATGTTGTGCTCCGCCGCGATCCGGGCCGGGGTGAGATCCGGATCGGCCAGGTGCTGCCGCGCGTACCAAGTGATGCGCGTGAACAGTACGTCGGCCATCGCCGGGGGCTGCTGTACGTCGTCCGCCGCCGACGTCAGCAACGCGCGGACGAGCTGGGTGGTCGCCGTACCGACCATCTCAGCTGATTCCGTCCCCTGGAGTGCGTCGATGATGCCGGGCAGCAACGTCAGATGGTGCAGCATCAGCTCGTACAGCGGGCTGCTCGGCAACCGTTGCGCGGCCGCGCGGACCGTCTCGACACTCAGCCCGAGATCGGCGTAGTCGATCTGGAACGCCTGCGACGCGCCGTGACCGCTCCAGGCGAAGTCGTACGGCGCGGTCAGGTCGACCAGCATCAACTCGCCGGTCCGCACCCGCTGGTCCGCGCCGCCCTGGCTGAACACCCCGGACCCGACCACCTGGACCGCCAGCGCGAGCCGCTCCGGACCGCCGATCCGCACGTGCTTCGGAGTTCGAACCAGGCGGATGCCGGACCCCTCGTTGCGGAACAGGTCCGGTGTCCCGAGCCGCCAGAAGTCCATCCGCGCGTGCACCTCACCGCCCGGGTTCTCGTGCTCGACCCGCGACGGAACACTCGCCGACATCATCGCCGCGTAGAACGCCTCGAGCCGGTCCCGCCGCGGCAGTACGGCGGTGTCGAGCAGCACGGCCATTCCCCAACCCCCTCCACCCCTGGAATCTGGGGGGCGAACTGTGCACACACAGCCCAGATCCGTGCACGCACATCCTACGAAGGACTCGGTGCCGGCAGCTACGTTTCCGGCAAACCTCCCGGACGGAAGGACGCACCACCATGCCTGCAGACACCATCGTGCTGGTACACGGCTTCTGGGTGACACCGCGAAGCTGGGAGAACTACATCAGGCACTACGAGGCGCGCGGCTTCAAGGTCCTGGCCCCCGGGTACCCCGGTTTCGAGGTCGAGGTGGAATCGCTGAACGCCGACCCGACGCCGATCCTGAAGCTGACCGTGCCGGCCATCATCGAGCACCTGGAGTCGGTGATCCGCGAGCTCGACCAGCCGCCGATCATCATCGGGCACTCGGCCGGCGGCGCGTTCACCCAGATCCTGCTCGACCACGGCTTCGGCGCGGCCGGGGTGGCGATGTGCTCGGCGCCGACCGAGGGGGTGCGCGTCGTGCCGCTGTCGCAGGTCAAGTCGACGTTCCCGGTGCTGAAGTCGCCGGCCAACCGGCACAAGGCTATCCCGCTGAGCTTCGAGCAGTGGAACTACGCCTTCACCAACACCTTCCCCGAGGACGAGGCGCGCCGGGCGTACGAGCGGTACGCGATCCCGGCCAACGGCGGGATCCTGTGGGGCAGCGTGCTGGCGAACTTCCAGCCCGGGCACCAGGACACCTGGGTCGACTACCACAACGACTCCCGCGCGCCGCTGCTGTTCGTGTCCGCGTCCGAGGACCACATCATGCCGCCCGAGGTCCAGCGCTCGAACGCCAAGCACTACAAGTCGAAGTCGCTCACTGAAACCCGCGAGTACGACGGCTTCGCGCACCTGATCCCGGCACAGGAAGGCTGGGAACGAATCGCCGACGAGTCCCTCGACTGGGCCCTGGAACACGCCAAGGGGTGACAACCCAGCCGGGTGACGTCCGGGTCGAAGGCGGGTTCGACCCGGACCTACGGACCACCTTCCGCGAGCTCGGCTGACTGCTTGCGGGCGACGTAGGCGGTCTTTGCGGTGCCGTCGAAGCCGCAGGCTTGGTAGAAGGCGTGGGTGGATTCGCGGCGGGAGCCGGTCATCAGCATGACCTTGTAGCAGCCGGCGTCCCAGGCGGTCTGCAGGGTGGCGGCCATGATCTGCTTGCCGAGACCGGTTCCGCGCAGGCCCGCGTCGACGACGACGTTCTCGATCACCGCGTACGGCGCGGCCGCGCGGGTGAGGTTCGGGATCAGGTTGAGGTACGTCGTGGCCACGACGCGCCCGTCGACCTCGAGGACGAACAACCGCAGCCCGGGGGTCTTCAGGATCTCGGCGAACACGTCGGCGTCGCGGCCGTCGCGCCGTACCGGATCAGCGGGATGCAGTTGGCGGTAGAGCCCCATGACAGCGTCGAAATCGTCGGCACCGGCCTCGCGAAACATGGGCAGCAGCCTACGGCGTCACCAGGGGACGGGGCCTTCCTCGGCGTGGAAGGTGGCGGTGGGGCCGTCGGCGGGGAGGGTGGCGAGGTGGACCAAGGCGGTGGCGCCCTCGGCGATCGTGCGGAGCCGGTGTGGTTGTTGCTGTCGGTGTCGACGTACCCGGGGGCGGCGGCGTTGACCAGGATGCCGTCCTTGCGGAGTTCGTTGGCGTACTGGACGGTGAGCGCGGACAACGCAGTCTTGGACGGCATGTACGCGGCCGACGGCAGCAGCGCCGTGAACGGGCCGTCCGGGTCGCTGGTCAGCGCGAGGGATGCGCCGTGGCTGCTGACGTTGACGATGCGCGGCGCCGACGACCGCCTGAGCAACGGCAGCATCGCGTTGGTCACCGCGATCACCCCGAACACGTTGGTCTCGAACACCTCGCGCACCATGTCCAGGTTCACCGTGCTCGGCACCTGGTCGTACGCGTCCTGCGGCGAGACCTGCCCGGAGCCGGTGATCCCCGCGTTGTTGATCAGTACGTCGAGCCGCCCGAACCGCTCGTCGATCCACCGAGCCGCCTCGCGGATCGTGCCGGCATCAGTCACGTCCAACGTCACCTGTTAGCCCCGGTAACCAACGCAACCGTCATGTCATGTCCTCATCTAGTAGCTGCCGAACAGCCACAAGACACCGCCCACCACCCGCTTGTGACGCCGAAGCTCAGGGTTCGCGGAACCGGGTGACCGGGATCAACCGACGAGGAGGCAGAAGGGGTGGCCGGCGGGGTCGGCCAGGACGTAGAGGGGTTCCCCGGGGGTGGTGGTGCGGTCCAGGAGGAGTTCGGCGCCCAACGCCTCGGCTCGGCGGCGGTGGTGGTGCAGGTCCTCGAGGGTTGGTACGGCGTAGTCGATGTGGAGCTGCATCGGTACGTCCTGGGACGGCCAGGTGGAGCGGGGCAGGGCGTCGACCTGCTGGAAGGCGAGCTGGCGGTTGCCGTCGTCGTCGACCAGCACCAGCCAGTCGGCCTCGTCCACGGTGCCGTCTGCAGGCGGCTCGTCACCGGGCCGGTACTGCAGGCCGAGCAGCTCGCGGTAGAACTCCGCCAGCCCGCGGACGTCGGTCGTGTCCAGCGCCGTATGCATCCGCCGCGGATAAGCCTGCACAGTTGCCTCCTCGTCCGCAGCTCACCCTACGACCGAGCAGGCGATCGCTGCGCGTGCCGAAAGACAGCGACGATGGCGGCGAGTTGCAGGAACAGGCCGACGAAGGCAACCGCCGACGGATCGTCGGCGAGCCGGACGATCGAGAGGAACGGGCAGAGGAGCCAGAGACAGCCGAGAAACACGAAGAGCCTCGGCCCGAGGGTGCCGTCGCGCGCGAGCCGGAGGCTGTCGCGCTGGGGCGCGATCCAACGGAACAGCGCGACGGCGGCGAGCATGAAGACGGCAGCCGTCACAGTTGCCCATCCGGTCTCCAGGAGCGGTGTTCGCACGGTGCGCGACAGCCCGAGCGTTGCCGGCGCCGCCAACCCCAGCACGATCGCGACAACACCCACCCCATCGCCCAGCGTCCAACCCCTCGTCACGGGGCTCACCGTAACCGCGACCGGAACCCGAACCGAAATCCGCTCGTGCGTGGCGGGGACAGTCGGGCAGGATCGGAGTGTGAACGGTCGGGGGTTGGCTCGCGGGTACTACGACGACGTAGTCGGGCCGTTGCTGGTGGCAAAGGGGCTGCCGCACGCGGCCGGCCGGCTCGGCGGCGGGTCCGACGTGCTCGGACTCGACGACACCACGTCGAAGGATCACGACTGGGGTCTGCGCCTGACGCTCCTGGTCGACGAGAGCCGCCGCCAGGAGGTCGACGACTACCTGGCCGCCGAGCTCCCCGAGACGTACGCCGGCCTGCCGACCAGGTTCCCCTTCAGCGGCCAGACCGACAGCGTGCACCACGTCGAGGTCGACTCGGTCGAAGGCTTCGTCACCCACCGGCTCGGATTCGACCCCCGCGATGGATTGTCGACAATCGACTGGCTGTCGTTGACCGGTCAGGCGGTCCTCGAGGTGGTCGGCGGACCGGTGTTCGTCGATCACGCCGGCGACCTCACCGCCGTCCGCGACTGCCTGCAGTGGTACCCGGACGACGTCTGGCGGTACGTCGTCGCCTGCGACTGGATCCGGCTCGCGGAGGAGATGCCGCTGATGAGCCGGGCCGGCGACCGCGGCGACGACCTGGGCTCGCGGGTGATAGCGGCCCGGCTGGCCGACTTCGCGATGCATCTCGCGTTCATGATCGAGCGGCGCTGGCCGCCGTACCCGAAATGGCGCGGGATCATGTTCGCGGAGCTGCCCTGCGCCCGCGAGGTGGGTGACGCGCTCCGGAAGGCATTGAAGGCCGACCACTGGCGCTACCGGCAGCAGCAACTGGGCCGCGCCCTCGACCACCTGCTGAACCGCCAGCGCGCCATCGGCCTCCCTGCGCCCGGTCCGGCGACGGTCGACTTCTGGGACCGCCCCTACCTGCACCCGAACGAGCAGATCATCACCGCACTCCTGGCCGACGCACCCGACCTCCCCAGAGGCCGAGGCAGCGTCGAGCAGCACTCGGACAACGTCGCCCTGCTGGCCAACGCCAGCGCCCGCCGTCAGTTGGCGCTGGTACTGCGGAACGCCCGCCGATAACTGTCCGGCGGCACGGCCACAACCCGCTTGAACTGCCGCCGCAACGTGGTCGCCGTACCCATGCCGGTGGCGACCGCGATCGACTCCACACTCTGATCCGTCTTCTCCAGCAGCTCCTGCGCACGCCGCACCCGCTGCGTCAGCAACCACTGCAGCGGCGTCTGCCCAGTCACCGCCCGGAACTGCCGACCGAGATGCCGAGGACTCGTGTTCACCCGCCGAGCCATGTCCGTCACGGTCAACGGCTGGTCCAGTCGGTCGAGCACCCACGACTGCAGCTGCGCGAGCCTGTTGTCACCGCTTACCTCCAACGGTGTCGCCACGAACTGCGCCTGACCACCTGACCGGTGCGGCGGTACAACGAGCCGCCGAGCAACACTGTTGGCGACGCTCGCGCCGTGGTCGAGGTGGATCAGATGCAGACTGAGGTCCACCGCGGCCGCCTTGCCGGCTGACGTGAGCACGCTGCCGTTGTCCGTGTAGAGCACGTCCCGATCGACCTCGGCCAGCGGATAGCGCGCACTGAGCACGTCAGTGTGCGCCCAGTGCGTCGTGGCCCGCCGGCCATCGAGCAGGCCGGCCGCACCGAGCACGAACGCACCCGTGCACAGAGACGCGATCCGCGCACCCGCGTCATGGGCCGCGCGTACGGCGTCGATCAGCTCAGCCGGCGGCGGTTCGTCCACATCGGCACAGGCCGGCACGATCACGGTGTCGGCGCTGACGAGTCGATCCAGGCCATGGTCCGGTTCGACGGAGAACGGGCCGACCTTGACCGGTCCCGGTCCGCAGAGCTGGACGTCGTACCACGTCTCGGCAGCCTCTCGCGGCGGGTTGCCGAAGATCTCGTACGCGACGCCGAGCTCGAAGTGCAGGAGGTGACCGGCGGTCGCCAGTGCGACGGTGTGCATGTCCGAAAGTGTACGCATGGTGTCGTTCCGGACTATCACGCCGGAGGTCGCCGGACCGCGAGACTTACGGTCGAACCCACCACCGGAGGAACGAAATCATGACTGCAGTCGCCGTCTACGGAGCCACCGGCCACACCGGCCGGTTCGTCGTCGCCGAGCTCGCCGCCCGCGGCTACACGCCGATCGGATCCGGCCGCCGGGCCGAGGCCGGACGCCGGGCGAGCGTGGACGACCCGGACTCGCTCGACCGCGCGCTCGACGGCGCCGAGGCGGTCATCAACGCCGCCGGACCGTTCGCCACCACGGCCGGACCGCTGGTCGCGGCGGCGCTGCGGGCCGGGATCCCGTACGTCGACGTCGCTGCCGAGATCGAGGCGAACGTCTCGACCTTCGCCGACCACGCCGAGGCCGAGATCCCGATCGTGCCGGCGATGGCGTTCTTCGGCGGCCTCGGCGACCTGCTCGTGACTGCCGCGATGGGGGAGCGGACCGCGGCCGACGAGGTGCACGTCGCCTACGGCCTGTCGAGCTGGCGTCCGACGGAGGGCACCCGGATCGCCGGGCAGGTCTCGCACGACCGCCGGGCCGGGCGCCGCGTTCGCTTCCGGAACTCCGCGCTGGAGGACCACGAGGACCAGCCGGTGCGGCAGGACTGGGACTTCCCGTCGCCGCTGGGGAGGCGTGAGGTGATCGCCGAGTTCAGCATGGCCGACATCGTCACGGTGCCCAGCCACCTCGCCGTACGCGACGTGCGCACGTACATGGCCGTCGAGGCCGCGACCGACCTCTTGGCGCCCGGCACGCCGGCGCGTGACGAGGCTGACCCCGACCAGAGCTTCGTCGTCGACGTCGTGGTGCGGACCGATGGAGTCGAGCGGCGGGCCGTCGCGCGTGGCCGGGACATCTACGCGGTGACCGCGCCGCTCGCGGTCGAGGCCGTCCAGCGGCTGCTGAAGGGGCAGACCCGGACGACGGGTGTGGCCTCGGCGGGGGCGATGTTCGACGCAGCCGATTTCCTCCGGGCGCTGACGCCGTACATCGAGGTCGAGCTGCCATAACCCCCTGGCTGCGAGAAGATGTGAGCCTCCCTGCAGCACGTACCGCCCACGTCCAGCTGGAGGCCGCCCACCATGCCGCTCAATCGTCGCGATTTTCTCAAGGTGAGCGGCGTAGCCGCTGCTGTCGCCGGATCAGGACTCACCGCCGCTCCCGCCTTGGCAACGACCGCGGAGATCGACTACACGGCCCGGACGACGTTCGACGACTGGGACCGGCTGTTCCAGCAGGGCGGACCGGGTCAGCCGGACCAGCCGAACGACAACACCAACGCCGACGGCCGGTCCGGCATGCTCGCGTGGAGCCAGTCGTACGTGCTGCTGGGGCTGGTCCGGATGTACGAGACGTACCGGGACATCTATTACCTGGACCGGTTGATCGACAACGTCGACCAGGTCCTGGCGGTCCGTGACAGCGATCGCGGGGTGACCGACTACCGCGGTTTGTCGCTCCCGGCGTGGCGTGCGGATCACCCGTACACCACCGGCTACACGACACTTGCCGACAGCAACGGGCAGCCGGTGCTGGAGCTTCGGCAGGCGCTGCCGTACGCCGAGGACACCACAGTGACTGTGACGGCGGGATCCCGGCCGGACACCTTCACGGTCAAGCTGGGCAACACCCAGGTGAATCGAACGGTCACGCACACCGATCTGTCGATGGAACCGGCCAGCCCGGACTTCGCGGTGAACCGGATCTACGCGGCCGCGCCCGGGCCGTTGCAGTTGACTGCGCGCGCCATGTCCGGAGGCGTGCCGGTCCAAGGGCAGTTCCCGATGCTGACCAAGCCGGTGATCTTCGCCGTACACACCGGGATGATCACGTACCCGATCGCGAGTTTCGTACGGCTGGTGTGCGGCTCGCCGGCGCTGCGACAGCGATACCGGGCGAAGGCGGCCGAGTATCTGACCGCGTGCCGCGAGGCGGTCGCCGTACATGACTGGGAGTATCGCGAGACGGCGGCGGGCGGCGGCTACCTGATCTGGCCGAAGGAGCAGCCGCTCGCGTATGACGGGTGCGAGCAGCCGATCAACCAGTCGCTCGGCCTCGGGCAGACGCTCGTCGAGCTCGCCCTGGCGACCGGCGATCGGGAGTATCGGCGGAAGGTGGCCGCGCTAGCGAAGATGTTCGCCGGGCAGCTGGCTGTGGACGCCGGCGACGCCTACCAGTGGCGGTACTGGCCGGTGGGCGGCAAGGTGCACGACGGCTTCGTGAAGACGGGCTCGCCGGACACGGATGTCTCGATCTTCACGCCGTCCGGTGGGCCGGCCCGGCAGTTCGAGGACATCAGCCACGGCGCCGTCGACGTCGAGTTCGCCGTCCGCGCCTTCCGGGCTCGCCTCGGCTTCACCGGCAACGACATGGCCCGGCTCGCCCGCACCTATACCCAGAACGTCGCGACGACGGCCGCCGACGGCCTCTCCGCGATCCACACCACCGTCGCCGGCACCACCCTCGGCGCCGCCTCCGTAGCCCACCAGGCACCGCGCTGGATGCAAGCCACCCCCTGGGACCCGGCAGTCCACACCCACTGCCTCGCCCTCTACAACCGCTACCAACCCACCCCCGAACGCGACGGCCAGCAAGCCATCGGCTTCGGCTGGCTGCTGGCCAACGTCGCCTACCTCAACTGGGGCGCAAAGTTCGCCAACTGACTACGAAGCGTGATCGACCTTCGCCATGGCATGATCGGGGGGTGGCCGGGGTGAAGGATGTGCGCGACCTGGCGTTGCTGCGGCGGGTGAAGGACCGGATCGACCGGGAGTACGCGCAGCCGCTGGACGTCGAGGCGCTGGCACGTGGCGTGAACATGTCGGCGGGACACCTGAGCCGGCAGTTCAAGCAGGCGTACGGCGAGGCGCCGTACAGCTACCTCATGACGCGGCGGATCGAGCGCGCGATGGCGCTGCTGCGGATGGGCGAGATGAGCGTGACCGAGATCTGCTTCGCGGTCGGGTGCTCGTCGCTGGGGACCTTCAGCACCCGGTTCACCGAGCTGGTCGGGGTGCCGCCGAGCGTGTACCGCGAGCAGGAGGCGGACGCGACCGACGGGATCCCGGCGTGCATGGCCAAACAGGTCACCAGACCGATCAGGAATCGAGAAGCGCCGGCCGGTGACCGCCAACTAGCGTGACGGTCATGGACATCACGATCAACCAGACCTACCTCCCGCACAACGACCCGGATGCCGCGATCGCCTTCTACCGCGACGTGCTCGGCTTCGAGGTCCGCAACGACGTCGGCTACCAGGGCCTGCGCTGGATCACCGTCGGACCGGTCGGCCAGCCGGTGTCGATCGTGCTCTACCCGCCGGAGGCCACGCCGGGCCTCACCGACGACGAGCGCCGCGCCGTCACCGAGATGATGGCCAAGGGCACCTACGCCAGCATCAACCTGGGCACCCCGGACCTGGACGCCACCTTCGCCAAGATCGAGGCCACCGACGCCGAGGTCGTCCAGGAGCCGACCGACCAGCCGTACGGCGTCCGCGACTGCGCGTTCCGCGACCCGGCCGGCAACATGGTGCGGATCGCCCAGTCCTGACCGACGGACCTGATTAAATCGACCCAGGGGACGCGACGGGGGCAGCACACGCATGCCCCCGCCCGACGGATGGAGACCACGATGCCCAAGGCCAGCGCCAAGTCTGCGCAGCACGCCGCTGACAGCCACGACCTGATCCGGGTCCAGGGCGCCCGCGAGAACAACCTCAAGGACATCAGCGTCGAGCTCCCGAAGCGCCGGCTCACGGTGTTCACCGGGGTGTCCGGCTCCGGCAAGAGCTCGCTGGTGTTCGAGACGATCGCCGCGGAGTCGCAGCGGATGATCAACGAGACCTACAGCGCGTTCCTGCAGGGCTTCATGCCGAACCTGTCGCGTCCCGAGGTCGACATGATGGACGGCCTGACCACGGCGATCATCGTGGACCAGGAGCGGATGGGCGCCAACCCCCGCTCCACCGTCGGCACCGCCACCGACGCCAACGCGATGCTGCGGATCCTGTTCAGCCGGCTCGGCAAACCACACGTCGGCCCGCCGACGGCGTACTCCTTCAACGTCCCGAAGCGCACGGCGACCGGCTCGATGGTCGCCGACAAGGGCGCCGGCGAGAAGACCGTCGTCCGCAACGCGGTCTATCACGGCGGCATGTGCCCGAAGTGCGAGGGCATGGGCTCGGTCAACGACTTCGACCTGACCGCGCTGTACGACGAGAACAAGTCGCTGAACGAGGGCGCGCTGACCATCCCGGGCTACAGCATGGAGGGCTGGTACGGCCGGATCTACCGCGGCTGCGGCTACTTCAACCCGGACAAGCCGATCAAGAAGTACACCAAGAAGGAACTGCACGACCTGCTCTACCGGGAGCCGACGAAGGTCAAGGTCGAGGGCATCAACCTGACCTACACCGGCCTGATCCCGCAGATCCAGAAGTCGTTCCTGTCCAAGGACGTCGAGGCGATGCAACCGCACATCCGCGCCTTCGTCGAGCGCGCGGTGACGTTCACGCTCTGCCCGGACTGCAAGGGCACCCGGCTCAGCCAGGAAGCGCTGTCGTCGAAGATCAAGGGCAAGAACATCGCCGACCTGTGCACGATGCAGATCAGCGACCTGGCCGAGTGGATCCGCGGCCTCGACGAGCCGTCGGTGGCGCCGCTGCTGGCCGGCCTGCAGCACCTGCTCGACTCGTTCGCCGAGATCGGTCTCGGGTACCTGTCGCTGGACCGGCCCGCGAGCACGCTGTCCGGGGGAGAGGCGCAGCGGACCAAGATGATCCGCCACCTCGGCTCCTCGCTCACCGACGTGACGTACGTGTTCGACGAGCCGACGATCGGGCTGCACCCGCACGACATCGAGCGGATGAACAAACTGCTGCTGCAGCTCCGCGACAAGGGCAACACGGTCCTCGTCGTCGAGCACAAGCCCGAGACCATCGCGATCGGCGACCACGTCGTCGACCTCGGCCCTGGCGCCGGTTCGGCCGGGGGCACCGTCTGTTACGAGGGCACCGTCGAGGGCCTGCGCAAGAGCGACACGACCACCGGCCGCCACCTCGACGACCGCGCGAAGCTGAAGGAGACGGTCCGCGACTCCACCGGCAAGCTCGAGGTACGGCGCGCGTCGACCAACAACCTGCGCAACGTCAACGTCGACATCCCGCTCGGCATGCTGTGTGTCGTCACCGGCGTGGCCGGCTCCGGCAAGAGCTCGCTGATCCACGGCTCGGTCGCCGGCCGCGAAGGCGTCGTCGTGATCGACCAGGCTGCGATTCGGGGATCCCGTCGTTCCAACCCGGCGACGTACACGGGTCTGCTGGACCCGATCCGCAAGGCGTTCGCCAAGGCCAACGGCGTGAAGCCCGCGCTGTTCAGCTCGAACTCCGAAGGCGCCTGCCCGACCTGCAACGGCGCCGGCATCATCTACACCGAGCTGGGCGTGATGGCGACCGTCGAGTCGACCTGCGAGGAGTGCGAAGGCCGCCGGTTCCAGGCGTCGGTGCTCGAGTACACGCTCGGCGGACGGAACATCGCGGAGGTGCTCGCGATGCCCGTCTCCGAGGCCGTGGACTTCTTCGCCGAGGGTGAGGCGCGGACGCCGGCCGCCGAGAAGATCCTGGACCGGATGGCCGACGTCGGCCTCGGCTACCTGACGCTCGGCCAGCCGCTGACCACGCTGTCCGGCGGCGAGCGCCAGCGGCTCAAGCTGGCCACGCAGATGGGCGAGAAGGGCGACGTCTACATCCTCGACGAGCCCACAACCGGCCTGCACCTGGCCGACGTCGAGCAGCTCCTCGGCCTGCTCGACCGCCTGGTCGACTCCGGCAAGTCGGTGATTGTCATCGAGCACCACCAAGCCGTGATGGCGCACGCCGACTGGATCATCGACCTCGGCCCCGGCGCCGGCCACGACGGCGGCAAGGTCGTCTTCGAAGGCACCCCCTCCGACCTGGTCGCCAAGAAATCCACCCTCACCGGAGAGCACCTGGCAGCGTACGTCGCCTGACGGCTGCCACAAGGTACGTCGTCCGGCCCGCGTCCGTCGTGCGCGGCTGGGCTGGTCAGCGGGCGCGGTCGTAGATCAGGGCGATTTCGCCGTCCGGGCCGGTAGTCTGGCTGGTCAGGGTCCACTGGTTCGCGGGGAGGCCGTCCTCGAAGAGGCGGGGGCCGCCGCCGAGGAAGACCGGGAAGATCATCAGGGCCAGCCGGTCCACCTTGTCGGCGGCCAGGAGCGCCTTGATGACACTGGCGCTGGAGAACACGACGATGTCGCCGCCCTCGCCCGCCTTCAGGTCCTCGACGACCTCGGCGGCCGGCTTGTCGACGATCGTCGTACGCTCCCACGGCGCGTCGCCGAGCGTCGACGACAGCACCACCTTCTCGGTGTCGACGAGCCACTGCGCGAACGCCTCGTCGCGAGGGTCGGCGCCTTCGGTGCCGATGATCGTCGGCCAGAAGCCGAGGAAGCCTTCGGCGTTGACCCGGCCGAGCAACGCCGTCGTCGCGGGCTCGAACAGGCTCGTCATGTGGTTGCGGGCGACGTCCGTGACGGCGTACGGCAACACCCAGCGCATGTCGGTGGGCGCGCCAGGCCCGTCGTAGTGGCCGTCGAGGGACAGGTTGATGCTGGTCACGACCCGGCGGCCGCTGGTCTGCTCGGTCATTTCTTGCTCCTCACGTCTGTGTCTTGCAGGGTTGCCACGAGCTTGTCGAGGCTCTGGCCGAAGCCCAGTTCGATTCCGGCGATGAAGTCCGCGGAGTCGACGGTGCTGTCGGTGATGCGGTACAGAACGTCCAAGTCGGTGCCGGCCTCGGTACGGCGGAGGTCGAAGTCGACCTGCGCCGTGAAGGCGATGCTGCCGTCGGGCAGCGTGGGGGAGAGGCGGTAGGAGAGGCGCTCCCCTGGCCGCGCCTCGTCGACCGTTCCCTCGCCGCGTCCGGCGGCCTGCTCGGTGGCGCCGGTGTCCTCGATGTCGCGGTACTCCAGGACGATCCGGCCGCCGGGACGCGGCTCGAAGATCAGCTCGGAGACGCGCAGATCGTCCGGCGTCCACCAGCGGGTCAGCAACGTCGTCTCGGTGAGATGCCGCCAGACCAACTCGGGATCGCCGGTCAGCGAGCGGTGGAACCCGAACGTCCGGCCGTCCGCCCATCCCGGCGCTTCGGCGGCGAGCCGCTCGGCTTCGAGGCTGAGTCCGTGGCGGTCGAACGCCGTACGCGAGGTACCCGGTTGGTCCGCAGCGTCGGCGAGCCGGCTGAGCGCGCTCGCCAGATCGCGCAGGGGAGTGGACTGCAACGCGTAGATGCGCCGCTGCCCCGTCCGCTGCGAGATCACGATGCCGGCCCGCTCGAGCGTCTGCAGGTGCTTCGTCGTCTGCGGCTGCCGCGCCTGCGCCAGCTCAGCCAGTACGCCGACTGACCTCGGCCGCTCCGCCAGCAGCGTCACCAGGCGCCACCGCGCCGGATCCGCCAATGCACTGATCACTCCGTCCATGAACCCGATTATTCGCTGAGACGAATATTCGTGTCAAGGAATAGCTTCGGTGGGTTCGCGAACTTGTCGGTCGGGGATGGCAGGGTGACTGTCACCGAAGCCGCAAGAACGGAGCGACCTGATGAGCCGCGAGGTCCAGATCACCTTCGACGCCCACGACCCGCGGGCACTGTCGACCTTCTGGCGTGACGTCCTGGGGTACGTGCATCCCGGGCCGCCCGGGGTCGAACTTGCCGAGGGCGCCGATCCGCTGGCCGCGTGGGACGAGTTGCTGGCGCGCATCGGCGTACCGGAAGATCAGCGGAACACCAGGTCGGCCATCGAGGACCCGGACGGCAACCGGCCGCGCGTCTTCTTCCAGCAAGTCCCGGAAGGCAAGTCGGTCAAGAACCGCGTTCACCTGGACGTCCGCGTGGCCCCCGGCCTCGAAGGCGACGAGCGCATGGCGGCCCTGGAAGCCGAATGCACCCGCCTCGAAGCCCTCGGAGCCACCCGAGTCCGCCGCTTCGAACCCGAGCCCCCCATGGAAGCCGGCTTCATCACCATGCAAGACCCCGAAGGCAACGAATTCTGCCTGGACTGACCCACGAGGCCGGGCTGATAGCGTCCGCTGCGATGGACATTGTGGACGACCTCCGGCTGGCGTTCGAAGCTGCTGATCTGGCGGCCGAGCTTGCGCTCGAGCACTTCGAGGCCGGAGTTTCGGCGACGTTGAAAGCTGACGGTTCGCCGGTCACCGAGGCCGATCGAGCCGTTGAGCGCTTGCTGCGCGAGACGTTGTCTGCGGCGCGGCCGGGCGATGCGTTCCTGGGTGAGGAGCTTGGTCGGCTCGGCGAGTCCGACCGGGTCTGGATCCTCGACCCGATCGATGGCACCGGATACTTCAGTCGGCGCGATCCGAACTGGCGGATCCAGCTCGCTTTAGAAGTTGAAGGGACCCTGCAGGTCGCGGTCGTCGCGTCTCCGGCGCTGCGGCGCTGTTGGTGGGCGACCCGAGGTGGCGGCGCCTTCGAGTCGTCCTGGCCACGCGTGGACAGCGAGACGCGGCGTCTCGAGGTGAGTACGACGGAGACGCTCGCTGCCGCCGTACTCGATGCTCTGGACAACGAGTCCAGAGCCCGCATGCCACCGAGCGCTCGTCCAGCGCCGGCGAGCCCGTTGCCGCTGGTCGAACTCGTCCGTGGCGAGATCGACGCGTTCCTGGCCGAGCGATATTTCAGCTGGGATCACGCGCCGTGGATTCTGCTGGTCGAGGAAGCCGGCGGCCGCTTCACGGACCGAACCGGCGGGAACGCAAGCGATCAAGGCGGCGGTCTGTACTCGAATGCGAGCCTGCACAGTCAACTACTCACCGCTCTGAACTACCCCTGACAGAGCGCCGATAAGCGACATTATGTCAACTAGTGGGGATCGGGAGAGCATGGAGAGCGTTCGGGTCCTCCACCGGACGGGTCAGTGGTGTCCTGGACGGCGGGTCGGAGATGTTGTCGCGTACGACGTGCGGATCCTGCCCGAGTACCAGGTGGTCGGGCGGCCGACGATCGATCGCAGTTATCTGCTGCTCGGTGAAGGTATTCAGTTGACGAAGCCTGTGGTGTTCGAAGGTCCGGTCGAAGGCTGGTGGTACGTCGACCTGGTCGACATCGAACGTGCTGACGGCGGATACGTCGTGCGCGACCGCTACGTGGACTTCCTGGTCCCTCCCGGTGCCGACCGCTATCACGTGCTGGATCTGGACGAGCTTGCGGATGCGCTCAGTGCTGGGCACATCACGGCTGCTGAGTGCGCCACCGTGCTCAGCACGACGCAGCGATTCGTGGACCGGCACCTGCGGGCCACCGAGAAGGGGTCCGTCGATCCCCCGCGGCAGTTTCCGCCGGCCGGTGTCGCGGCGCTCGAGCCACTCCCCTGCTTCTTCGAATGAAATCTGGGAGGCTGTGTCGGATCGGGACCGAGGTGTTCGTTGCAGGGGTGAATGGCGGCTCACAGGGACGCCCACAGCACAGGAGATGACCGAGATGCAGTATCTGGTTTCCGTGATCGACGACAAGAGCAATCCCGGCAGCACGGACCGGCAGCCAGCCATCAGCGAGTTCAACGACCGGCTGATCGCCGAGGGCTACTGGGTTTTCGCGGGCGGACTCGCCGACACCAGCGCGGCCACGGTCATCGACAACCGCGGCGAGCAGCCGGTCGTCACCGACGGGCCGTTCGTGGAGTCGAAGGAGTACCTGGCCGGCGTCTGGGTGTGGGAGGCCCCCGATCTCGATGTGGCGCTCAGGCTCGCCACCGAGGCGTCGAAGGTCTGCGATCGCAAGATCGAGGTGCGGCCGTTCCAGTGAGCGACGTCGAGGAGACGATCACCCGGGTCCACCACGAGGAGTGGGCACGGGTGGTTGCCTCCCTCACCAAACGTTTCGGCGACCTCGACATCGCCGAGGAGTCGGCCGCCGAGGCGTTCGCGACCGCCGTCGAACGCTGGCCGTCCGACGGCGTGCCGCCCAATCCCGGCGCCTGGCTGACCACGACCGCGAACCGCAAGGCCATCGACCGGATCCGGCGGGAGAGCAAGCGCGACGACAAGCACAAGGAGGCTCAGATGGTGTACGACGAGCCGCCCGAGCCTCTCGGGATCATCGACGACGAGCGGCTCCGGCTGATCTTCACCTGTTGCCATCCGGCCCTCGCGATGGAGACCCGGGTGGCGCTGACGCTGCGCATGGTCGGCGGCCTGACCGTGCCCGAGATCGCCCGGGCCTTTCTGGTACAGGAAACCGCCATGGGCCAGCGGATCACCCGCGCCAAGGCCAAGATCAAGGCGGCTCGCATCCCCTACCGGGTCCCGTCCGCGGAGGATCTCCCGACCCGCGTCTCCGGCGTGCTCGCCGTCCTCTTCCTCGTCTTCAACGAGGGCTACTTGGCGACCGGCCCCGACACCGACCCGGTGCGTCACGAGCTGACCGCCGAAGCCATCCGGCTCGCGCGTCTGATCCGCGGCCTCCTGCCGAACGACGGCGAGGTGGCCGGTCTGCTGGCGCTGATGCTGCTGACCGAGGCTCGCCGTACCGCCCGGGTTTCGGCAACCGGCGAGCTGGTCCCGCTCGATCAGCAGGACCGTGGATCCTGGGACGCGGAGCTGATCGCCGAGGGCCATCGGCTGGTGCGCGAGCGCCTGGCGGCCGGCGTGGCCCCTGGTCCGTACCAGATCCTCGCGGCCATCAACGCCGTACACACCGACGCTCGCGAGGCGCGCGACACCGACTGGTCGCAGGTCGTTGCCCTCTACGACCAACTCGTCCGCATCGACGCCTCGCCGATCGTCGCCCTCAACCGGGCGATCGCCGTCGCCGAGCTCGACGGCCCGGAGGTCGCGCTGGCGACCATCGACCGTCTCGAGGACAAGCTGACCGGGTATCACGCCTTCCACGCGACCCGCGCCGAGCTGCTGCGCCGGATGCGCCGCAGCGAGGAGGCCCACGCGGCGTACGACAAAGCGATCGAGCTGGCGGGCAACACCGCCGAGGTCGCCCACCTGACCCGCCGCCGCGACCAGCTGGGGTAGTGCCCACTCCCCTGGCTTCGACCTGGATGGAGGGGCTGTTGATCGGCGAGGCGAGCGTCTAGCGTGCCGCTGTGATAGTCGGACGGTACGCCGAGCAGTCCCGGATCAATCGCCTCGTAGCCGATGCCAAGGACGGCCGGAGCCGCTCGCTGGTGCTGCGCGGCGAAGCCGGGATCGGCAAGACCGCGCTGCTCGACTACGCGGAGAGCGTCGCCGGTGGCATGCGCGTGCTGCGCGTGGTGGGCATCGAGTCCGAGGCCGAGGTCGCGTACGCCGCTCTCCAGCTGATGTTCGTGCGCGATCTCGACCGCTTGGACGCGCTCCCCGGCGCGCAGGCGGAGGCTCTCCGGGCCGCGTTCGGCGCAAGCAGTGTGCCGGTCGACCGGATGCTCCCGGGCGCGGCGACCCTATCGTTGCTGTCCGAGATCGCCGGCGACCGGCCGCTCCTGTGCCTGCTCGACGACGCTCAATGGTTCGACCAGTCGTCGATCGACGCTCTGCTGTTCGCCGTACGGCGCTTGCACGCCGACTCGGTAGCGACGATCTTCGCCGCCCGCGATGGGGAACGACCGTTCCCCGCGCCCGGGCTGGAGAGCGTCACACTCCCCCGGCTGGGTCCCGCCGACGCTGCTCGGCTCGCGGCGGCCGCAGCGACGCTCCCGAGCGATGTCGCCGACCGCATCCTCGCGGAGTCCGCGGGCAATCCGCTCGCCATCGTCGAGCTGGCGGCCCACGCGACCGATTCCTCAGCGGTCCCGGCGCCCGTTGCGCCGCTGCCTGCCGCGGGACGGCTCGAGGAACACTTCCGACGGCAGATCCGCGCTCTCGAAGAGCCGACCCGGACGGTCCTCCTCCTGGCCGCGGCCGACCACGGCTCGGCCCTGCCGACGCTCATCGCGGCCGCAGCTGAACTCGGGGGCGACGCCGGCGACTTCGAGCCGGCCGAGCGGAGCCGACTCGTCCAGGTGACTGCCGACGGCGTGGTGTTCCGGCATCCCTTGATCCGGTCGGCGACTTATCAAGAAGCGCCCTTCGCCCGCCGGGTCGCGGCGCACCGGGCCCTCGCCGGGGTGCTGACCGATCCACATGACGCCGACCGGCGCGCGTGGCACTTCGCAGCCGCGGCCGGCGGACCGGACGACGCAGCCGCAGACGGCCTGGAGCAGGTAGCCCGGCGAGCAACGGGACGTGGCGCGGCAGCTGCTGCGGCCAGGGCGCTCGATCGCGCAGCCCAACTGACCGGAGCACCGACGCTTCGTGGCAAGCGGCTGGTCGCTGCCGCGCGGGCGGCGTACGACGCTGGGCAGCTGGACCGGGCCGTCGAGCTGGCAGCCGCAGGTGCCGAGCTGACCGACGCACCCGGTGAAGTGGCGGAGGCCGGCTGGATCCGCGCGCAGGTGGCCTATGAGCGTACGTCGCCGGCCGAAGCGACCCGGATCGCGCTGGAGGCCGCCGCTCCGGTCCTCGCAACCGAGCCGGACCTTGCTGTTTCGATCCTGACCGAGGCCACCTGGTGCGCACGCGACGCGGCGGACCCCGTTCTGCTGCGTCGCTGCGCGGAGCGGCTTCGCTCGGTCCCGGAGGGTCCGACCCCCGTGATCGAGGGGCTGGTGGGCTTCGCCGACCTGCTGTGTGGTGACGTCGCGGCGGCGGTCGACCCGATGCGCAGCGCAGTACTTGCCGACCGGGAGACTGCGGACGGCGACACCTTGGAGCGACTGAGCGCGGCGTTCCTGGGCTTGCTGATCGGCGAGGACGAGGCAGCTGTGACGATGCTGGACGCGCTTGTTGCGCAGGTGCGCAGCCGCGGCGAGCTCGGCTGGCTGCCCTACGCTCAGGAGCCACTGGTACTCGCGCAGCTGGTGACGGGCCGCCTCCGCGACGCAGACAGCAACGTCGCGGAGGCAATGGCACTCGCCGAGGAACTGGGCCAGCACCTTGAGGTCATCGTCCTCTCCGCCATGGCGGCCTGGCTCGCTGCAGCTCGTGGCGACCGCGCCGGCGCCGAGCGACTCGCAGTACGCGTTCTGGACGACTCACGGCAGCACGGCATGGCGGCAGCGCAGGCCACTTGGACACTCGGCCTGCTCGACCTCATGAACGGCGACCCGCACCGCGCACTCGGGCGACTCGAAGGCGCCTGCGAAGGTCCACCTGGTCGCGACGTCACCGTGCGCGCGATCCCTGACCAGGTCGAGGCCGCGGTGCGGATCGGCGACTCCGACCGGGCCCGGCGGTTCCTGGGCGGGCTCACCGACTGGGCGACGTACACCAAGAGCCCGATAGCCTCCGCACTGCTGCTGCGTTGCCAGGCGCTGCTCGACGACGGTGCGGCGGCGGATCGACTGTTCGAGGAGTCCCTGGCGACCGAGTCCTGCGGTCCCTACGACCAGGCACGGACCCGGCTCGTGTACGGCGAATGGCTGCGCCGGCACCGGCGTCCCAGCGCAGCCAAGGAACAACTCGTCCACGCCCACGAGACGTTCGACCGGATCGGCGCCCAGGGCTGGCTCCCGCGCGTACGCGGCGAACTGACCGCGCTCGGCGAGACCGCTCCCGGGGACGCCGAGAGCTCCGGCGGGCTCACCCCGCAGGAGCTGCAGGTGGTGCGTCGCGCGGCCCTGGGCCTGAGCAACCGGGAGATCGCGGCCGAGCTGTTCCTCAGCCCGCGCACAGTCGGCCACCACCTCTACAAGGCCTATCCGAAACTCGGGGTCAGACGACGGGCCGAGCTCGGGCACCTCGACCTATGACGGCTGCCGGGCGCACGATGTTCGACGGCGCGGCGCCAGTCGTTCGACAGATGCGGACGGACCGGCCCGATTCCTAGCCTCGAAGGCATGGGAAAGGTCATCGTGCACAACCAGATCACTGTCAACGGCGCCTTCGAGGCGCCCTCGCCCGAGGAGTGGCTCGAGCTCGACGCCGACAGCGGCGACGCGGGCCTCGAGCAACTGATCCTGGCTGACGCGCTCCTCCTCGGACGCAAGACGTACGAAGGGCTGGCCGCCGTCTGGCCGCACCTCGGCGACGACCCCTCGATGGGCTACTACGCCGAGCGGGTCAACGGCATGCCGAAGTACGTCGCCTCGCGGACGCTCACCGGGCCGCTGGACTGGAACGCCACCCTCGTCGAGGGCGAGGTCGTCCAGGCGATTCCCGCGCTCAAGGAGAAGCACAAAGGCAACCTGGTCGTCTCCGGCTGCGGGGAGCTGGCGCACACCCTCGCGCAGGAGGGACTCGTCGACGAGTACTGGTTCTGGATGAACCCGCACCTGTGGCCGTCCGGACCGCGGATCCTCGACGGGGTCGGCCCGATCCGCCTCCAGCTGGTGTCGCTCACGCCGTACCGGTCCGGAGTCGTCTGGCTGCGCTACCGGCCGGCCGGGGCCTGAACGGAGCAGGATGATGGCACAGACGATCATGTACGCCGTCGTGTCGGCTGACGGCTACGTCGCGACACCCGACGGCGGGATCGGCCCGCTCTTCGACTGGCTCCAGAACGGCGACGTGGTCTGGGAGTGGAATGGGGGCGAGATGCGCACCAGCCAGGCCTCCAAGGACTTCATCCAGGCCGTCTACCCCAATGACATCGGCGCGATGGTGGTCGGCCGGTTCGTGTTCGACCAGACCAACGGCTGGGACGGTCAGGCGGTGGCCGGTGACCGCGTCTTCGTGGTCACCCACGAGGAGCCGAAGAGCTGGGAGTTCATCGACACCGCGCCGTTCACGTTCGTGACCGACGGGGTCGAGTCGGCCATCGCCCAGGCCCGCGAGGTTGCCGGCGACCGGATCGTCGATGTCGCGGCCGGGAACGTCGGCGGGCAGGCACTGCGGCTGGGCCTGATCGACCGGGTCGTGATGAACGTCGTACCCGTGGTGTTCGGCGCGGGCCGGCCGTTCTTCGGCGGCGCCGACGGCGAGGTCACGCTCGCCGACCCGTCGCTGGTCGCACAAGGCAAGCGGGTCACCCACCTCGTGTACGACGTGGCGCCGATCAGGTAGCCCTACTGGCCGACGCGGCCGTCGACGCACTCTCGGAGCAGGTCGGCGTGGCCGCAGTGCCGGGCGTACTCCTCGATGCGGTGGACCATGAGCTCCCGGACCGCGGTGTCGTCCATGGGCAGGCGCTCGCTGAGGTCCGGGTGTTCGGCCAGGGCCGCGTCGGTGGCGGCTTGTTCACGGGCGAGGTCGGCGTAGGCGGCGTCGACCATCGCCTGGTCGGCGACTGCCTCGTCGAAGTCGGCGTCACGCTTGCCGTACAGCTTCGGCAGCGGCTCGCCGTCGATCCAGGTCCGCCAGTCCCGCTCGACCTCGGCGAGATGGCGCAGCAGTCCGAGCAGCGACATGGTGGACGGCGGCACCGAGCGACGAGCGAGCTGGTCCGGATCCAGGCCCTCGCACTTCATCAGCAGCGTCAGGCGGTAGCCGTCGAGAAAGTCCAGCAATGTGGCCAGCTCGCCGTCCGGACTCGAGTCGTTGTTGCGTGGGTCCTGGTCGGGGTCGGCCCACATGTCGGGGTAGACGGTCGCCTGGCTCCAGCGCTCGGGTTGGTCGCTCATGCTCCGAATGCTGGTGGGTGAACAACTCCGCTGCCAAGTGGATATTCAGGGCTTGACGGCGTAGCGCAGGTACAGGGCGCCGCTGGTGAAACGGTGGAGGTCGAGAAGGTCCAGGTCGACCCAGACGCCGTCGGGGAAGAATCGTTTGCCGCCGCCGACGATCGCCGGTCCGACGTACAGCTGGTACTCGTCGACCAGTCCGGCCCGGATCGCCTGGGCCGCCAGATTCGGGCCGTCGATGCCGAGGTCCAGCTCCGACTCGGCCTTGAGCTTGCGGACGGCGTCCGGGTCGAACGACCGCTCGATCCGGGTCCGCTTGCTGCTGACGTCGGTCAGGGTGGTCGAGTAGACGATCTTCTCGGTCGCCTGCCAGATCCGCGCGTACTCCCGCAGGTACGGCGCATCCGCCTCGGCGGGTGGGTCCTCCCATAGACCATCGTCTCGTACATTCGCCGGCCGTAGAGATACGTGCCGATCGCCCGGCTCCTGTCGTTGATGAATTGGTGCGATTCCGCGTCCAGTCCGCTCCAGTCGGATTTGCTGTCCTCAGCGGTCACAAAACCGTCGAGCGAGGTCTGCATCGAGTAAATCAGCTTGCCCATGGTCATTTCCCTCCGGAGCATTCTGCTGGGTGTCAAACAGCCTGCCCGCTCCGGACTATGGCGTCTAATGCCAATGCCACCGGTTATCCATAGACCGTGTCGATGCGTGGCGCGACCTGGGCGGCGAAGAGCTCCAGCTGCCTGGGCGACTCCCCCAGCGGCCACAGGTGGACCCGGTGGCAGTTGGCCTGGGCGTAGCGGGACAGCAGGTCGGCGCAGTGACCTGCCGGCCCGACGCACACGCGGTCGCGAAGCTCGCCGGGGTCGCGCTTGAGCAGCGGCCCGAGGATGTCGTGGAGGACGCGTTCGCGCTCCGCTGGGTCCTCGGTGATCCAGGTCCACATCGTCACGAGCGCGTTCGGGAGGCCGGCCAAGAGCTGTTGTGCGGTCGCGAACTCCTCCGGGCTGGTGTTGTACGCCGACGCGAGCCAGCCGTCCGCGAGCCGGGCGACCCGCCGGAGCCCCGCCGGCGAGCCCCAGCTTCCGATCCACACCGGGATTCCACCGTCCCGGACCGGAACAGGCTGCAATTCGCCGTCCGGTAACGCGTAGAAGCGCGTCTGCGATGGCATCGGGCCGCGGCCGAGAAGCGCCCGCAGAATCGTCACCGCCTCGTCGAACCTATTCCAGCGGTCCTCGAAAGGCACACCGACCGCGTCATAGTCACGCCGTGACGAACCAGGCCCGACCCCGGCAACGACCCGCCCACCCGACAGCACGTCAAGAGCAACCAGAGTCTTTGCCAACGGCACGGGTCCACGCAGGGCGAGCAGCGAGATCGTCGTGGCCAGCGTCAGGTCTCCGGAGCGATCCAGTACGGCGGCGAGCGCGGTCGGCCCGTCGAGCCACGGCGTCGAGAACAGGAAGTGATCGTTGGCCGAGATGGTGGTGAAGCCGCAGTCGCGCGCGGCGTCGACGGTCGCCTGCAGGCCGGCCAGCGACACCCGCTCGGCGCCGAACTCCATCAACGGCAGATGCGCCCCGAACTCCACGCCGCCTCCCCCAAGGCTCGGCCGGCAACGAGCCAATGGCGAGAAAAAGTCGCCGCAAAAGCTGGACGGAATTCACAGCCGGGCTTATCCTGGCGAAATGCAGAAAGCGCAAAAGAATACGCTCTTACCAATTAACTTAGCACCAGAAAATGCGCGGCGCAAGTCGGTGATCGGCGACCGCGCCGTCGGCCGGGTCGGGTTCGGGACGAAGCGGCTGGCCGGGAGCAACGGGCCGGACGCGCAGGAGCAGGCGATCGTCCTGCTCCGCTACGCCGTCGAGCTCGGCGTCGACCACATCGACACCGCCGACTTCTACCCGTCGTACGGCGTGTCCCGTCCACGCGACCCGGCCACCGTCGGTCCCGGTCCGCACAACGACTTCGTCAGCCTCGGCTGGGCGAACGACGTGGTCCGCCGCGCGCTGGCGCCGTACCCGGACGAGATCGTCGTCGCCACGAAGGTCGGGCCGACCAAGGCCGGGATGGCGCGACCGGATCAGTTGCCGGGGTTGGTCGAGCGTGACCTGCGCTCGCTCGGTCGGGAAGCGCTCGACATCGTCTACCTGCGGCAGCAAGGTCTCGACTCCATCGCCGAGCATTTCGGGGTCCTGGCCGAGCTTCGGGACAAGGGCCTGATCCGGCACCTGGCGGTGTCGAACGTCCGGATGCAGCACATCGAGGAGGCGCGGGCGATCGCGCCGGTGGTGGCGGTGCAGAACAGGTACGGCGTGGGCTTCGGCCGGGTGAACGACGAGGTTCTCGACTTCTGCGGCAGGGAGGGGATGGCGTTCGTCCCGTTCTTCGCGGTGACAGCGGCTGGTCGCGAGGCGGGCGGTGTCTCCGCGGACGACACCGTGCTCGCCATCGCTCGTGACCACGACGCGACCCCGGCCCAGATCCGGATCGCCTGGACGCTGACCCGTGGGCAGCATGTGCTCGCGATCCCGGGCACCGGCAACCGCGACCACCTGGCCGAGAACGTGGCAGCCGGCGACATCCAGCTCACTCCCGAGCAGGTCGCAGTACTGGACGCGCTCAAGGACTAGTCAGTCGTAGTACCGGCGGACGCTCGAGCCGATGCGGGTCACGTCGGTGCCGTAGATGTGGAGGGAGATCGCGGTGGTGTCGGTGGTGTTGTGGACGCGATGGATGTCGCCGGGTGGGGCGAAGCCGCTGACGTCGCCGACGTTGTTGTCGCTCTCCCCGAGCAGCCGGAGGTCGGCGTCGAACAGCTCCTCGTGCTCGACTCCTTGGAGTACGCCGAACACGCACCACGTCACGTGGTCGTGGATGCGGGTGATCTGGCCGGGTCGCCAGACCAGTCCGATGATCGAGAACGAGCCGTCGGGTTCGACGTGCAGGGTGTGGCTGCGGTAGCTCTCGGGTGAGCCGTCGCGCTGCTCGGCGGTCAGGACGTCCTCCGGGCGCGGCAGGTGCAGGCGGAGCTGGTCGGACACGAGCTCGGCAGTGTCCGACCAGTTCGCGTGCTTGCTGACGGCAGTCCGTACGCCGTCGATCAACGCGGTCAGTGGGTGAATCAGTGTGGTTGTCATGTATCGAGCGTGCGCGCGGCGGACCTATAACGTCCAATGCCAATCTTCATGCTCATCGATAGATAGAGTTGATGCATGCTGGACGTCACTCGCTTGCGCGTGATCGAGGCGGTCGCGCGACACGGTTCCGTCACGGCAGCCGCGAGGGAGCTCCACTACTCGCAGCCGTCGGTGACCCATCATCTGGCTCGGCTCGAGGCCGAGACGGGTGCGCAGCTGCTGCAACGGGTCGGACGCGGTATCCGGCTCACGGCGGCCGGTCAGCTGCTGGCCGACCGGGCGGCCGAGATCCTCGGGCGGATCGATGCCGTCGACGCGGAGCTTGCCGCGCACGTCGGGCTCACCGCCGGGCGAGTCCGGCTCGCCGGGTTCTCGTCCGCGATCGGATCGCTGATCCCGCACGCGGTGACTGCGCTCGCCGGGACGCATCCCGGTCTGCAGATCGGTCTCACCGACATGCATCCACCCGAGGCGCTCGAGCTGCTTCGCACCGGCAAGGTCGACGTCGCGGTGATCTTCCGGTACGACGAGACCGAGCCCGAACCGAGCGGCGTCCGATTGCACCACCTACTCGACGACCCGGTCTACCTGCTGTCACCGAGCCAAGAGCAACAACTTGCCGACCTCCACGACGCCACGTGGATCGCGGGCTGTGCCCGGTGCCGCAGCCACCTGCTGTCGGTGTGCGCCGAGGAAGGCTACGAGCCGACGATCGGCTACACCTCCGACGACATGGTCGTCATGCAGACCCTGGTCGCCGCCGGTCTCGGCGTGACCACGATGCCCGGACTGGCCCTCCGTGCCCATCGGACCGACGGGATCTTCGCGACCGAGCTCCCGGGATCACGTCGCCACGTCTACGCGGCGACGTACGGCGAACCGCCCGACCCACCCGCCACCGCAGCCCTCGTCGCCGCCCTCACCGAAGCGGCCCAAGGCTGACTGGCTCGCTGCAACTCCGAGGACGACCTGCCCGGCGACTTCGAGCACGCCCGCGAGGTGCACTACGCCGCGCTGCGGCAGCCGGTCGACCCGACCGCTTTCATCACGGGCCTGAAGCAACGACTGACCGATGCGCTCACCCGGCTGGACCAGGCCTTGGTCGACGGCACCGCCGGCGGTGTGAAGGTCACCAGCCGCCGCGGCCCGCTGTTCTGGTCACACACCAACCCATACGGGCGGTTCCGACTCGACAGGGACAGCCGGATCGACCTCACCGCGGCCAGCGTGGCGTCCAGACTCGACGTGGCTGAGGGCAACGAATCGGTGCTGTAGGGTCATCCGGTTGCGCGACGACGCACAGCCGGGTGCACCTCGAGGCAGCCCGGGGCGGCGCCCGGGCGCCATGGTTCGGCCTTGAGGAGCCGCGCTGTCCGCTGTTCACCGGGTCTCTGGTCCATGGACATCGGGCACCACACTGTGGACTCTGTTCTCATAGCGGTCGACCTGCGCGTCCCCGCCTCGCGATGTCCACGGGTCGGTCTGAGCGCGTGGAACCACGGAGGTGGTCATGCGTGCCCCATCCGTGCTCGGGTGCCGGTCCGAGGAGACCAGCATCTAGGAGTGAACCATGACTTCAGCAGCAGGTTCCGATGATCCGCCTCCGGGCGAAGCGCCTGGACCAGCTTCAGGACGAGGATCTGCTGCTCTACGCCGACGTGGTCCGCACGCGCGCTTGGCTTGGCGAGGTCGCCGCGCTGGAGGACTCCCTGAAGCACCTGCGCCAGCGCCGCACCGAAGCCGAGGAGCAACTGAAGCCAGCAGCGGGACCGCCGGCACCGTGCGGCCCGCCTGGTGGCAGTGACCGGCCGCGACAGATCGGAGTGGCCTGGGCTAGGGGGACCTGGAGTCAGCTCGGCGTCGTAGGTCGCTCGGAGTCGTTCCGTATGCAGCCTTGAAGGCGCGGTTGAAGCCGCTGAGGTCGCCGAAGCCGCAGCCGTGCGCGATGTCGGCGACGCTGCGGTGAGCGAGCCGCCGGTCGAGCAGTTCTTGTCGTGCGCACCGCAGTCGCAGGCCCCGCAGGTAAAGAGTGACGGTTTGGTGCTCGGCCTCGAACAGCTTGTGGAGGTAACGCGTCGAGATGTTCGCGGCCGCCGCGATGTCGTCGGGTGTCAGGCCGGGGTAGCGGAAGTGCGTATCGATGTGCCCCTTGATGCGATCGAGCATGGTGCGATGCCGCGCGTCGATGTACTCGGCGTTGGCGGAGGTCGCGAACAGCGAGATTGCCAGGTCGGTCGTATGCGCGAGGAAGCGCTCCGACTGACCCTCAGGAATCTCGGAGGCATGGCGAGTGAGATCCAGGACGAGCCGCGCGACGACGCCGGACAGACCGTTCTGCCCGGAGAGTCGCCGCGCGCTCATGGCTCGCCGCTCCGAGTCGGTGAGGCTGACTGCCTCGCTAGGGATCGACAGGACCGTGACCGCCCACGGATCGGCGAAGGTCCACGTGAACGGTCGCGAGTTCTCGTAGACCACCAGGTCGCCGGGGCTGAGCTGTGCGATCCGTCCCTCTTGTTCCAGCGAGGCTGCACCCTTGGTGAGGATCGCCGCCTGAAAGAACATGGCATCTGCCTGCCGGATCTGTCGAGGCGTCCGCCGGTGCACGTGCGGAGTGGCTTCCAACTCGGCGAACAGCAGCCGCCCGCGCCGTGTCGCGCTCAGCTGGGCGGCTGGTTCCAATCCGTGACCGGTCCACTGCCCGAGCTGGACCGCGGCGAAGGTGTCGGCGAGCACGTGGTGCCAGAAGGCTTCGCGGTCGGACGGATCGACCGTGTCGGTGCTGACAACAGACTCCCCCATGCCTTCCTCCTCGACGAGCCCAGTAGACCACCGCCACAGGCACCCGGCAATCGTCCGGTTCGGGTGTGCACTGTGGTCCGCAACGTGTGCGCTTTCGTCCGTGGATCGCGGCGGTGGCGCGCAGAGGCTGATGGCAACAGGTCGTCAGTGCGCAGGCGTCGCACTCCTGTGACAAGGAGGTCACCATGAGCAGCAGTCCTACGGTCGTGCTGGTGCACGGCGGTTTCGTCGACGGGTCGGGGTGGCGAGGTGTCTACGACCGGCTCCGCACCCAAGGACACCGCGTCGCGGTCGTCCAAAATCCCACCGTCTCCCTCGAAGGCGACGTCGCGGCGACGAAGCAGGTCCTCGACGACGTCGAGGGGCGTGTGCTGTTGGTGGGTCACTCCTACGGTGGCGTGGTGATCACCGAGACCGGCAGCGACTCCCGGGTTGCCGGCCTCGTCTACATCGCAGCCTTTGCCCCGGACAAGGGCGAGTCGGTGAACAGCCTCATCGCCGACCCGCCGCCGGGGGCACCGGTCCCGCCGATCCTGCCGCCGCGAGACGGCCACCTGTTCCTGGACCGCGACAAGTTCCACGACTCATTCGCCGGCGACCTGTCCGCCGACGAGGCGGCCTTCATGGCCGAATCGCAAGTCCCCTGGGGAGTCGGCGCCCTCGATGGCACGGTCACCGAGCCTGCGTGGCGGTTCAAGCCGAGCTGGTACCTCGTCGCCAGTGACGACCGGATGATCCCGCCACCGGCACAGCGGGCCATGGCCGAGCGGACCGGCGCCACAGTCCGCGAGATCAGCGGCAGCCACTCGGTCTACATCTCCCAACCCGACGCGGTCGCCGACCTCATCCACACCGCCGTCCAGTCACTCAGCTGACCCAGGCTGGCGCCGCCCAACCAAGTCGGCACAGTCAATGAAATGAGGAAATCACCATGGGCACGAATATCTCACGCCGCCAGGTGCTGGCGTCCGGCGCCGCGATCGCCGGGTCAGCCGCACTCATGACGACCGCCCTCGGTGCGGACGCAGCAACCGCTGCCACAAGCCAGACTGTCAAGTCGGGGTCGAGGGCCAAGCCGACCATCGTCTTGGTGCACGGTGGCTACGCCGATTCGTCGTGCTGGAACGGAACGATCCAGGCACTGCAGCGCAAGGGCTACACCACGATCGCGGGATCGAACCCGCTGAGAGGTATCCCCACAGACGCCCCGTACATCGCGAGTCTGCTGGACTCCATCAGTGGACCGATCGTGCTGGTCGCACACTCCATGGGTGGAACTGTCATCACCAACGCCGCTGCCGGAAAGAGCAACGTCAAAGCGCTGGTCTACGTCGCGGCGTTCGCGCCCGATGTGGGCGAGACACAGGGCCAGCTCATCAACAAGTTCCCAGGCAGCCTCGTCGCGCCAGTAAGCGTCGGCCTCCCGTACACCAAGCCCGACGGCACCACCGGCATCGACCTGTACCTGAGCAAGGATGGCCAGGCAGCCTTCGCCGCCGACTTGTCCACAAGTGCGTTCCGGCTGCTGCAGGCCACGCAGCGTCCGTTCGATGCAGACTCGTTCATCTACCCGACTCAAGCCGCCGCGTGGCGGACGATCCCGTCGTGGGGTCTGGTCGCCGGCCAGGACAAGGCTATCCCGCCGGAGTGCGAGCGCTGGATGTACCGCCGTGCGAAGTTCCGCAAAGTCGTCGAAGTGCCGACCTCGTCCCACGTCGTGATGATCAGTCACCCCCAGACCACCGCCGGCCTGATCGAGGAGGCCGCCGAGGCGACCCGCTGACTTCTGCCACCGGCCAGCGCAACTGCCCTCCGATTCGACGAACAAACGCCGCCGGCTTTCACAGACCGCCGGCGTCTGCGTCGGCGTCAGCACGTCGCAGCGCCCTGGTGGCGGTCAGACAATGGGGCGAGCCCCGCCGCGATGCGCGGCGGGGCTCGCTACCTGGACGATCTAGTGGGTGATCGGCGCCGGCTCGCGATGGCCGGTGTCGATGGCGAGGTCACCGACGTAGTTGTCGCGAAGGGTGAAACGGTCCCGACTGTTGGCCTTCACCCAGTCCGCGGCCTTCTCGGCGGCCGCGTCAGCCTGCGCCCGGGTCTCCCAGGTGCTGATGGAGACGAAAGCGGCCTTGTCGACCTGGGCAACCCCGTAGGACACGAAGCCGTTGCTGTCCTTGAACAAGGGAACCATCCCGGACTTGGTCTGGCTGACTACCTCGTCGAAGGTGCCGGACTTGATGTCATACAGAGCGACGCGCGTGCAGCGCATGATGTGCCTTCCTGTGGTGGAGCGGCTCACGTAGACCCGTAAACCAGTTCCACAACCGAACCTACGCTAGTACTTCAATACTGGCAATACAGTTCCTAGATCTGGACATCCGGTATGCTCTAGGTCATGGCTTGGGGCTTCCTGACGAACCATGCGCTGGCGCTGCTGTGCATCGCCCACGACCCTGGCGTGCGGCTGCGGGAGATCGCGAGCGCGCTCGGCATCACCGAGCGCGCGGCATTCGGCATCGTCACCGATCTGGTGGAAGCCGGATACGTGGTCAAGGACAAGCACGGCCGCCGCAACCGCTACGGAGTCCAGGTCGACAAACCCCTGCCAGAGGCTCTGCTGCGACAGCGAACGGTCGGCCAACTGGTGGACACCCTCGCCCACACCGAACTGGAAACGCGCGACTACTCCTGAGCTCACTGACATGGCCGGCATGCGGGAGCGTCAGCCACGTCTCACGCGTCTTGTGGCCGCGTGTTCACTGGCGCAGGTAACGACCGCGCTCAGGTCGGGCCCGTAGGTCGAGTACGTCGTGGACGAGTCCGACTGCGCCAACCTCACCTACGCGCATCAGGTGGCGTACAGCTGTCACGCATCGCCCGACGGAGGACGTTGGCTCGCGCCGCCGGCTGTGGATTCGGGTCGACGGTGGGGAGTGGTCAGCGCCTGAAGGCCTTGAAGGCGTCCTTGATCTTCGCGCCGGCCTGTCTGGCGTCGGCCTTGGCATGGTCACCGCGGCCTTCGGCCTGCAGGCGCCGGTTGCCGGTGGCGCGGCCGACGATCTTCTTGGCGCCGCCTTTGACCGCTTCGGCCTTCTGCGCGATCTTCTTGGCGATACCCATGGGTGCGACCTTTCGTGAGTCATTCTGCGGGAGCGGGCGGATCGCCAGGGCCATCGGAGGGCGGCCTGACGGTCGGCGACTCTGGGTGTGTGGCGTCCCCCTGCCGGGGAGCGGATCGCCGTCCGAACAGGTGCAGTCTGCTCCGGCGACCGTCGTCTGGGTTGAGCTGGCGGTGGTCGCCGCGGGGCGTGCCGCTCCCCAGCGCGCTCGCCGTGTAGGCGCGGGCGGTGTCGCGCTCATCGATGAGGTCGTCGCGAGCCTGGCTGGCAGCGGCGGTCTCGCGGCGGGACTGCTTGAGCCCGCGGCGCGCCACGCTGCCGCGGCGGGAGGTACGGCGCGCGCCGGCCAGCAGCAGCGTCAACCCGAACAGGGCGACCGCCCCGACCACGATGCCGTAGAGGAACAGCGTGCCTGTGGAGCCGGTCACGTGGTAGCCGAACACCGCGAACCCGTCGTCGGTGAGCGTATGCGCTCCGCCACCGTTGCCGAGAACACCGGCCACGCCGACGATCACCGCGGCGAGCAAGATGATGAGCCCCAGGATGACGATCACGACGCACTCCGAACGGTGCCGACCACCATGGCGCCGATGCCGACGCCGGCGATCAGCAGGGCCGGCGCCAGCGGCACGGACCCGTCCATCCACAGGAAGCTGACCGCGACGCTGCCGGTGTTCTGCAGCAAGATGACGATCAGCACCACGAGCGTGAGCACGGCGGCGCTGATCCCGACCCAGGTGGCACCCGTGCGGGTGCGAGGCGCCGGTGCCGCTGCTGGCTCGGTCGAGGTTGCAGGGGTGAGGATTGTTGCGGGTGTTGGATCCGCAGCGGCCGTATCAGCGGGATCCGCCGGGGTCTTCGGTGATTTTCGGTTGCGGTGCAAGACGGACATGGCGTCTTCCTTGCGGGAAGCCGGTGTGGCTGGCACCTCAGGATTGGAGTGTCGTCGGTCCGGACACCCTCTATCCTACGCCGGTTCAGAGAACATGGATTCTCTAATACGATCGCTCTTGTGAGTTCAGAGAACACCTCCCCGGCGCCGGTGGAACCACCCACAACCGATTCAGCGAACAAGGTGCCCGGCCGGCGGGGTCGCAGACCGACGTCTCTGCCGACGCCGCTGATGGCGGTGCTCGACCAATACGCCGGCGACCTCGCCCGGGCGGACCTGACCGCGCAGGCCCGGCGTACCTACCTGTCCAGGGTCAGGATGTACCTGGCCTGGCTGGCCGACGCCGCGGTCGACGGCGACCCACTCACCGACCCAGCCGCGGCCACCTGGGCCGCCCGCGACTACAAGACCTACCTTCACGGCACGCTGCAGCGGGCGCCGGCGACCGTGAACGGCGCGCTCGCCGCCGTATCGGACCTGGCGATCCGCCGCGGCCTCGGCAAGCTCGACGGCGACCAGGTCGCCCGCATCGACCTCCCCGCCCGGCGGGCACCCAGGGCACTGGTCGGTCGCGACGACCTGCGCTGGCAACGCGCCGCCCAGTCCGCGCCGCCGCGGGAACGCGCGGTGGCGGCGCTGATGCGGCTGGCCGGCACCCGGATCGCCGAGACCGTCGGCCTGGACCTGAACGACCTGCCCACCACCCAGCGGCGACGCCGGCTGCGGATCCGCGGGAAGGGCCGCAAACACCGCAGCGTCCCGGTCCACACCGAACTCGGCACCGCACTCGACGCCTGGCTCGCCGAGCGGCCCAGCTGGCCCGGCAGCGACACCAACCCCGCGGTGTTCCTCAACCGCACCGGTGGCCGACTGTCTGCGCGTGCGGCCGACACGATCATCGCCCGCATCGCGCACGCCGCCGGCCTGACAGACCAGGTCACCCCACACGTGCTACGACACTCCTTCGGCACCGACCTGGTCCGCGCCGGCATCGACCTGGTCACCGTCGCCGAACTCCTCGGCCACGCCTCGCTCGACTCAACCCGGGTCTACACCCTGCCCACCGAGGACGACCTCGACGCCGCCGTCGCTCGGCTCGCCGTCGACCGCTGACCACGTCGCCCCGGGCAACCACGCCGCACGCGGCTTGCCGGCCACGACAGCGCCGGGCTGACAATGCGCTCATGGCGGCCTGGGAAGCAGATCGCCTGGTGGCCGGGGTCGGCCTGTGCACCGAAGTCCTCGCCGAGCGGCTGTCCCTGTCGCCGTGGACGGTCCAGGATGGCCGCCGACGGCAGTCTCATAGAACTTCGCCGGTGAGCGGGTTGTAGGTGTAGACCTCGGTGTTGGCGCGCGGGTCGCGCGCGTGCAACGTGTAGACCATCGGCGACGCGCCCAGGTCGACGACGCTCGCGCCGGCGCCGAGAACACCGCGGGCAAGCGTGCTCGGAGCAGTCAGGTCGATCCGGGTGACGACACCCGGCGTCACCCACACCGGCTTGTCCCCCACCGCGCCCGACAGTTGGTGATGCAGATGACCGCAGAGCACGGCGCGCACATCCGTCCCCGCGAGTACGTCGCCCAGTGCCGAAGGCTCCTGCAGTACGACGGCCTCCATGTAAGGGATCGCGTCCACGAAGATCGGCGGATGGTGCAGTACGACGATCGAGCCGGCCGGCGCCGGAGTCGCCAACTCCGCGGCGAGCCAGTCGAGCTGATCCCGACCCAACACGCCGTGCGTCTCACCAGGGACCAGGCTGTCGAGCGTGATCACGCGCAGCCCGTCCACCTCGCTCACGCCCGCGATCACACCTTCGACGTCGGCCCGGCGCCCGATCGGTGAGCCATCCGGGCCGAGGTGGCCGAAGCCGAGAGCGGCCGCGAAGCCTTCCCGCCGGTCGTGGTTCCCGGTGCTGTAGATGTGCGGGATCCCCCGCTCGGCCGCGAACGCGCCGACCAGCGACCGGACAACCTCACATCCCTCACGGGAACCGTCGTCGGCGACATCACCGCTGACCACCACCAGGTCCAGCGCCGGAACGTCGCGGACGTCGTACAGCAGCTGCCGCAGTGCGGCGACGCCGTCGACGCCGTCCTCATCCGGTCCGGTCCGGCTGACATGGGTATCGGACAGGTGCAGAACACGGTGCGGAACACGGGGCACGACCAGGCTCCTCAGCATCGTTGCCTCGGGCACCCAGGCGGTCGATGCCCTGCTGTCACTCCCCGGTGGTCGGCCCACCCGCGCCAGTCGTGTCCGGTCAGCCTACCGGTGCCCCGGCCACCGGGGCACCGGATTTCAGCGTGGGGTGAGGACGCAGAACTCGTTGCCCTCGGGGTCGGCGAGGACGGCCCACGGGACGTCGCCCTGGCCGACGTCGGCGTCGGTGGCGCCGAGAGCCTTCAGTCGTGCCACCTCCGCGGCATGATCGTCACCGGGGTACGGCCGGACGTCGAGATGGACGCGGTTCAACCCCGTCTTCTGATCGGGCGTGGGGACGAACTCCAGGTAGGGCCCGACGCCCTTGGCCGAACGCAACCGCGCATGATCGTCGGTCACCTCGTGCACGGTCCAGTCCATCGCCTCGCCCCAGAACCGGGCCATCGCCCGCGGATCCGTGCAGTCGACGACCACGGTGGCGATCGGTCCGGTCTCCTGGTAGATCGCTCGAGGCTCGAGCACGCAGAACTCGTTGCCCTCCGGGTCGGCGAGGACCGTCCACGGCACGTTTCCCTGGCCGACGTCGGCCGGCGTCGCGCCGAGCTCCTTCAGGCGTGCGACCAGTTCTTCCTGGTGGGCCGCCGAGGTGGTGGCGAGGTCGAGGTGCACGCGGTTCTTCACCGTCTTGGGCTCCGGGACGGCCAGGACGTCGATGCACACGGCGACGGGATCGGGGTAGCTGAAGCCCTCCGGCTCGACGTTGGTCACGCCGGGTCCCTCGCTGTCGATGCCCCAGCCGAGCGCGTCGGCCCAGAACCTGCCGACGGCGGAGTCGTCCCGCGCCTTGATCGTCACCTGAACCAGCCGTGTCGCCATGCCGCCGATCCTATGTCCGCGCCGATCGGACCCGCCTGGGGGATCCTCCGGAGACCGGATGTCACAGGGAGGCGGCAGGCGGTGTCTGGAAGACGACAACACGATGGGAAGGGAACGACAATGCGTGTTTTCGTCACCGGAGCGACCGGCGCACTCGGCCGGCACCTGGTCACCGGGCTGGTCGCGGCGGGTCACCAGGTCACTGCCACGACGAGGTCCCCCGGCAAGGTCGCGCAGCTGCGTACGGCGGGCGCCGAGGCGGTCGTCGTGGACGGGCTGGATCGCGAGGCGGTGATCGCCGCCGTCGGCGCCGCCGAGCCCGAGGTGATCGTGCACCAGATGACCGCGCTGACCGAGATGCGCAGCCTCCGCAAGGTCGACCAGGTGTTCGCGGCGACCAACGAGCTGCGGACCCGCGGCACGGACAACCTGCTGGCGGCCGCGGAGCGCGCCGGCGTCCGCCGGGTCGTCGCCCAGGGCCACAACTTCATCTACGACCAGTCCGGCGGCCCGGTGAAGACCGAGACCGATCCGGTCATCAGCAAGCCGGTGCCGTCGGCGGCCCAGACGCTCGCCGCGATCAAGTACGTCGACGCGACCGTGCAGCAGAAGGCCCCGGAGGGAATCGTCCTGCGCTACGGCACCTTCTACGGGCCGGGCGCCTCGGACGCGATGGTCGAGATGGTGCGCAAACGGCAGATGCCGGTCGTCGCCGGTGGCGCCGGAATCTGGTCGTTCATCGAGACCAGGGACGCCGCAGCCGCCACGCTCGCCGCGATCGAGCGCGGGAAACCTGGCGTCTACAACATCGTCGACGACGATCCGGCACCGGTCGCCGAGTGGCTGCCGTACCTGGCCGAGGTGGCCGGCGCGAAGCCGCCGATGCACGTGCCGGGGTGGCTCGGCCGGTTGCTCGCCGGTGAGTTCGTGCTCGCCCAGATGACCAGTGTGCGCGGCGCATCCAACGAGAAGGCGCGCAAGGAGCTCGACTGGACGCCGAAGTACCCGAGCTGGCGCGACGGCTTCCCTGCCTGGGTCGACGGGCAGACGTCGGCTTAGGACTCCTTGAAGGTCACTTCCGCGGTGTTCTCGACCGCGGCGGTCCGGCCGGGGGCCTTGTGGTACTGCCAGTACAGGTTGGTGTGGGCGATCACCTTGTCCGGCGTCGGGGCGCCGTACTCGGAGAGGTCCTCGGTGGTGTGCGCGTCGCCGACGAGCGTCACGTCGTACCCGCGGACGAAGGCGCCGTGGATGGTCGAGCGGATGCACTCGTCGGTCTGCGCGCCGCTGACGAACAGCCGGCCGATCCCGGCCTGGGCGAGCACGTTCTCGAGGTCGGTGTCCTCGAAGGAGTCGGCGAAGGTTTTGTGGACGAGCGGCTCGGACTCGGACCGTTTCAGCTCCGGGACGAGCTGCCAGTCCTCGCTGTCCTTCACCAGGTTCTCGCTGTTGTGCTGAACCCACACCACCGGCACGCCGCCGGCACGGGCCTTGTCGACCAGTGTGTTGATGTTCGCCACCACCTGGTCGCGCTCGTGCCCTTCCGACACGACGCCGGTCTGGACATCGATGACGAGCAGTGCTGTGTTTGGCCGTCCTGACAACGTGGACATCTGGGGGTTCCCTCCCTCTTGCCGAGTGCTCGAAGAACGCTAGACCGGGCCGCCGACAGTTTTTCAGCTGACCTTCCAGCTGCGCAGCCGGAGCCGCACGGTCGGCACGTCCCCGTCGTCGAGGTCCTCGGCCCGCCGGACCGCGGTCTTGACCGGCAGGATGTACCGGCCGTCCTTCGGGAACATCGAGGTGTCCCAGACGGTGCCGCCGATCTCGGCCTGGACCGGGATCATCCCCCAGCCGTAGGTGACGAAGTTCGACTCGGCCTCGAAGTAGGCGCTCTCCTGCTCCGGGACCGTGATGAAGAAGAACGGCGCCGGCCCGCGCCAGTACCAGATCTCCCCGGCGAACTCGATCTCAGTCACAGCTGCTTGCCTCCAGCAAACGTCGGCCCAGCGCGTGACTGGCCTCCTGCAACTCGGGCGAGCCGAGAATACGGTACGGCGCCTTGATCGCGGTCAGCTGCGACGCGTACCAGTCCGGCTCGTCGGTGCTGGCCAGCAGGCGGGTGTGGTCCGCGTCGATCGCCTCCAGCCGGCCCATGCTGCGCGGGATCCACCAGGCCGCGTCCGCGATCGGAGCGTCGATGACGACCTCGATCTTGTACTTCCAGCCCAGCGCGAGATGCTCCTCCACCGCCGCCAGCGGATCGAGGTCCCCGGGTGGGACGAATGTCGTGTCCAGCGGATCGACCCGCTTGACCTTGTCCACGCGCAGCACACGCTTGGCCGACTTCGTGTGCGACCAGCACAGCAGGTACCAGCGGCCCCGTCGTACGACGACCGCCCATGGGTCGACGTCCATCGTCCAGCCCTCCCCCGGGCAGCGCTCGTAGTACAGCTGCACTCGGCGCTGGGCGGTGCTGTGCGTCACGAGCTGCGCGGTGATCTCGGGGTCGGGTGTCCGCGCCCCCGGGTCAGGCCCGCGCGCGCTCACCCGCCGTACGGCGTCCGTCGCGCGGGCGATCGGCTCCGGCAGCACCCGGATGATCTTGCCGAGCGCGACCTCGACCGGGTCGTCCGCGCCACGCGGCCCCTCGAGCACGGCCATCACCAGGCCGAGCGCCTCGGTGGTGCTGAACATCAGCGGTGGCAGCCGCAACCCGCGTCCGACCCGGTAACCGCCGTACGGGCCGCGGACGGACTCGATCGGCACGTCGGCCTCGCGCAGGATCGCCACGTACCGCCGGGCGGCTCGCTCGGAGACGCCGAGCTTGTCCCCGAGCTGCTCGGCGGTGATCCCCGGACTGTTCTGGATCAGCTCGAGCACCATCAGCGTCCGCGCCGTCGGACTCTCGTCGTACGCCATAGGGACACTATTCCGGAAGGGAACCGTCCGGAACAGTTTGTAGGGTGGCGCCATGGAGAACGGGATTCCGCAGGAGCCGCCGATCGCCGGCAGCGAGGTCGACACCCTGATCGGCGCGCTGGAGCGCAACCGCCGGACCTTCGCCTGGAAGTGCGGCGGCCTCGACGCGGACGGGCTCGCGGCCAAGCACCCGCCGTCGACCCTGACGCTGGGCGGCCTGCTCAAGCATCTTGCCCTGGTCGAGGACGACTACTTCACCGGCCGGCTGCACGACCGGGAGCTGCCTGCGCCGTGGGACGCGGTGGACTGGGACGCGAACCCGGACTGGGAGTGGGAGAGCGCCGCCGCCGACTCCCCCGAGCAGCTCATGACGCTCTGGCAGGACGCGGTCGATCGGTCCCGGAAGGCCGTCGAGGAGGCGCTGAGCACCGGCGGCATCGACCAGCTCGCGAAGCGGTCCCGCAACGGCCGGTCGGCGAGCCTGCGCTACATCCTGGTCGACATGATCGAGGAGTACGCGCGCCACACCGGCCACGCCGACCTCATCCGCGAGTCCATCGACGGCCTGGTCGGCGAGGGTGCGCCAAGCTGACCAGGGTGAGCAGGACGACGGCCGCGGGCAGTGATGCCCAGAGCCAGCGGCTCCTGGCCCAGTCGTCGTCCGCCATGTAAGGAAACACGGGTACGGCGTCCGCGAACGGGCGGGCCAAGGCGACGAACAACGCGACTCCGACGATCCCGGCCGACACCGCTCGCGCCGGGCCGTCGGATCCGCGGGACCGCAGCCAAGTGAGGAACCCAGCCGCCGCGACCGCCAGGGCGATCCCCTGCCAGGCGACGTCGAGCGCGTGACCGAAGTACCCAGGCCGCGTCTCCCGTACGGCGACCAGCCACAGCAACACGACCGCGACTGCACCGGCCGAGCGTGCCGCCGTACGCCAGCCGAGACCACGCGGCAACGTGTCGACGACCGCGGCGGCCGGTTCCGGGTAGCACCAGACGACTGTTGCCGCGAGCAACCCGACAGCGGCGCCCTGCAACGGCCACAGCTCGTACGGCCAGCGCTCTACCAGCAAGAGCAGCCCAACCACAAGCCCTGTGCCGATCCCGAGGAGACCCCAGGGGACGGCGCGGGCGGCGTACCGGATCATGGCTGTGACGGCAGCGGGTTGATCATGACGTTCTGCACCCCGGTGGTGATCGCCAGCGTCGCCGTGACCACCGCGACCAGCGCGATGACACCGAGCAGGATCAGCAACGGGCGGCGTGGACGCTCACGGTCGTGCAGCAACGCGAGTACGACGCCCAGCGCGCACAGCACCACCAGGTACACGCAGTACCAGTACGGCGACCCGGTCAGGATCATCATCCGGTCGGCGTCGCCCTCCACGCCGTACGGACCGCTGAAGTAGGTCCACGGCACGACCAGCCGGATGTACCGCAGCGACTCGAACAGCCCCTGCATGAGGATCGTCTCGGCCACCAGCAGTACGGCGAACAGCGGTGCGGCACCACGCCGCGGCACCCAGCGCCCGACCAACAGCCCGAGGACCGGGCCGCCAAGAGCCGGGAGCACGCCGAGCGCGACGAAGTTCGCGACGACCCAGCCGTCGCCGATGCCGCCGAACGGCGCCCCGTAGGGAGGCGGCGGCCAGTGCCGGTAGGCCCAGATCGCCCAGGCGAGCCAGCACAGGCCGGCCGCGAACGGCACGATCAGCGCACAGACCAGCCCAAGCGTCCGGGTCCGTTCGGTCACCGCGACCGCGCCGGCGGCCGCTGCGATCTGGTCGGAGGTCCGGGTCAGCGACGCCATCACCAGCAGGCCGATCACGCCGAACCCCGCCGCCGGAGCGATCACGTTGCCGAGTGACGACATGTTCCCGTCCGGCTTCCCGATCGAGCTCAGCGCGACCAGCGCGGCGCCGACCAGGAACAGCGGGTGGGACGCGTAGCGGGCGATCTCCTTGCGCGCCAACTGGCCGAGCATCGACGCCGGCCGGGCGGCGACCACAGCGGTAGTCATCGCGGTTCTCCGATCATCGTCTCGCTCCGGACGAGCAGGTACGCGTCCTCGACCGCCGGTTCGGCCGGGCGGCTGCCCACGGCCGGAACGCCGCCGAGAGATCGCACCTCACCGGTTCCGGTACGCCAGGAGGACAAGGCGCCGGGGTTCACCTCGGCGCCGATCCACACCTGTCCTTCGGCCATCGCGATCAGCGAGGCGACCGAGCCGTCGAACCGGATCCGGCCGTCGTCGAGGATGATCACCCGGTCGCAGAGCGCGGACACGTCCTCGGTCTGGTGGGTCGCGATCAGCACGGCGCCGCGATCGGCGTACGACGACAGGATGCCGCGCAGCGACGCCCGTTGCTCCGGGTCGAGGCCGGTCGTCGGTTCGTCGAGCACGACCAGTTCGGGCTCACCCATCAGCGCTTGCGCGAGGGCGAGTCGCCGGCGTTGGCCGCCGGACAGCGCGGCCACGCGCTTCGTGCGCCGGTCGGCCAGTCCGACCAGGCCGAGGACGCGGTTGACCTCGCGGTGCCGTGCGTCGGTGTCCTTCCACTCCTTCAGTACGGCGATGTAGTCGAGGAAGCCGAAGCTGGTCATCCGGCGCGGGATGCCGACCTCCTGTGGCAGGTAGCTGAGCCGGCGACGGGCCGCCGTACGGTCGGCGATCCCACCAGTGACGACGTGGCCGCTGACCACGATCCGGCCGGCGGTCGGCGGCATCGCGGTGGCGAGCAGCCGGAGCATCGTCGACTTGCCGGCGCCGTTCGGGCCGAGCAGGCCGATCACACCGCGGTCGAAGCCGAGGTCGGTGCGGTGCAGCACCTCGGTACCGCCGTACGACTTGGTGACGCCGTCGAGGACGGCGATCTGGGGTGTCATGCGTAGCCTCCTGGTGCATGGTGCGAGGTGAGCCGGATGGCAAGAGCGGCCAGCGCCAGGAGGGCTGCGACAGCGAAGGCCAACTGAGCGAACGGGGTGTCGACTGCACTGAGCTGATCGGCCGACCGCAGCACTCCGACCACTGAGAGCCAGAGAACGGCGACGACCCAGGCGGTGACCGGTGCGGTCCACCAGGTCAGCAGCGTGAGCGCGAGCAGCGTGAGAGTCAGTGACGGCAGCAGCCAGGCGAAGGCGTCCGCGCCGACGAACGGCAGGACCAGCCCAGCGAGCAGTACGACGGGCAGCGCAACAGCGACTGCGGATGCGGTGCGCAGCAGGGCGATTCGGATCTTGCTGAACGGCGTGGCCGCCGCCAGCTCGCGGATCGGGTCAGTCGTGTCGTAGGCCGCCGCGACCGTGATTGCCGGGAGCAACGGAGCGAAGAGCAGGTAGAACGCGCGCTGCTGCGCGGCCGGCAGCATCGACCCGCCGATCCCGATCACGAACGCGCCGACGAGCGAGAGCAACCAGGGCCGGTAGAGCGCACTCGAGGCACGCAGGACGATGGCGTCGGTCTCGGCGAGGCCGAGCTTCTGCACCAGCCGGAGCGGCCAGGGCAGCCGCGGCCGGGCGGTGGCGATCTCGATGCCTTGCCAGATGTCGGCGAGCAGGTCCTCCGGCGCCTTGGCCGAGGTCAGCCGGCGGCAGTCGGCGCAGGCGACCAGGTGGGTCTCGACCGCGGACTGGCGGGCGAGGTCCAGGTCACCGTCGGCGTAGCGGTCCAGCAGTTCGGGACCAAGGTGCCAGGTCATCAGATCCTCCCGTCCCGCGTCGGCATCAACTGGTCGCGCAGGCGGCTCTTGGCCACCCGAAGACGGCTCTTCACGGTGCCTTGCGGTACGCCGAGCAGCACGGCCGCCTCCTTCGTGGTCAGCCCGTCGATCACCGTCGCTTGCAGCGTCGCGCGCAGCTCCGGTGGCAGCGTGCGCAGTGCGCGCCCGACGTCGCCGTACTCGACTCCGCGCAGCAACTCGTCCTCGGCGCTGTTGACGGCCGGTACGGCGGAGCCGACGACGTCATCGCCGAGCGGGTCGGCGGCCGGGTGACCGCGGAGCGCGGAGACGAGCCGCCGGATCGAGATCCCCCACAGCCAGGCGGCGACGTCGCCCTCGCCGCGGAACCGGCCGGCGGACTGCCAGACCGCGACGAAGGTGTCCTGCAGCGCGCCGGCCACGACGTCCTGGCTGCCGCAGCGGCGGTTCAGCCGGAGCAGCAGCCAGCCGGCGTGGCGTTCGTAGAGCATCCGGAGCGCCGACTCGTCGCCCGCGGAGATGTTCCGCAGCAGCTCGGTGTCGGACAGGGTGCTCATGTCTTTACTGTCGCAGCGGAGCTCGCTTCCGGATCGACCTGATTTTCCGTGCTTCTGCGGCCACTGACAGTGGCTGGGATAAGTGCTCAGCAGCTGAGCGGTTTGTCTGCGAGCATGGTCGGGTGCGAGCGGATCGACTGGTGGCAGTGCTGCTGCTGATGCAGGCGCGCGGCCGGGTGACCGCGGCCGAGGTGGCCGAGGAGCTGGAGATCTCGGTCGCCACCGCGCGGCGCGATCTCGAGGCGCTGTCCACCGCGGGGATCCCGGTCTATCCACAGCCCGGACGCAACGGTGGCTGGCAGCTGATCGGCGGGGCGCGGACGGACCTCAGTGGACTGACCGCTCCCGAGGCGCAGGCGTTGTTCCTGCTGGTCGGGCCGGCTGCGTCGATCGCACCGGATGCGAAGGCTGCGCTGCGCAAGCTCGTGCGCGCACTCCCCCAGACGTTCCGCGAGCACGCCGAGGCGGCGGCCGAAGCGGTCGTGATCGATCCGGCGCGCTGGGGCGAGAACGTGAAGGAACGCCCGGAGCTGGTGCGGCAGTTGCAGGACGCCGTCGTACGGCGGAAGAAGGTGCGACTGGTCTACGCGAGCCGCGGCCGCGAGCCGTCCGAGCGCGTGGTCGATCCGCTCGGGCTCGTGGACAAGGACGACATCTGGTACCTGATCGCGTGGACACCGAAGGGGCAGCGGACGTTCCGGGTCGAGCGGGTCGTGTCGGCCGAGGTGACCGGTGAGCCGTTCGAGCGGCCGGCGGACTTCGACCTGTCCGCGGCGTGGAACGAGGTGGTCGAGCAGATGGAGGAACGGCGCTCCGGACTGACCGCGACCGTGCTGATGGAGGGACGCCACCTGTGGGTGATGCAGGACCGGCTCGGGCGGCACTGCGAGGTCGACGGGATGGACGGCGACCGCGTCCGGATCAAGGTGACCGCGCCGACGCCGCTGATGATCGCGCAGCACCTGGCCGGCTGGGGTGGTTCGATCGAGGTGCTCGATCCGCCGTCGGTGCAGGCCGAGCTGGCTCGGTTGGGGCGTGAGCTCGCCGATCGGTACAGCGGTTAGAGCGGGACGCCGTACAGGATGAAGCCGCGGTTCTCGGCGACCTGGTCGTAGAGGCGGCGGGCGGTCGCGTTCGACTCGTGGGTGGACCAGTAGACGCGGGCACAGCCCCGCTCTCGCGCCCAGTCGGTGACGGCCGCGATCAACGCGCGGGCGGCGCCCTGGCCGCGGGCCTCGGGCGCGGTGAAGAGGTCCTGCAGGTAGCAGGAGTCCGCCGCCGTCGTACTGGCGTGGGTGAGGAAGTGCGTGATGCCGGCCAGTCGCCCGTCGAGCCGGGCGCCGAGGGCGTGGATCTCGGTGTCCTGGCGGAATCTGGTCCAGGCCTGCTCGTAGAACTCGTCCGGCATCGTGCGGCCGTAGAACTCGTTGTACCCGGCAAACAACCGCTGCCAGGCCTGGCGGTCCGCGGGTTCCAGGGGGCCGATGGTGAGCATGGACGGCACCGTTTCACATTCGGGGCCCAGGTGGACCACTGGGGTGAGTAAAGTGCGGTGGTTCGTCTTGTTCCGTCATCGTCTTTCAGGAAGCGTCCGTGACCACATCCCCACCGCAGCCCCCGCAGAACCCGTACCCCAACCAGCCGGGTGGCTACGGTCCGCCGCCGGAGCAGTTCCCCCAGTACACCCAGGGCCCGCCGCAGCAGCCTCAGCAGTACCAGCAGGCGCCGCACCAGCAGACCTTCCCGCAGCAGGGGCAGCCGTTCCCCCAGCAGGGCCAGTTCCAGCAGCCCATGCAGCAGCCGGTGCCGCAGGGGGCGGTGCAGTGCCGGTTCTGTGGTGGGTTCCCCGCCGTGCAGGCGACCGTGCGCGGGCACCAGGGCATGATCGTGGTGATGCGGTTCCTGAAGCTGCAGGGACCGTTCTGCCGCACCTGCGGGATCGCGACCGTCCGCGACATGACCTCGAAGAGCCTGTGGCAGGGCTGGTGGGGTATCGGCTCGATGATCGTCAACCCGATCACGATGCTGATGAACCTCGAGCCGTGGTCGAAGTTCCGCAAGCTCCCCGAGCCGGCCCCCGGCGCCCCGGGCCGGCCGATGAACCCGGGCAAGCCGCTGCTGCAGCGCCCGGCGATCGCCATGCTGCTGCTCCCGATCGCGCTGATCGTCGCGATCGTCGCGATCAACCTGAGTATCACCACCGCGTCCGAGGCCACGGTCGGATCCTGCGTGGTGAACAAGGGCACCTCGACGACCCCGGACGTGGAGGTCGTCGACTGCGCGTCGTCCGAGGCGGAGTACAAGGTCGTCGGCAAGCTCGACGACACCGTCGACGACACGAAGTGCGAGCAGTTCCCCGGCTACGAGGCGGCGTACACCTCGGAGGTCGGCTCGCAGCGGTACACGCTCTGCCTCGGCCCGATCTGATCGACGCGTGGGTGCCGGTCTACGGGTAGTACCCCTCGACCGGCACCTTCGCCTCGTCGTACAGCGCCGGACCTTCCAGCGGTACGGCGGGGAAGCTGCCGCTGGTCTTGAGTCCGTTGAGCTGCTCACCCGACAACGCGTAGACCACCCGCCCCAGACCGGACCGGGCCAGCGCTCCCGAGCACATCTCGCACGGCTGGCAGCTGGTGTACATGGTCGTCCCCGCGGCCGTCTCCGGGTCCAGCTCCCGGGCCGCCCACACCGCCAGCTTCAGCTCCGGGTGGAAGCTGATGTCGCCGTCGGTGATGGTCGAGTTCTGCTGCTCGGCGAGCACCGTCCCGTCCGGGCCGACCAGCAGCGACCCGAACGGCGGGTTGCCGGATCGCCGGGCCGCCGCGGCCAGCTCGATCGCGCGGCGCAGGAAGCCTTCTGCTTCGGGGGTCACGTGTTCTCCTGTCGTCGGTGCGCGGCGATCGTCGCCAGCGCCTGCCAGGCCACTTCGGGCCGCTCGGTCTCGGCGGGATCGCCGATGAAGGGATCCAGTACGACGCTCCGCGCGCCGAGCTCCTGGAGTGCGTCGAGGTCGGCCAGCACTTGGTCGAGCGAGCCCTCACCGGCGACACGTTCGTCCTCGGGCAGCGGTGACGGGGTCAGCCGGAGCAGGATCCGGGGCGCGAACTCCGGTACTGGGCGCGCTTCCTCGGCGGCGATCGCTCGCAGCCGATCCAGTGCATCGCGCATCCAGTCGAGCCGTTCCCGCAGCGGGTGCCAGGCGTCGCCGTACCGGACCGCGCGACGCAGGCCCGGAGTGCTGCGACCGCCGACCCAGATCGGGATCGAGCCGCCGCCGTAGTCCTTCTCGTTCTCCCAGGCCCGGCGGATGTCGACCAGGGTCTGGTCGGTCACCCGGCCGCGTGCTTCGAAGTCCGCACCGAGCGCCTCGAACTCCTGCCGGGCCCAGCCGACGCCGACGCCCAGGACGAGCCGGCCGCCGCTCAACTGGTCCAGGTTCGCCGCCATCCTTGCCACCAGCAACGGGTGCCGGTACGGCGCGATCAGCACCGTGGTGCCGAGCCGGACCCGCTCGGTGACGCCGGCCAGCCAGCTCAGCGTGGTGAACGGGTCGAAGAACGGCGCCGGGTACTGCTCCGCGACGTCGGGCGTGATCGCCACGTGGTCGGAGACCATCAGCAGGTCGTAGCCGAGGCCTTCGACCGTGCGGGCCCAGGCGCGCAGCCGGGCCGGGTTCGTGCCGGGGCCGAAGTTGGGGACGTTCACACCGAGTTCCACGCCCATCAGGCTAGCCAGCCGAAGGCCCGGTTTTGAAGAGAATCCTCCCGGCGTACGGCGGGTTGCGCCGGGGAATCGCCGGTATATTCGCGGTATGACCGAGAGTCTCGATCCGACCGACTGGGCCATCCTGGCCGAGCTGCAGAACGACGCCCGGATCTCGCTCACCGAGCTCGGCCGCCGGGTGAACCTGAGCGCCTCGGCGACCACCGAACGCGTCCGCCGGCTGGAGTCGGCCGGCATCATCACCGCGTACCGCGCCGAGGTGGACCTGACGAAGGTCGGCTACCCGGTGCTGGCCGTCGTCCGGCTGAAGTACCCCGGCAACAAGCACGAGCCGCTGCATCGGCTGCTGAAGGAGCGTCACGAGATCCTCGAGTGCCTGCGGACCACCGGCGAGGACTGCTACACCCTCAAGGTCGCCGCCGCCTCGATGCCGCACCTCGAAGAGCTCGTCAACGAGCTCACCGACTTCGGCAGCACCACCACCAACCTCGTCTACTCCCAGACCCTCCCCCTCCGCGGCCCGCAGCAGACGCCGGAGTCGCAGGTTTCCCCGTAGGCTGAGCGGGTGAGGGTGCTCGTCACTGGGGCCGCTGGGCTACTGGGTGGCGAGATCGCGCGGGTGGCTGAGCACGAAGTGGTACCGGCATACTACCGACAGCCAGTGCCGGGTGGGGTCCGGATGGATGTCCGGGACCGGGGTGAGGTCGAGGACGTCATCCGCAAGGTCCGGCCGGACGGCATCATCCACGCCGCGTTCCTGCAGTCGGACTGGGTGACGACCGCGCACGGTCCGGCGAACGTCGCCCTCGCCGCCCGCGGCACTCGACTCGTCTTCGTCTCCACGGACGTGGTCTTCGGCGGCGGCGACCAGCCGTACGACGAGGACGCGAGCCCTTGCCCGGTCACGCCGTACGGCGCAGCGAAAGCCGCGGCCGAGACGGTCGTCCGAGCGATCGACCCGGCCGCCGTCATCGCCCGGACCTCGCTGATCATCGGGTACGACGGGACGTCGTCGACCGAGCAGCTCGTGCACGCGCTGGCGGCCGGCGGACCGGGTGCCTTGTACACCGGCAACATCCGCTGCCCGGTGCACGTGACCGACCTGGCGACCGCGCTGCTCGAGCTCCTGGAGTCCGACGTCCAGGGCCCGGCGCACGTGGCCGGGCCCCAGGCCGTCAACCGCCTAGAGCTCGGCCGGATGATCGCGACCCGCGACGGCCTCGACCCGCAGTCGCTGCCCTTCACCCCCGGTCCACCGTCGGACGTCCGGCTGGCCGGCGAGCGCACGCAGAAGCTGCTCACCACCCGGCTGCGGCCGGTCAGTGAGTTCCTGGCCCTAGACCGTCCCGCCTAGACCGTCCCGCCTAGACCGTCTCGTCGACCGTCGTGGTGACCGGCGTCCCGAGCTCGACCGTGCGGCTGACCGTGCAGAGCCGGTCGTGCGACATCTTCACCGCACGCGGCAGCGCCTCCCGCGCCTTGTCGCCCTCCTCGCCCTCGGGGAAGCGGATGGTGAGCTCGACCGCTAGGTTCTCCATCCGGTTGCCCTCCTCGGGGTCGCGGACCTTGTCACCGCGGACGACCGCGGTGAACTCGGTCGGTTCGGCCCGGCGGCTGACCACGATGTCGACGTCAATCGCCGAGCAGGTGCCGATCGCCGCGAGCAGCAGCTCGACCGGGGTGAAGTCGGTGTCCTCGCCGCCCGACCCGACCCGGATGGTGCCGCCGCGGGCGTTGCGGACCTCGTAGCTGCTGTTGGCCAGGCGCTCGAAGTGCACCTGCCGGAGAGTGTCGCCCATAACCGTCACATTCTGTTGCTTGTGGCAACGTCAGAGGTTCTTCAGTGCCTCGGCCGCCGGGGTCTGGCCGGCGACGAGCTCGAGGGTCCGGCCGATCGCGGCCGGGGTGTCGCAGAGGCCGGCCAGCACCAGCGCCACGTCGTCGCGGCTGATCCGGCCGTTGCCGGTCTTGTCCTCGAGCCGGACCAGGCCGGTGCCGGGGTCGTCGGTGAGACTGCCCGGGCGCAGGATGGTCCAGTCGAGGTCGCGCCGCCGCAGGTCCTGCTCGGCGGCCCACTTGGCCTTCAGGTAGATGGTGAACACCTCGTCGTCGGTCAGCGAGTCGGCCCGGTCGGCGCCCATCGAGCCGACCTGGATGTGGCGCCGTACGCCGGCCTGCTCGGCGGCGTCCGCGAACAGCGCCGCGGCCGCGCGGTCGACGGTGTCCTTGCGCGCCTTCCCGCTGCCCGGCCCCGCGCCGGCGGCGAAGATCGCCACGTCGGCACCAGCCAGCACCTCGGCGACCGCCTCGGCGTCGACCTGCTCGAGATCCAGCACGGCGGCTTGCCCACCCGCGGCGGCGATGTCGGCCTCATGATCCGGGTTGCGGACCAGCCCGACCATCTCGTGCCCGTCGCCGGCCAGCAGCTTGGTCAGCCGCAGCGCGATCTGCCCGTGTCCACCCGCAATCACCACTCGCATACCCCGAGCCTAACTCGCGCCCGAATCAGGCAGACTTCTCCCGTGCCGCACGCAACAACCACCGACGGCCAACGGATCGCCTACCAGGTCCGGGGCACCGGGCAACCGCTCGTGCTGCTGGCCGGCCAGTCCAACAACCACACCTGGTGGGACCCGGTCCGCGCCGACTTCGAAGCGTCGTACCGAACCATCACCATCGACTGGCGCGGCACCGGTGACAGCGACAAGCCGGACGAGGTCTACGGCACGCCCGGGTTCGCCGAGGATGTCATCGCCGTACTGGACGATCTCGGGCTGGTCGCGGTGCACCTCTATGGCACCTCGATGGGTGGGCGGGTTGCGCAGTGGGTCGCCATCAACCATCCCGACCGGGTGAAGGGTCTCGTCCTCGGGTGCACTTCGCCGGGTGCGGCGCATGGGTACGAGCGGAGCCAGGAGATCCGCCGCGCGCTGGCCGACCCCGAGAAGAGCGAGCGGGTGCTGCTCGAGCTGATGTACACGCCGGAGTGGCTGGCGGCGAATCCGGGCCCGCATCCGGTACTCGGAGACACGAGCATGCCGTCGTACGCGAAGTCTCGGCACCTCGTCGCGAGCAACAGGCACGACGCGTGGGACGGTCTACCGAGCATTACTGCGCCGACGCTCATCGTGCACGGGACCGATGACGTCTTCAGCCCGGCGGCCAACGCGCAACTGCTGGCCGGCCGCATCCCGCATGCGCATGCCGAGCTGATCGAGGGCGCCCGGCACGCGTACTTCCACGAGTTCCATGACGTCGCCGGGCCGGCGGTCCTACGGTTTCTGGCTGCGCAGGATCGGGCGTAGGGCCTCGAGGACGGCGGGGTCCTCGATCGTCGACGGGATCGGCTCGTCGCGGCCGTCGGCGATCCCGCGCATGGTCTTGCGGAGGATCTTCCCTGACCGGGTCTTTGGCAGCGCATCCACCACTGACACGTCCCGGAACGCGGCCACCGGCCCGATGTCCCGCCGTACCGCGGCCACCAGCTCCTCCCGCAGGACCTCTTCGGGCACGTCCGCTCCGGCCTTGAGTACGACGAGGCCGCGTGGGAGCTGGCCCTTCAACGCGTCCTGCACCCCGATCACCGCGCACTCGGCGACGGCAGGGTGCGCGGCCAGCACGGCTTCCATGCTGCCGGTCGACAACCGGTGCCCGGCGACGTTGATGACGTCGTCGGTGCGGCCCATCACGAAGATGTAGCCGTCGTCGTCGAGGTAGCCGGAGTCGCCGGTGAGGTAGTAGCCGTCGTACCGGCTCAGGTAGTTGTCGATGTAGCGCTGGTCGTCACCCCACAGCGTCGGCAACGCGCCCGGTGGCAGCGGCAGCTTGATCGCGATCGCGCCCTCCTGGCCCGCCGGCAGCTGGTCGCCGGCGGCGTCGAGGATCTGCAGGTTCCAGCCGGGCATCGGGACGGTTGCCGAGCCGGGTTTGGTCGGCAACGGTTCGAGGCCGCGCGGGTTGGCGGCGATCGGCCAGCCGGTCTCGGTCTGCCACCAGTGATCCACCACCGGTACGCCGAGGTGATCGTGCGCCCAGTGGTAGGTCTCCGGATCCAGTCGCTCGCCGGCGAGGAACAGCGTCCGGAAGCCCTGCAGGTCGTACTTCCTCAGCTCGAGCGCCTCCGGGTCGACCCGCTTGATCGCGCGGAACGCGGTCGGTGCGGTGAACAGGGCCTTCGCGCCGTGCTCGGAGATGACTCGCCAGAACGCCCCGGCATCCGGGGTACCGACCGGTTTCCCCTCGTAGAGCACGGTCGTGGCGCCGACCAGCAGCGGTGCGTAGACGATGTAGGAGTGGCCGACGACCCAGCCGACGTCGGAGGCCGTCCACCACACGTCGCCCGGTCCGATGTCGTAGACCGCGCGCATCGACCAGGACAGCGCGACGGCATGCCCGCCGTTGTCGCGGACCACGCCCTTCGGCTTCCCCGTCGTACCTGAGGTGTAGAGGATGTAGAGCGGATCGGTCGCCGCGACCGGAACGGGGTCGGCGGCCTCGGCACCGGCGGTGAGCTCGGACCAATCCAGGTCGCGGTCGCCGAGCTTCGCGAGCGCGGCCTCGCGCTGGAGCACGATCGTGTGCTCCGGCTGGTGCCGGGTGAGCTCGAGGGCGGCGTCGATGATCGGCTTGTACTCGACGACGCGGGCCGGCTCGATGCCGCAGGACGCGGCGACGATCACCTTCGGCTGCGCGTCGTCGATCCGGGCCGCGAGCTCCTTCGGGGCGAAGCCGCCGAACACGACCGAGTGGATCGCGCCGAGCCGCGCGCAGGCGAGCATCGCGACGGCGGCTTCCGGAACCATCGGCATGTAGACGATCACCCGGTCGCCCTTCCCGACCCCGAGCGACCTGAGCGCCCCGGCGAAGACGGCAACCTCGTCGCGCAGCTGCTGATACGTCAGGGTCCGCTTGGTCGCGGTGATCGGCGAGTCGTAGATCAGTGCGGTCCGGTCGCCGTGGCCGGCGTCGAGGTGCCGGTCGAGCGCGTTGTACGCCGTGTTGAGCTCACCGTCGGGGAACCAGCGGTAGAGCGGTGCGTCGACCGCGTCGAGCGCCCGGGACGGTGGCCGGGTCCAACTGATCGCGCCGGCCGCTTCCAGCCAGAACGCTTCCGGATCGTCGAGACTGCGCCGGTGGCTTTCCTCATACGCGCCCATGTCCCTCATCGTGGCAGGGTTGGCGCATGACGGTAAGTGTCGAGGATGTCCGTGCGGCGGCGCAGCGGCTCGCCGGGCGGGTACGCCGTACGCCGGTGATCGAGGTCGCGCCGGGCCTGACCTTCAAGCTGGAGTTGCTGCAGCACACCGGCTCGTTCAAGCCACGCGGCGCGTTCAACCGGCTGCTGACCGCCAAGGAGAATGGCGACCTCACCGGGAAGGGCCTGGTCGCGGCCTCCGGAGGCAACGCCGGCCTCGCGGCCGCTTACGCAGCGCGTGAGCTCGGGATCCCCGCGCGGATCTTCGTCCCGGCCACCACGCCCGCGGCGAAGGTCGCCAAGCTGCACACCCTGCAGGCCGAGGTCATTCAGGTCGGAAGCGAGTACGCCGAGGCCTACCAGGCGGCCCTCGAAGCACGAGACGAGTCGGGCGCGCTGCTGCTGCACGCCTACGACCAGCCGGAGGTCGTCGCCGGCCAAGGCACGATCGGGCTGGAACTGCTCGACCAGGTCGGCGGGTTCGACACCGTGCTGGTCGCGGTCGGCGGCGGCGGGCTGATCGCGGGAATCGCCACAGCACTGGGAGACCGGGCTCGCGTCATCGGGGTCGAGCCGGAACTCGCGCCGACCTTCCACCGCGCGCTCGAAGCCGGCGAGCCGGTCGACGTTCGGGTCGGCGGGGTCGCGGTCGACTCACTGGGTGGCCGACGGCTCGGCGACCTGGCCTTCGCAGCGGCTACGCAGTACGAGCTCGCCTCGCTGCTCGTCGACGACCACGCGATCGTTGCCGCTCGCAATGAGCTCTGGCGGGACCATCGCCTCGTGGTCGAGCACGGCGCTGCCGTCGCGTACGCAGCCCTCACGTCGGGGAGTTACCGGCCCGCAGCCGGCGAGCGGGTCGTGGTCATCGTCTGCGGGGCCAACACCGACCCCGCAACCCTCGGCTAGACGGTGCGTTTGGGCCGGTCGTCGGCGAGAATCCAGGCGGCCAGGACGCCGGCGATCGCGCCGAACAGGTGGCCCTGCCAGGAGATGCCGTCCTGCGGCAGCAGGCCGCCGAGCAGCGCACTCCCCCAGACCAGCACGACCAGCACACCGACCAGCACCTGGCTGAGCCGGCGGTTGAAGATCCCCCGCGCGATCAGGTACGCCGCGAACCCGAAGACCAGCCCACTCGCGCCGATCGTGATCGTGTTCGGCGGTGACACCAGCCAGGTGCCGAACCCGCCGATGACGGTGACGATCGCGGTGACCGCGAACAGCCGGATCGCGCCGCTGATCGCGATCAGCGCGCCGAGCGTCACCAGCGGCAGCGTGTTCGAGATCAGGTGGCCGAAGCCGAGGTGCAGGAACGGCGCGGTCACGACACCGAGCAGTCCCTCGGCATCGCGCGAGATGATCCCGTACTGATCGAGCGCGCCGTTCATCGCGGTGTCGACGATCTCGCTCAGCCACATCAGCCCGACCAGCAGCACGAGCAACTTCAGGCCGCCGCCGATCCGGGCCGTGTCGACACTCCGGCCCGTCCTCTTCGCGGGTGTCTGGAAGCTCATGACTCAACGATGCCGTATCCACCCAAGTCTCAGTCCGTGGCAGGCGCGGCGACAGCGGACGGTGATCTTTGCGATACTCCGGGTTGCCGTCGAGGTGGGGGAACGCGATGCCGGTAGCCGTCTACGTCCTTGGCCTGAGCATCTTCGCGCAGGGCACGTCGGAGTTGATGCTCGCCGGACTGCTGCCTGAGCTGTCAGCAGACCTGGACATCTCCATCCCCCAGGCTGGCCTCCTCATCTCCGCCTTCGCCATCGGCATGCTGATCGGCGCCCCGGTCCTCGCCGTCGTGACGCTCACCTGGTCCCGCCGTACGGCGCTCGTGCTCTTCCTGGCTGTGTTCGCGCTGACGCATGTCGCCGGTGCGCTCACCCCGAACTACAACGTACTGCTCGCCACCCGGATCGTCGGCGCCTTCGTCTACGCCGGCTTCTGGTCGGTCGCGGCCGTCACGGTGGTCGCGCTCGTCCCGGCCAACACGCGCGCCCGGGCGATGAGCATCGTCACCGGCGGCCTCACCATCGCCGCGATCGTCGGACTCCCGGCCGGCACGGTCATGGGCCAGCACCTCGGCTGGCGTACGGCGTTCTGGACCGTCGCCGGCCTGTGTGTCCTCGCGATGGCCGGCGTGCTCGCCACGATCCCGGCCGGACGACCCACCGCTGAACAGACCCCGCGACTCCGCAACGAGGTCCGCGCGCTCGCCAACTCCCGGCTGTGGCTGGCGTTCGGTACGACAGCACTCGTGACGACGAGCATCCTGGTGGTGTTCAGCTACCTCGCTCCCCTGCTGATCCAGACCACCGGACTGCCTCCGGGAGCCGTGCCCGCCGTCCTCGCCCTCTACGGCCTGGGCTCGTTCATCGGCATCACGCTCGGCGGCCGGACCGCGGACGCGCTGCCCTTCCACACCCTGTACACCGGCATCGCCGGCCTCAGTGTCCTGTCCGCGCTCCTCGCGCTCACCGCGACCAGTCCCGTCGTCGCGATCCCGGTCATCGTGCTGCTCGGCGGCTTCGGCTTCGCGACCAACCCGGCGCTCAACGCCCGCGTCTTCAGCCTGTCCGGCGACGCCCCCACGCTGGCGACCGCGACCAACTTCTCCGCGTTCAACGTCGGAATCACCGCAGGGCCGTGGCTCGGCGGCCTGGCGATCACCGCCGGCGCGGGCTACGCCGCACTCGGCTGGATCGCCGTGGCCACCGGGCTCACGGCCCTGGGCACCGTCGTGGTGGCAGCGTTGCTGCCGGTCAGTTCACCGGACCACTCGGGTCGATATGGCTCGGGTCGAACTCGGCGTGCCGCTTGAACACGTACTTGTTCAGCAGCCAGGTGAGCGCCCACAGCCCGACACCGATCAGCATCAGCCAGCCGGCGATCTTGTAGTCGGCCGAGGCCCGCCCGGACAACGGGCTGGCCAGGTAAACGCACAGGATGGCTCCCAGCACCGGCAGCACGGTCGGCGCGTGGAAGTGCTTGTGCTCGACCGTGTCTTTGCGCAGCACCAGGACGGCGACGTTCACGATCGCGAACACGCACAGCAGCAGGAACGCCGTCGTCCCACCGAGCGCGGCCAGGTCGGCGTACCCGATCAGGAAGAACGCCAGCAGCGTGGTGAACAGGATCGCCACGTACGGCGTCCGGCGCCGGTTCAGCACCCGGCCGAGCGGGCCGGGCAGCACCTGCTCGTGCGCCATGCCGTAGAGCAGCCGGCTCGCCATCAGCATGTTGATCAGCGCCGAGTTGGCGACCGCGAACATGGTGATCCACGCGAACACCTCGAGCGGGAAGCCCGGGGCGCCGGCCGAGACCACCTTCAGCAGCGGCGTCGAGCCCTGGTTCAGGTCGTCGGGCGACACCAGGGTGACCGCCGAGATCGCGACCAGGACGTAGATGACACCGGTGATGCACAGGCCGGTCAGCATGATCTTCGGGAAGATCCGGACCGGGTCCTTGGTCTCCTCGGCCATGTTCACCGAGTCCTCGAAGCCGACCATCGCGAAGAACGCCAGCGCGGTCGCCGCGGTGACCGATCCGAAGGCCGTCTCACCGGACGGGGTGTTGAAGTCGGTCAGCCGGGACGTGTCGCCGTCGCCACTGCCGATCGCCCAGGCGCCGATCGCGATCACGATCAGCAGACCGGACAGTTCGACGCAGGTCAGCACGACGTTCGCCTTCACGCTCTCGCCGACGCCGCGCAGGTTCACCAGCGCGATCAGCGCCATGAAGGTCAGCGAGGTGATCATCAGCAGCGAGCCGCGCTCGGGGTCGATGTCGGCGGCGGAGAAGAAGTTCGCCGCGAACGCCTTCGACGCGCTCGACGCCGAGGTGAGGCCGGAGCACATCACCGCGAAGGTGAGCAGGAAGGTGAGGAAGTGGATCCCGAACGCCTTGTGCGTGTAGACCGCGGCGCCACCGGCACGCGGGTACTTGGTGACGAGCTCCAGGTAGCTGGTCGCGGTCAGCAGGGCCACGATGAACGCGCACAGGAACGGCAGCCAGACCGCTCCGCCGACCTCGCCGGCCACCTTGCCGGTCAGTGCGTAGACGCCGGTGCCGAGGATGTCCCCGACCACGAACAGCAGCAGCAGGCCCGGGCCCATGACCCGTTTCAGCTCAGGGCGTTCACCGGCCTTGGGTGCTGCGGCCGCCCCAGCACTATCACTCATCGTGCCTCCCTGGATTCGGTGCGTCAGTGGACCACATCCGGGGGTGCATACGCAGGGCCGGCGCTCAGGCCGTGACCGGAAGGTGACCGGCGGCCTGGGAGCATATGGCCCGTGATGCACCTTCGTCTCATCGTCCCACCGGATCGCAGCGAGCGCGTCCTGGACACGCTCGTCGACGATCCGCGGGTGACCAGCATCGTCCGGCTGCCCGGCGCCGCGCAGCGCCCGGCCGGTGACGTGATCGAGTGCGACGTCACCCGCGAGGCGACCTCGAACATCCTCAGCTGGCTCAAGCAGCAGGGCCTGTACGACGATGGGTCGGTCGCGGTGGCCGTGGTCGACGCGGCCCCGTCGCGGAACGCGCGGCAGACGGAGAAGGCCGCGCCGGGCGCCCCGGACGACGCGGTGATCTGGGACGCGGTCGTCGACCAGGCCTACAACGAGGCCAAGGGTTCCTGGGTGTACTTCGCGTTCCTGACCCTGGCCACGATGATCGCGGCCGTTGCCGTGGTCACCGATTCGTCGATCCTGGTCGTCGGCGCCATGGTGGTCGGCCCGGAGTTCGCCGTGGTCGCCGCCGTGGCAGTCGGGCTGGCACTGCGCGACGCCCAGCTCACCTGGCGGGCGACGTTGCTGCTGGCCTGGGGATTCCTGGTGGCGATCGCGCTCACCACGCTGGCGGCGTTGCTGGCCCGGGCGGTGGGCTGGATCGACGTCACCGACGTGACCGGCGCGCGGCCGTTGACCGGGTTCATCTGGCGACCCGACAAGTGGTCGGCGGTGGTCGCCGTACTGGCCGGGTGTGCGGGCGTGCTGTCGCAGACGGCCGGGCGGTCGAACGCGCTCGTCGGCGTGTTCATCTCGGTGACCACTGTGCCGGCTGCCGGCGACCTCGCGCTGTCGATCGCCCTGTGGGCGCCGCACCACATCGGTGGCGCGGCCGCGCAGCTCGGGATCAACCTGGTCGGGATGACGGCGGCCGGAGTGGTGACGCTGCTGCTGCAACGCGCGATCTGGCGGGCCTACCTGCGGATGAAGAGCCGGAAAGGCGCGGGCGCGCGCGTTGAGGCTTGACCGGGCGTCCCCTGTCCGGTCCGCGCGCGCCCTGCTCAGCTAGTCGTACCCCATTCCGGGGTCGGTCGCACCACAGATTTCGCTGACGTATGTCGGACATGGCGCGAAGTCGCCAATCAGGTGAAAACGAATCCACAGCATCCGGGAGACGAGATAGCCTGTCCGGGATCCGGTCGCGCGGGAGGGATGATGCTGGAGTCGCTGGGGGTGGAGCCGGCGGACGAGGAGGCCTATCGGGCCCTGCTGGCGGCGCCGGGATGTGAGCTGACCGAGTTCGTCAAACGGCTCGACCGGGACGAGAAGGACGTCGTCGCGACGGTCGAGCGGCTCGAGGCGGCCGGGTTGCTGACGGCCACCGCCGACGATCCGCCCCGGCTGCTGCCGACCCGGCCGGACGTGGCCGTCGACGCGCTCGTCGCCGTACGGCGTGCGGAGCTGGACCGGGTGCGCGCCGAGGCTCGCGTGTTGCTGTCGGAGCTGCGGGCGCAGGAGCAGCACCGGCCGGAGAACCTGGTCGAGGTGATCGTCGGGCAAGAGGCGATCGCGGCCCGGTTCGCGCAGTTGCTGAACGGGACGCGGGAGCAGTTGCTCGTGCTCGACCGGCCGCCGTACGCGTCCCGGCCGGGTGAGTCCGATCCGCGGGTCCGCGGGCTGCTCAGTGACGGGGTCGTTGTCCGAGGCATCTACTCCCCCGACTCCCTCGACGTCCCGGGTGGGGTGGACGAGGCGTACAGCGCGGCCGACGCCGGGGAGACGTCTCGGGTGCATCCGCAGGTCCCGATGAAGCTGGCCGTCTTCGACCGCAAGATCGCGCTGCTGCCGTTGTCGGTCGACCAGTTGGTCGACACGGCGCTCGTCGTACATCCGTGCGCGCTGCTGGACGCGTTGATCGAGATGTTCACGCTGCTGTGGGACCAGGCGGTGCCAGTGGTGCCGCCGGCGACGACGGATCCGCTCGACGCGCGGCTGATGACGTTGCTCGCCGCCGGGTTCAAGGACGACGCGATCGCGCGGCAGCTCGGGCTGAGCAGCCGCACGGTCGGCCGGCGGGTCGCCGAGCTGATGGAGACGCTGGGTGCGCGGACCAGGTTCCAGGCCGGGATCCACGCCCAGCGCCGCCATCTGCTCGAGGACTGAGTCAGCAGGTGCCGAGCATCTGCTGCAGTGCGGTCTTCTCCGCGGACTGCAGCGAGAGACCGTAGGTGTGCTTCACCCAGATCCACTCCCGCGCGTAGATGCAGTGCACCGAGGTGTTCGGCGGCTTCCAGGCCGATGGGTCCCGGTCGCCCTTCGAGCGGTTGCTGGACGCGGACACCGCGATCAGCTGGGCGATGGTGAGGTCGTTGGCGAACTGCTGCCGGCGCGACGTGCTCCACGTGTTGGCGCCGGACTTCCATGCCTCGGCCAGCGGCACGATGTGGTCGATGTCAACGGACGAGTCGTCGGTCACCCAGGTGGCGTCGTACACGCTGTACCACCGGCCGGCGGTCGGCTCGCACTGGCTGTCGACCGTGACCCCGGAGCCGTCACGCTTGAGCACCTGGTCGCGGGTGTCGCAGGTCCCGGACTGGGTGATCCAGTGCGGGAACAGGTCCCGGCTGTAGCCGCTCGTCGAGCCTTCGGCCTTGACGGTGAGACCGGCCAGCTGCGTGGCCGCCGTACTGGCCGACGGCGGGGTCGGTGGGTAGGCGAGCGCCGGTCCGGCGCCCAGGGTCCATGCCGTCACCGCGGCGACGGCAGTCATGACGAAGGTGGTGAAGCGTCGCATCAGTCAGGCCTCCGAAGGGTCGGGCGGGTCCCCCCTGACGTGCTGCCCTCAGCCTTCCCCGATCACGCGCGGTAAGAAACCACTCACTGATGAAACGGTGGTGAACGGACTCGCTCAGGCTGGTGCTGATGCCGCCGGCTCGAAGCTGGCAAGCATCTCCTCCAGGGCCTGCTGGTCCGGCCCGACGAACGCGTCGGCCTGCGGCGCCGTCTCGAGCAGGTCCAGGAAGTCGGTCGTGTGTCTCGGTGCCGGAGGCAAGTGACTGCTGAGGATGACCTCCGGATCCATCTCCCGCAGCGGTTGGACGGTACGGCGGAACGCGTCCTGGTCGACGTTGTGCACCCACGGACTGTCGAGCGTCGCCCACAGCAACTGTCCGCCGCGCAGCGCGTCCGGCGGAGCATCGCTGACGTCACCGCAGTCGGCGAGCTCGGACGTCGGCATCGGCGCACCGAAGCAGTCGGAGCTGAAGCACGCCCGCGAGCGGTCGTCGTAGAAGCCGACCGTCGCCGGGCTGTCGAACAGCGGCGGCCGGAAGGCGGTCAGTGTGCGGTCGGTCATCGCCAGCGACTGGCCTGGGTTCAGCAGGTAGAGCCGGTCCATCGGCAGCGGCCGCTCGGTACTCATGATCCCGGCGCCGATGAAGGTCGTGATCAGCCGCGCCTGTGGCGCCGCCTCCAGCAGGTCGAACAGCGAACCGGTGTGGTCCCGGTCCGGGTGGGTCAGGAAGATCCACCGCACGTCCTGCGGATCGACCACCGTGCCGAGGGCGTCCATGAAGCCCCGGTCCGGCAGGCTCAACCCGGTGTCGACCACCAGCGGTTCGGCCCCCAGCAGGACGAAGGCGTTGATGGGCAGGAAGCCGATGCCGGGCACCGGCAACTGGTCACTCAGCACGCTGATCTCAGCGCCGACACGGTTGATACGCATGATGACTCCCCCTTTGGACCCCTCCTCCTGGGAGCGTCCGCCGCGGTCCACGCCATGTCAATATCAACTGAAACGGACTGGTCAGTCCCTTTCTACGACGGTGAGGGCCCAGCCTGCGGCCGTGCGGTCGAGCTCTGCGTTCCAGCGCTCGCTCACCAGCTTGTGCAGGGCCTTCGGTGTGCCGGGGTCCTTGCCGGACTCGAGCAGGTGCCGGGCGACGAGGCCGCGGGTGTGCTTCGCGTTGTGCGAGACGACCGACCGGACGCCGTCGCGTTCGCGGACGACGTTCACCGCGACCCACTTCGCGGCCTGGTCACCAGAGGGTCGCCAGGCAGCCACATAGGTGGACGAGCGGCAGTCCACGATCACCCCGTCGGCCTCTGCCAGTGCGGTGGCCAGCGGGTCGCGCCACACCGACGCCAGCGGTCCGAGGCCGGGCAGCGCCGTACCCATGGACAGCCGGTACGGCGGCACGCGGTCAGCCATCCGCAGTGCGCCCCACGCGGCTGACACGACGAGCAGCCGGTTGCCAGCCCGCCGCTTGCTGCCGGCGGACAACGTCGCGTAGCCGAGTGCGTCGTACAGGACCCCGGAGTACAGCTCCGAGACCGGTACGGCGGGCTCGGTCCGCCACCGGGTGTTCCGGTCCACCTCGTGCTGAAGCGATGCGCCGACACCGAGGACGTCGTACGCGTCGGACGAAGCGGAGACCTTCGCCAGCGTCTCGAGGACCTGCTCGCGAACGGGATTGAGCTCCGGGAAGGACAGTGACGCGTGGTCGACGGCACGGCCGCGGCTCCGCCCGGTCTTGCCCTCGGAGGGCGGCAGCAGGATGAGGGTCACGTCAGCTCGTCCAGGGCAGCCAGGTCGGCGGCGGTCGGGTCCCAGAGCCCGGCGGCGACGTTCTGCTCGATCTGCTCCGGTGTGGTCGCGCCGGCGATCACCGAGGCGACCGCGGGCTGGGCCGCGAGGCCGCCGATGGCGACGTCGATCATGGTCAGGTCGCGCTCGGCCGCGAAGGTCTCGAGCGCCTCGATCTTGTCGAAGTCCGCCCGCGCCAGGCGCTCCGGCTGGGTCGCCAGCCGGCTTCCCTCGGGCGCTGCCTCGCCGCGCTTGTACTTGCCGGTGAGCAGGCCGGACGCGAGCGGGAAGAACGGCAGGATGCCGATGCCGAGGTGCTCGCAGGCCGGGGCCAGCTCGTCCTCGACGTCGCGCTCAAGCAGGGAGTACTGGTTCTGCGCGCTGATGAAGTGCTCCAGGCCGGCGGACTTCGCGACCCAGTCGGCGTCGACCACCTGCCAGGCCGCGAACTGCGAGCTGCCGATGTACCGGACCTTGCCCTCGGCAACCAGTTCGGAGAGCGCCGCGAGGGTCTCCTCGATCGGGGTGACCGGATCCGGGAAGTGCAGCTGGTAGAGGTCGATCCAGTCCGTGCCGAGCCGCTGCAGGCTCGACTCGACCGCCTTGCGGATGTACCGGCGGGAGCCGCGGACACCCCAGTCCGGCCCGTTCACGCCCTGCATGTCGCCGCCGAACTTGGTCGCGACCACGACCTCGTCGCGGCGGCTGCCGAGCGCCTTGCCGAGCAGCTCCTCGCTGTAGCCGTGCTCACCGTGGTAGATGTCCGCGGTGTCGAACAGCGTGATCCCCGCGTCCACCGCGGCGTTCACGACCGCGTCCGTCCGGGTCGCGTCCAGCCGCCGCCCGAAGTTGTTGCAGCCCAGTCCCACCACACTGACCGTGAGGCCGGAGTCACCCAGCTGCCGGTACTCCATCTGCGTCATGTGCTCAGCGTAGTAACCGCATAGAGTTGCCGGCATGCCGAGTCTCACCGTCGCCGGCGCCCGTACCCGGGCCGCCGCACTCTCCGTCCACTCGTACGACGTCGACCTCGACCTGACCCAGGGCGAGCGCACGTTCGGATCGACCACCACGATCAGCTTCGCCGCCACCAGCACGACGACGTGGCTGGACGTGAAACCGGACCAGCTCGTCTCGGTGACCCTGAACGGGACGGCGGTCGACGTGGCCGGACTGACCGACGGCCGGCTCGAGCTGACCGGCCTGCAGCCGGAGAACGAGCTCGTCGTGGTGGCCTCGATGCTGTACTCCCACGACGGTGAGGGGCTGCACCGCGCGGTCGACGCCGCCGACGGACTCGCCTACACCTACGCGATGTCGTTCCTGGACGCCGCGCCCCGGATCTTCGCGTGCTTCGACCAGCCCGACCTCAAGGCGCCGTACCGGATGAAGGTCACCGCGCCGGCCGACTGGCTGGTGCTCGGGAACGGCGCGGCCACCCAGGTCTCCCCCGGTCGCTGGGAGCTGGCCGAGACGCCGCCGCTGTCGACGTACTTCGTCACCGTGGTGGCCGGGCCGTACCACCAGCTCACCGACGCCCACGACGGGATCCCGCTCAGCGTGGTCGCCCGGCAGTCGCTCAAGGAGGCGCTGGAGCGGGAGGCCGAGGACATCTTCACCGTCACCAAGCAGTCCTTCGACGAGTACCACCGGATGTTCGGCTACCGGTACCCGTTCGGCGAGTACCACCAGGCCTTCGTGCCGGAGTTCAACGCCGGCGCGATGGAGAACCCGGGCTGCGTGACCTTCCGCGACCAGATGGTGTTCCGCTCGGCCGTGACCGACGGCGAGCGCAGCAACCGGGCCCGGACCATCGTGCACGAGATGGCGCACCAGTGGTTCGGCGACATCGTCACGATGGAGTGGTGGAACGACCTCTGGCTGAACGAGTCGTTCGCCGAGTACATGGCGCACCGGGTCTCGACCGACGCGACCCAGTACACCGACAACTGGATCGACTTCGCGTTCATCCGGAAGTGGTGGGGCCTGCAGGCCGACCAGCGGTCGTCCACGCACCCGGTCGCGGCCGACCCGGTCAAGGACGCGCTCGCCTCGCTCGACGACTTCGACGGCATCTCCTACGCCAAGGGCGCCGCGGTCCTCAAGCAGCTGGCCGCTTACCTCGGTGACGACGTCTTCCTGGCCGGTGTCGGCGCGCACATCCGGTCGAACGAGTTCGCCAACGCGACCTTCGCGGACCTGGTCGCCAAGTGGACCGAGGCCGGCGCGACCGACCTGGACACCTGGGCCCGCAGCTGGCTGCGCACCCCCGGCCTCGACACGATCAGCGCCGCGCGCACCGAGTCGGGCATCGTGCTGCGCCGCGTCGCGCCGACCGAGTTCCCGGCCGAGCGCCCGCACAAGCTGACGGTCGGCGGGTACGACGCCGACGGCCGGGGTACGGCGGTCGCCGTACTGCTCGACGCGGACGAGGTGGAGGTCGCGCTCGACCCGTCGGTCGCGGTCGTGATCCCGGACGCCGGCGACGACACCTGGGCCAAGATCCGGCTCGACGCGGACAGCCTGGCGAACCTGCCGGCGGTGCTGCCGAGGATCGACGACGGCGTGACCCGGGCCGTCGTGCTGAACAGCATCCGGGACGCGGTCGCCGACGCGGAGCTCGACCCGAAGCTCGGGTTCGACGTCCTGGTCGGGATGCTGCCGCACGAGACCAGTGACATCGCGGTGTCCACGATGGTCGGCTGGGCCAATACCCACCTGCTCGGCATCTACCTGCCCTACGAGCCGTACCGCGGCCGGCTGGCCGAGGCTCTCGCGGCGCGGCTCCGGACGGTCCCGGCCGGGAGCAGCCTGCAACTGTCGGTGGCCCGCGGCTACGTGCGGTTCACCGAGGAGGTCGACGTACTCAAGGGCTGGCTCGTCGGCGAGGGGGTGCCGGAGGGGCTCGCGATGGACGCCGACCTACGGTGGACCGTCCTGCTCCAGCTCGCCCGGCTCGGTGCGGTCGGCACGGCCGAGATCGACGCCGAGCTCGAGCGCGACACGTCGTCCGAGGGCGTCGTGCACGCGACCCGCTGCCGGGCCGCGCTGCCGACCGCCGAAGCCAAGGAACAGGCCTGGGCGCTGATCACGACCGACGCCGACGTCGCGAACTACGAGCTGTACGCCGCGTGCGAGGGCTTCTGGCATCCCGGCCAGGTCGAGCTGACGGCGCCGTACGTGGACCGGTTCTTCGCCGAGATCGGCGGCACCGAGAAGCTGCGGTCCGGCTGGGTGGTCGCGCAGAGCGCGAAGCTCGCGTTCCCTCGCTACGCCGTCTCGCAGCAGGTCGTGGCGCGGGCGTCGGACCTGGTCGCGGACGAGTCGGTGGCGGCCGGTATCCGGCGGTCCGTCGGCGACGGGGTCGACGATCTGACCCGCGCTCTGGCGGTCCGTTCGGCCTTCTAGAGCCGGCAGCAAGTCGCGGTCACACCGTGTTGTGACTAATGTGACTGGTGTGATCACAAGGACCCTTGTGAGCAGGCAAGATGTGATTTCGTGACGTAACCTCCACAATGACCGCGCGGCACGGCGCGCCGGTCTTGGTCAGGCAGCACGTCCCGGGAGAGACTGTCGAGAACCGCACAGGAGAACAAGGCAATGCGCGAGGCGAGGCTCGTCGGTCTGAGCCAGGATGGCAAGCAGCTCATCCTGGCGATGGCAGAGACGGGTGAGGAGTTCGCCATCCCGGTCGACGACCGGTTGCGTGCGGCCCTGCGCGGCGACCGTGCCCGACTCGGCCAGCTGGAGATTCAAATGGAGAGCGCGCTGCGCCCACGAGACATCCAGGCTCGTATCCGCGCCGGCGAAAGTCCCGAGGCGGTCGCTGCGGTCGCCCAGATGCCGATGGAACGCGTGATGGCGTTCGCCGGCCCGGTCCTGGCCGAGCGGGACCACATCGCGAGTCTCGCGCAGCGCGCGTCCGTGCGGCGCCGCGGCGGCGCCGACGCCCCGGCCCGCAACCTGGGCGCGTGGGTGACCGAGCGGCTGCGCACCCGGCAGGTCGACCCGGCGTCGGCCGAGTGGGACGCGTGGCGGCGCGACGACGGCCGCTGGGCGGTCCGTGTCTCGTACTTCGTCGAGAGCGCCGACGAGGCCGAGCAGAAGGACGAGAAGACCGCGATGTTCGCGTACGACGCCCCGGGGCGGTACGCGGTCCCGGACGACGACGAGGCCCGCTGGCTGGTCGGCGAGCAGGCGCAGGTGCTGGCGCCGCCCGTGCAGCCGCAGCCCGGTGAGCGCCGGCTCTCGGCGGTCGCCGACATCGACCTGTCCGTCGCCCCCGACCACGGCGCCGACAGCTACGAGGCCGGCTTCGAGGACACTGTCAGCCTGCCCCGTAGAAACCACCCGGTTTCCCGCGAGCCCGTGCGCGAGCGCGAAGGCTTCGGATCCCGCGAGCCGAGCCGGGACAACGGTCCCCGCCGGGTGCACTCGGTCCCGGACCCGGACACCGAGCCGACGCTGATCGACGTACCGATCGAACAGCCGCCGGCCCTGCGGCCTGCCGTCCGTGCGGTCGAGCGCCCGACGCAACTCCCCGTCGAAGCCACGTCCATGGCTCCGCCCGAGGAGCGTGCCGCCGCGCCGGAGAACCCGTTCACCGAGCGCCGCACCCCAGCCCCGGCCGAAGACCGCGAGCGCGCCCCGGTCGTCGAGGAGCCCACTCCTCCGCCGGCAGAGCCCAAGCCGGAAGCCACCCCCGAGCCCGCTGCCACTGCCTCCGCGGAAGAGGAAACCCCTGCCGAGCCCAAGAAGAAGCCGGCCCGCCGCAACAACAAGCGCGCCAGCGTCCCCAGCTGGGACGAAATCATGTTCGGCAAGAAAGCCGACTGATTCACCCGGCCTGAACCCCGCGGACCGGTAGGTTCCCGCTCCGTGGCGACTGGTCTCGAGGAGGCGGCGCGAGCCGCCGCGGTGTTGGCGGTGCGGCAGGATCCGGGCGCGCGGGAGGCGGTCGACAGGTGCTGGGCCCCACTCCAGGAAGTGCAGCCGGATGGCCAGCGCAGTGCGTTGCTGGTGGGCTGGGCCTACCTGGCCCTGGATGATCCGGCGTCGGCCTGGGAGTGCTTCCGGGCGGCGGTGGCCTACGGCACCGAACCGGAGGTGACCGGGCGGTCGTCGTTGCTCGCGGGCCTGGTGTCGATCCGGTACGGCGAGACGTCGGCCGGGGTGGCGGCGTGGCACCGGGCCTCGGACTACGTGACCGCCGTACTCGACGAGGTCGACTTCACCGGTGACCTCACCACACAGCTCACCGACGAACTGATCTGGCCGGAGTCGCGGGACCTTCGGCAAGGCGAGCCGGTCCTGCCGCGGTTGCTGTCCGGCTTCGGTGTCGAGGTGAGGTCCCGGGTGGCGTTGGGGCTCTACGCGTTGCATTTCTCGGTGCAGCATCATGAGCCTGCCGCGCGGGCAGCGAGGCAAGTCGTGGCGCTCGGGCACTTCGCCGCGCCCGGCTGGCTGTCGCTGGCGGAGGTGCTGGTGTCCGCCGGCGACAAGACCGCCGCGGCCGATGCCTGCCGACGGGCCGTTGAGACGGCGACCGCCGGGCAACAGCCCACGTCCGCGATCCTCGGATTCGCCGACGGACCCGTCGCCGACGTACCAACGCAGGCCAAGACGCTCCTCGGCGTCCTGCAACGCGACGCCGGACAGGTCAACGACTCGCTGGCCACGCTGACTGACGCCGCACGGGACGACGACCCCGAGGCAGTCTTCGCCCTGGCCCAGAGCCACATCCAGGCGGGCGACTACACAGCAGCCCGCACAACCTTCCTCCGCGCCGCCGACCGCGAGAGCTCCCGGCGCGAGGACGTGCTCTTCAACCTCGGCCTGCTGGCGAAGGACCGCCGCGACCTCCCGGACGCCACCCGCTGGTTCGGCCAGTACGTCGACGCCGGCTACGTCGGCGCTCCACTGGCTGCGGCCCACCTCGGCGAGCTCGCCTACTGGCTGGGCGAGAAGGAGCAGTCACTCCGCTGGTACGCCTACACCCTGGCCAACACCGAGGTCCCCGAACTGGTCGACGAGGCCAAGCAACGCACCGCGGAACTGCAGGCTGGTTGACACATCACGGACAGTCGTCCCAGATCGCGGACGGTGTTTGGCATCGGACCGGGCCTCTGCCATCATCTTCGGCATGCAGATGCTGTGTTGTTGCTGTTGTCGCTGACGCGCGCCGTCTCCGGCGCACGAGGCCCTGTCCTTTCCGAGGCCCGCCCGCCGACACCAGCACTCACAGGATCTTTCGCACATGAATCTCCCGGCCTTCGCCGATCTGCTCGCGTCCCGCGGCCTCCTGCTGCTGCCCGGCTCGCACGCCGTCCCGGTCGAGCTGCTCGTGCAGTTGCCTGACGCATCGATCGCCCGGTTCACCGCGCGCGGCACCACGCTCCGGCTCAGCCGCTTCTCCCCCGACGCGCTGACTACGATCACCATCGCCGCCGAGTGCGGTTGCGGCGACCATCACCCGCAGACCGGTCCGACCCGGGTGACGCTCAGCCGGTACGCCGTACCGTTCGAGGAGCGCACCATCGACGGCGAGCTGCTGTTCGGCTGGCAGTCCCACGAGGCCGGGTTGCTCCGGCTCACCGACGCCGCCACCCACTTCTTCACCCTGCTCGACGAGACCCGGACCCCCGAGCGTGTGCTCGTCGGCGTGGCCTGAACCGTCAAGGACGCCGGTGGGCAGGTTCGGTGTCGTCGTAGCGGCGGCGGGCGGCCTCGACCTCGGCCAGGTTGGGCGACCACTCGGCGAGTGACTGGAACAGCGGCGCCAGGCTGCGTCCCAGGTCGCTGATCTCGTACTCGACCCGCGGCGGCACCTCCGGGTAGTACGTGCGCAGCACCAGGCCGTCCCGCTCGAGCTGCCGCAGCCGCTGGGTCAGCACCTTCGGCGTGATCACGCCGATCCGGCGCTCGAGCTCGACGAACCGCTGCCGGCCGAACTCGTTCAGCGTCCACAGGATCGGCGTCGTCCACCGGCTGAACACCACGTCGACCACCGGCGCGATCGGACAGGCCTGCACCGGATCCACCTGTGTGGCGTCGGCCACAATCAGCCTCCCATCCCAATACTTTCCTCTAGGTACCTAGTATGCCCAGGCAAGTAGCGTCCTCGGCGGATTCCACCGAACGAGGAGCGAACACATGATCGTGGTCACTGGTGCAACGGGAAACGTCGGACGGCCGCTGGTGGCGGCACTCACCGCCGCCGGCGAGCAAGTGCGAGCGGTATCGCGGACGGCGTCCGGCTTCCCGGCGGACCTGACAGAACCCCAAACCCTCAAGCCCGCCCTCGACGGGGCGCGGGCGGTCTTCCTGCTGACCTCCGCCGACTTCCTGGCCAAGGGCAATCTCGGTGAGGTCATGGACGTCGTCCGCGGTGCCGGGGTCGAGCGGGTGGTGCTGTTGTCCTCCCAAGGAGTGGGCACCCAGCGCCACCCGTCCGGCCTGGAGGACATCGTGAAGGCGTCCGGCCTGGAGTGGACGATGCTGCGACCGGGCAACTTCGCCTCGAACGCCTTCCAGTGGGCCGAGTCGGTCCGCACCCACCGGCTGATCGAGGCGCCGTACGGCGACATCGCACTACCGGCCGTCGACCCGTCGGACATCGCCGAGGTCGCTGCCGTCGTACTGCGGGAACCCGGCCACGCCGGAGCGATCTACACGCTGACCGGACCGGAGCCGGTGTCCCCGCGGCAGCAGGCGGTCGCGATCGGCGACGCGGTCGGTGAGCCGGTGCGGTTCGCCGAGCTCAGCCGCGATGCCGCCCGGTCCCGGATGCTGACCTACATGCCGGAGCCGGTGGTCGAGTCCACGCTCGGCATCCTCGGCGAGCCGACCGCCGAGGAGCAGCGCGTCAGCCCGGATGTCGAGCGGGTCCTGGGCCGTCCGGCCCGGTCGTTCGCGGAGTGGGCGACCCGCAACGCGCCCGCGTTCAAGTAGCCCGGACGAGCGGCAGGAAGACCTCGTCGACGAGGGCGACCATCGTCGACGAGGTGGCCGGCTCCCGGGAGAGCAGCATCTCGTGGCGCAACAGGTTCACCGGCGCGGACAGCACGGCAGCGGGCAGGTCGGCAGTCGGGATCTCCCCGCGGGCGGCAGGCTCTTGAATTAGTAACACGCTTGGTTTAACTTAACCGCGCAGCTGCCGAAAGCGTGTACTTCCGGACCGCCACCTGGAGGTTTCAGCATGACCAGACGCCTGCTCGCGGGGTTCCTCCCTGCCCTACTGCTGGCCGGCGTGCTCGTCACGCCGGCCGCCCAGGCCGCCACGATGTACCCGAGCGGCGTCGGCGCCGACCTCGGACCGACCCCGACCACGCTCGGCGTGCAGCCCGCCGCGGGTGATGATCCGGCCGGGCTGCAGACCGGCACCGAGCTGGGCCGCAGCTTCTGGCGCACCAACCAGGCGGCCAACACGAGCTACCTGGAGTTCGACGTCGACCGGGACTACGTCGACGAGATCGGCACCGACGACGTCCTGGTGACGGTGACCTATCTCGACCGCGGCACCGGCACGCTGGAACTCCAGTACGACGCCGCCGACAACCCCCAGGCGGACGCGGAAGACCTCCAGTTGGCGGACACGGGCCAGTGGCAGACCGGCACCTTCGCGCTGACCGGCATCGGCTTCACCAACCGGCTCGGCGACGCCGACCTTCGGCTGTTCGGCAGCGCCGACATCACCATCGCAAGCCTGCGGATCAGTACGGCGGGCGCGGCCGTACAACTCGGCCAGTCGCCGGTCCAGCAGGGCATCAGCCCGCGAGCCGGCGACCGCCCGGAGAACCTGGTCACCGGCGTGCAGGACGGCCGTCCGTACTGGCAGACCGACCGCACCGCGCCGTCGCCGGGCACGAACTTCTTCTACATGAACGTCGCCGACACCTACCTGTACGACAACCGCAGCCTGGTCCTGGTCAGCGTCGACTACTTCGACGAGGGCAACGGCCAGTTCGGCCTGCACTACGACTCCCCCGGCGAGACGATCCCGGAGAAGTTCAAGAACTCCGAGGTCGTCCGCTACGGCGACACCAAGACCTGGAAGACGCACACCTTCGCGCTCCCGGACGCGGTGATGACGAACCGCTCCAACGGCTCCGACTTCCGGATCCACAACGGCGACGGCGCGGTCGACCTCAAGGTCGCCGCGGTGCGCGTGGCCAAGGTCGCGACCGCGCTCGACGTGACCGAAGGCCTGCTCGACCTGATCGACGAAGCCGCCCGGGTCGAGAAGGCCGCCCGGGAAGGCACCCGCGACGGCCAGTACCCAGCCGGCAGCCGAGCCACCTTGCGTACGGCGATCGACGACGCCCGAGCGATCGCGGCCACTCCAGGCGTCACCGACGTACAGGTCAAGGAAGCGCTGCAGGCCCTGCAGGCGAAGCTGGATGCGTTCCAGCCGGTCGACACGAACTTCGCCCCGGACGGCGCGGCGACCGCGAGCAGCGGCACCGGCGCAACCAACGTCAACGACCGCAACCACAACTCGGCCTGGACCAGCGGACCAGGCGACTCCTGGCTGCAGCTCGACCTCGGCAAGCCGCGGCGCGTGAACGACGTCCGCGTGGAATGGGCGCAGGCCTACTCCCCCGACTACACCGTCCAGGTCTCCAACGACGGGACGACCTTCACCACCGTCGGCCGGACCGGATCGCCCGGCGGCGACCAGTTCAGCAAGACCCGCTTCGCCACGACCGCCGCCCGCTACCTCCGGGTCGCGATGACCGGCGCCGACTCCTTCATCGTCAAGGAGCTCCAGCTCCGCGAGTCCCCGGTCGTCACCCCGGAGCCCCGGCTGGTGCAGACGGCAACGCCCACCGAGGACGGAGTGGTCGCGGACTTCGACGCCACCGAGTACGGCGCAGATCGCAGCGGCCGGCGTGATTCGACAAAGGCGATCCAGCAAGCGATCTACGCCTGCCAGGACGCAGGCGGCGGCACGGTCTGGTTGCCCGCCGGTCGCTACCTGGTCAGCGACACCGTCGAGGTGCACGCCTTCTGCACCCTGCGCGGCGACATCGACCACACGGTCGTGATCGCCGACCTGCCGAGCGGCGACGACGGCCCGAGCCTGTTCCGGATCGGCGGCAGCGCCGGCGTCCTCGGCGTCACCACCTTCTACCCGAACCAGAACGCGACCGACCCGGTCCCGTACAACTACACGTTCGAGATCCCCGGCGGCGCCTGGATCGGCAACGAGAACTACATGATGGCGACCGTCGCGGACGTCACCTTGCTGAACTCCTACCGCGGCATCGGGATCAGCACGATGCCCAACGACCGCGGCAACGCGCCCAGCTCCGGCCAGGTGCACGAGTCGTCGACGATCCGCAACGTCCGCGGGACCGCGCTGTTCGAAGGCGTCCGCGCGTACAACGGCGCCGACGTCGGCACCTGGGAGAACGTTGCGTTCAGCAACTCCGTGTGGGCGTCGGCGCCGGCGAAGTACAACCCGCCGTCCCGCCAGGCCCTCGACGCCTGGACCCGGGCGCACGGGACCGGCCTGGTCCTCGGCGACCTCGAGTGGGACCAGTTCCATCGGATCACGCTGTCCGACTACCGCGTCGGCATCCACGTCGTCGCCGGGCAGCGGGCCCAGTTCACCGGCAGCTTCCTCCAGCCCGACGTACGGCGGACCGACATCGGCATCCTCGTGGACGTGATGGACGACCGGTGGGGTATGACGCTGGCAGCCGGCCGGGTCGAGGGCAGCGACCACGCGGTGCTGAACAACTCCCGCGGCTACGTGAAGGTCACCGGCACAGCACTCACCGGCGCGGTCGACGGCATCGTCCACCGTATGTCGGGGACGGCGCCGACGTACCAGACCAAGCCGCTTCCGAAACCGAAGCAGGCCCTGTACGTCGTCGACGCGCCACACGGGGTCGGGTACCTCCCGGCCGCCGACGCGACGAGCGCTGTGCAGAAGGCCCTCGACAAGGCCGGACGAGCGGGCGGCGGCATCGTCTACCTGCCCGCCGGGTGGTACCGGATCAGCACGCACCTCACCGTCCCGGCGAAGGTGGAGTTGCGGGGTGCGTCCGCCGTACCGAACCGGGACCAGTCCGGGGCAAGCGGTGGGACCGTGCTGCACGCCTTCGAGCGGAACACCGAGACGGCGTTGATCACGCTGAACCACCAGGCCGGCGTGCGCGGGCTGCGGGTGTTCTACCCGGACAACAACCCGGGCCGCGCCGAAGGTGTGGTCGCCTATCCGTTCGCTATCCGGGGACACGCCGGCGCCAACTACGTCATCAACTCCGGCTTCCCGAACACCTGGAACGGGATCGACCTGCGCGGCGACGACATCGTGGTCCGGAAGGTCGCCGGCGCGTTCTTCGACCACGCGATCAAGCTCGGCCCGGGCCGCGACGGCCGGATCGAGGGCGTGCTGTCGAACGGCAACGCGGTCACCCGGGTCGGCTACCAGCAGCCGTACTGGATGAACGAGGGCAACATCTTCGAGCTCGTCATCGACAAGTACATGCGCAAGACCGCCAAGATCGTCACCGTCGACGGCGCGACCGGGCTGACGCTGCTCAACGTGTTCGCGTACGGCTTCCACGACGGGCTCGTAGTGAACAGCGGGCAGGTGGACGCCTTCAACCTCGGCACCGACAACCTCGGCGCCGACGGCTACACCGTCAAGGTGGCCGGCGGCGATGTCGAGGCGACCAACCTCGCGCGCTACAACGGCGCCACCAGCACCGGCCCGGTCACGCTGCGGAACGTCATGGTGATCAACGTCGTCCAGCGCCGGGTCTCGGTCGCCGCCAACGGCCCGGGCACGGTGAAGATCGCCGGCAACGAGTCCGAACCCGGCACGTACGAGGTCGGCGCGCAGGTGACCGTGACTGCGACACCAAGATCGGATAGCGTTTTCCAGAGCTGGACCGTCGACGGTGTGGTGGTATCGACCGAGGCGTCGTACACCTTCACCGTCGGCACGGACCAGGTACTGACCGCGAACTTCACGTAGGAGCGAGATGGCTGACGCTACGAACCACCAGGTCGCGATCGTGGGCTGCGGCATCATCGGCCGCACCCACGCGGACACCATCGCCGAACGCCCGGACGCCACGGTCACGGCACTGGTCGACGGCGACGCCGGTGCCCGGGAGGCGCTGGCGGCCCGGCTCAAGGAGGCCGGGCACCCGGAGCCGAAGGTGTACGACGACCTGTCCGCGGCGCTGAGCGGGTCAGACATCTCGCTCGTCGCGATCTGCACCCCCAGCGGGACCCATGCGGCGCTGGCCGAGGAAGCGCTGAACGAGAAGAAGCACGTCGTGATCGAGAAGCCGCTCGACGTCGACCTGACCCGGGCGCGGCGCCTCGGCGCTGCCGCGGCCCGGGCGGCGAACCAAGGGCTCGTGTCCTCGGTGATCAGCCAGCACCGGTTCGACGCGGGCAGCGCGGTCGTCCACGAGGCGATCCAGGCCGGCCGGTTCGGTCAGCTCACGTCGGCCGTGGCGACGGTCGCCTGGTGGCGCAGTGACGAGTACTACGCCTCGGCCGGCTGGCGTGGGACCTGGGCACAGGACGGCGGTGGCGCGCTGATGAACCAGGGCGTGCACACCGTCGACCTGCTGCTGTGGTTCATGGGCCGCCCGGTGAACATCCAGGCCCAGGCGCTCCGGGCGGCGCACCACGAGATCGAGGTCGAGGACACCGTCGTCGCGACATTGACGTTCGAGTCCGGCGCCGTGGCGACCCTGCACGCGACGACCGCGGCCTTTCCTGGTGGCCGGACGCGGGTGTCGGTGCACGGGACGCGAGGCGGCGCCGAGGTGGAGGACGACCTGCTCAAGCGGTTCAACGCCGACGGCTCGAAGGACGACGTCCCGGTCGACGCGGGCCCGCCCGGCAAGCACAAGGCGCAGTACGACGACATCCTGCGAGCGATCGCGGACGGCGGCCAGCCGGGCATCACGGTCCAGGACGCCATCGACGCGCTGGCCACGGTCCGCGCCGTCTACATCGCCTCGACCCTCCAGCGGCCGGTGAAGTTCATCGACGTGCTGGAGGGCCGCTACGACGACGTCGAGGTCTCGCGCGGTGTCGGCCTGCCGCCCAACTAGGCGCCGGGCTCCCGGTCGTTGAGGATGCGCTGGTAGAGGTTGCAGTCCTGCCAGGCGCCCGCGATGTGCAGGTAGGTGGGCGCCATGCCGATCTGGACGAAGCCGGTGCGCTGGAGAACGCGTTGCGACGCGACGTTGTTCGTCAGCGTGCTGGCTTCGAGCCGGTGCAGCTTCAGCTCGGTGTCGGCGATCTCCAGGACTGTCTCCACGCCGCGGGTGACCAGGCCGCGCCCGACCGCGTCGACCGCGAGCCAGTAGGCCAGCGCCCCGGTCCGGAACGGTCCGTGCACCAAGTCGTTGAGCGTGATCGCGCCGAGCACCCGGTCCCCGTCGGTCAGGACCCACGGCACGGTCCGGCCGTCCTTGTAGCGCTCCAGCGCTCCGGTCAGCCGGTCACGCTGCCCGGCCACGGTGAAGAAGCTGTCCGGCCGGTCGGGCTCCCACGGCTTGAGGTGGTCCCAGCTGCGGTTGTAGGCGTCCAGGAACCCTTCGGCGTCGTCGAGGGTCACGAGACGGAGCTGTACGTCGGAAGTCAGCGAGCGGGGTGCAATCACTTCGGCAGCCTACGCGCCTGACTGGATCCACTGACCCGCGGTGTGAACGCGTCGTGGAAGATCGTCGAGGCGGCGCCGACCGCGGCCGCGTCGGTCTGCAGCATCGACTCCTCCACCGCGACCGGGCGCGTCTCGCGGGCGACCGGATGCGCGTTGACCGCGCGGCCGATCTCGGCCAGGAAGACCTCCGAGATCTCCTTGCCGAACGCCGGCCCGCCGAGCACCACCAGGTCGATGTCGAGCAGGTCGACCAGGCCGACCGCGCCCTGACCGATCACCCGGGCGATCCGGGTGACGGCCTGCACCGCCGCCTCGTCACCGTCGGCGGCTGCCTTGCAGACCGCCCGGTACCGCTTCGCCTCGTCGGTGGCGCTCGGGTCGGTCTCGACGTACCCGTACTCCGCCGCGATCACCGGCAGCGAGGCGGTCGGGTTGCACTCGGGCAGCATCCGCGGTCCGTCCGCGGCGTCCCACTCCCCCATCCGCAGCGCCGCGACCTGGCCGAACTCGCCGGCGTTCGCCGTACCGCCGCGGTAGATCGATCCGTTCAGGATCAGGCCGCTGCCGACGCCGGTGCCGAGGTAGAGGTAGGCGAAGTCGCGGTCCCGGGCCGAGCGGCCGATCCAGCGCTCGCCGATCGCGGCCGCCGTACCGTCCTTCTCGACCAGGACCGGGTGGTTGAGCTTCTGCTGGAGCAGATGCCGGATCTTCAGGCCGCGCCACGCCGGCTGCAAGGGCAGGGCGAGCAACGTGCCGTCGGCGTTGATCGGCCCGGGTACGGCGACGCCGACGCCGAGCATCGAGTCGAGGTCGACCTGGCTGATGCTGAGCGCCGCGGTCACGGTCGCGGCGGTCAGGTCGACGAGCCTGTCCGCGCTCAGGTCGTCCGCGAGCTCGACGGTCTCGCGGCGCACGATCGTGCCGTCCAGGTCCACGACCGCGACGGTGAGCAGCTCAGGGTCGATGTGGATGCCGACCGCGTGCGCGGCGTTCGACCGCAGCCGGACCGGCGTCCGCGGCTTGCCCAGCCGCTCGGCCCGCTCCTGGGCCTCCTCGACCAGCAGTCCCTGCTGCAGCAGGATGCGCAGGATCCGCGACACCGACTGCTGGGTGAGCCCGGTCCGGCGGGAGATCTCGGTCCGGCTGATGGTGCCGGCCAGCCGGATCGTCTCGATGATCACGGCTTCGTTGAACGAGCCCAGGTCGTACTGGTTCGCGCCCGCGCGCCGCAGGTCCTGTTCGTCCGCCACCACTGCCCACCTCCCCGTTCCTGTCCGTGACTAGCCGAGATCGTACTGCGGGAGAACCGCTGTCACGGCGCTTCCAGGGCGCCGTCGATGCGTCGTACGCCGGCCGCCCACTCGTCGTGTCCGGACAGTTGCGCGGGATAACGGGCGGCCGCCTCGAGGTCGATGTCGATCCCCCAGCCGGGCGCGTCGTTCGGGGTCAGCCAGCCGTCCTCGATCCGCAGCGTGCCGGGGAACACCTCGTGCGTCGCCTCGTTGTAGAGGTGGCCCTCCTGGATGCCAAAGGCAACGGAACTGACATCGAGGGCGACGTTGGCGGCGGCGCCGATCGGAGACGTGTCACCCGGGCCGTGCCACGCCGTACGGACGCCGCACAGCTCGGCCAGGTCGGCGAGCTTGCGGGCCGGAGTCAGCCCGCCGATGTCGGACACGTGCGACCGGATGAAGTCGACACCCCCGTCGCGAACCAGGCGGACGGCGTCACCCATCGAGGTGGTCAGCTCGCCGACCGCCAGCGGCACCGGCGACGCGGCCCGCACCTCGGGCAGCCGGTCCCAGTGCTCCGGCGGCAGTACGTCCTCGAGGAAGAACAGCCCGTACGGCTCGAGTGACCGCGCCAGCAGCACCGCTTCCTTCGGCGTGAGCCGCGAGTGCACGTCGTGCAGCAGTTCGATGTTGGCGGGCAGGGCCGAGCGACCTTCCTCGAACAGCTCGGGCGTGGTGCGCAGGTAGTCGCGCGCCGACCAGCCGTTGTGGTACGGCGAGTTCGGATACAGGGTCTCCATCCGCGGAGCGCCGTACCCGCCGCCGCCCGGAGTCGACATCTGCAGCCGGATGTGCCGCCAGCCCTGCGCGACGAACTTCTGCGCCTGGTCGAGGGTCTCCTCGATCGTCCGGCCGCTGGCGTGGATGTAGGTGTCGGCGGCCGCGCGGACCTTGCCGCCGAGCAGCTCGTACACCGGCATGCCGGCCCGCTTGCCGGCGATGTCCCACAGCGCCTGGTCGATCCCGGAGATCGCGTTGTTCGTCACCGGCCCACCGCGCCAGTAGCCGGAGAACCCGGCCAGCCGGGTCAGGTCGCCGATGTCACCCGGGTAGCGCCCGATCAGCAGCCGGGCCAGGTGCTCGTCGACGAACGTCTGCACCGCCTTCCACCGCTGGGTGAAGGTCGCGCAGCCCAGGCCGTACAGCCCCGGCTCGGTGGTGTCGATCTTCACCACGACCAGTGGGATGCCCTGCGGCGCGGTGACGATCGCCTTCACCTCCCGGATGCGTACGTCGTCCCGGACCGGCCAGGGCTGGTCGAAGTTCGAGGGCATTCAGATCTCCAAGGGAAGGGTCGGCAGGTCGAGCTCGTGGCGGGCCTGGAAGCCGAGGACGGTCCGGGCCGCGGTCAGGTCGATCGGCACCTCACGCCCGGCGAACCGCCGCAGCCGCGGCACGTCCGGCGCGAAGGCGTCCAGCAGGGCATCGGTCTCGTACGGCGCGTTCGTGGTGTTCGCGGCGACGAGAAAGGTGTGTGCCCCGGACAACGGCGCCGTCAGCCCGAGCTCGATCGCGTACGCCGCGTCGCGGGTGTCCAGGTAGCTCCAGCCCTCGCGGACGGCGCCCGCCGGGTTGTCCCGGTGGCCGTCGGCCTGCCGGCGCAGGACGTCGGCGGAGTTGACGTGCGGGAACCGGAACGCGACCACGTCGATGCCCCAGTGCCGCCACGCCATCCGGGCGGTGTTCTCGTCGTTCTGCTTCGACAGCGAGTACCAGTCGCCGACGTCGGAGGGCATCGTCGCGTCCAGCGGGAAGTACGCCGGCAGCGGCTGGTGCGGGTTCATCGCGACGCCGTACGCGTTGATGCTGCTGGCGATCACCGCGCGCTCGACGCCGAGCGCGCCGGCCTGGGCGAGCACGTTGAACGTGGACACCACGTTGCCCGTGTACACGTCGTACGGCGAGCCGGCGTCGCGATGCGCGAGCGCGGCCAGGTGGACGACCAGGTCGGCGCCCTCGAGCGCGCCGGCGACGTCGTCCTCGGACCGGGTGTCGCCGATGACCACCCGGTCGGCCTTGAGCGACGGGTCCTCGACGATGGTCAGCGCGGTCACCACCGCGCCGAGGTCGGCCAGATGACCGACGGTCACCGATCCGATCCGGCCCGCCGCCCCCGTCACCAGCACCCGCCGGCCGTTCAGCGTTGTCACTCTTTGATTCCTCCCGACATCCCGACACCTCTCAGGAACTGCTTCTGGAACACCAAGAACAAGATCACCGGGATCAGCACCGCCAGGAACAGCGCGCTCATCTGCAGTGAGATCTCCGTGGTCTCGGCCACCCGCGGCAGGGCCACCGAGATCGGCTGCAGCCGGGGGTCCGGCAGCACCAGCAGCGGCCAGAGGTAATCCTTCCAGGAGCCGATCACGGTCAGCAGGGCGACCACCCCGACGATCGGTTTCGACAGCGGCAGCACCAGTGACGTGAACAGCCGCAGGTTGCTCGCGCCGTCGATCCGGGCCGCCTCGATCAGCTCCCGCGGGATCGAGTCGAAGTACCGCTTCATCACCAGGATGTTGAACGCGCCGGCCGCCTGCGGCAGCCAGACCGCCCAGAAGGTGTTCTGCAGGTTGAACCCGAGCACCGGCATCTTCAGGATCGTCAGGTAGAGCGGCACCAGCGAGATCACCCCGGGCAGGAACAGCGTCGCGAGTACGGCGCCTGTCACGACCGGTCCCCACTTCGGCCGCAGCACACTCAGCACGAAGGCGCCCGTCGTACACACGAACAGCGTCGACAGCAGCGATCCGATCGCGATGATCGCGGTGTTGCCGAGGTACGAGCCGATCTGAACCCGCGTCCAGGCGTCGGGGATGTTCTGCCACTGGATCCCGGACGGCCACAGCTGCATCGGGCCGCGCAGGATGTCCTGGCTCGTCGACAGGCCCGACTTCAGCAACCAGAGCAGCGGGCCGACACCGGCGATGACGACGCCGATGAACAGCAGCACCTGGATCGCGGGCAGGCCGTACCGGATCAGCGACCGCTTCCGGTCGGCCACGGAGATGATGCCGCGCTCGTCACTCATGTGATGCTCCAGCGCCGGGTCAGGAAGTGGTAGACGACGGACAGCACGCACAGCACCCCGGCCAGCAGCACGCTGAGCGCGGTCGCGGCGCCGAAGTCGCCGTTGATGAACGCGTACCGGTAGATCAGCAGCAGGATCGTGGTGGTCGCGTTGTCCGGGCCGCCGCCGGTGAACAGGAACGGCTCGGTGAAGACCTGGAACGTCCCGATCAGCTGCAGCAGCATCATGATCAGGATGATTCCGCGGATCTGCGGCAGCGTGACGTGCCAGACCCGCTTCCAGATTCCGGCCCCGTCCAGCTCGGCCGCCTCGTACAGCTCGGTCCGGACCCCGGTCAGCGCGGCCAGGTAGATGATCGCCGTGGCGCCGGCGCCGGCCCAGGTCGCCTCCAGCACGATGGCCGGCATCGCCAGGTCCGGCGAGTTCAGCCAGGCGAACGGCCCGATCCCGAACCAGCCCAGTACGGCGTTGAACACACCGGCGCCACTGGGGTCGTAGAAGAACTTCCACAGCAGGATCGCCGCCACCGGAGGCACCACCGCCGGCAGGTAGGAGAGCACGTTGTAGAGCCAGCCGGTGCTGCGCAGCTCGCTGATGAACACGGCCAGGAACAGCGGGACCGGGAACCCGAAGATCAGCGCGAGCAGCGCGAAGTACAGCGTGTTCAACGCCGCCTGCGGCAGCTGCGGGTCGGTCAGCACGTAGCTGAAGTTGGCCATCCCGACCCACTCCGGCGTGGTGACCAGGTTGTTCTTCTGGAAGCTGAGCACCAGGCCGCGGACGATCGGGCCCCAGGAGAAGTACAGGAACGTCAGCACCAGGGGCAGGGCGAAGATGATCGCGCTCAGCCCGCCGGAGCGGTACCAGGTGGCAACGCTCCGGCGGGGCTTCGGCGTACGCAGGAGGGACATTCGGCTACCGGGCCAGGCGCGCGTCGATCTTCGATGCGGCGTCGGTGAGCAGCTTGTCGATGTCCGCGTCCTTCTTGGTCAGCACCTGCTGGACCACCGGATCGAGCAGGGCGTAGACCTCCTGCCCCTTGTTCGGCGGCTCGGGCAGCAGCTTCAGCGACTTGGTCGAGTCGATGTAGCCCTGGAACTGCTTCACCGGGACGTTCACGTAGGGCTCACGCCACTTGTTGTACTGGTCGTAGGTCTCCTGGCTCAGCGGCGTGATGCCGGGCCGGCCGACGAAGCCCTTGTCGGCGATCGTGTCCTTGGCGTTCTGCACCGCGAGGCTCTCGGTGGTGTACTTGTCGAACTCCTGCGACTTGATCCACTTCAGCGCCGCGACGATCTCGTTCTTGGACGCCTTCGGGTTGATCATCTTCAGCGAGCCGCCGGTCAGCGTGCCGTGCGGGCCGCCGTCCTGCGGCAGCGCGGCGTGACCGTAGTCGGCCGGCTTCATCCCGAAGTTCTTCACGCACATGTCGTAGGCGTCCGGCGCCTGCAGGACCATGCCGATCTTGCCGGCTGCGAAGTCCTGCCGGATCTCCTCCTGGTTGTAGAGGAAGTTGCTGCCCATGGCGTTGTCGGTCCAGCGCATGTCCTTGAGCAGCTGCAACGCCTTCTTCGTCGGCGCGTCGTTGAAGGTGGCCTTCTTGCCGTCCTCGCTCTCCACCGAGCCGCCCATGCTGTAGGTCATCGTGGTCAGCATCCAGCCGCCGGTGTTGTCCTTGGTCAGCTGCGCGTACCCGGCCTTGCCGGTCTTCTCGGTGATCTGCTTGGCGTACTGCCGGACCTCGTCCCAGGTCGTCGGCGGCTTGTCCGGGTCCAGCCCGGCCTGCTGGAACAGCGCCCGGTTGTAGGCCAGGCCGACCGAGAACACGTCGATCGGCACGCCGTAGATCCGGCCGGCGTCGTCCTGGACGATCTTGAGGACGTCGGGGTTCAGGTCCTTGGTGAGGTCGACCAGCTTGAGCTCGTCGGTGATGTCCGGGAGCTGCTTGTTCGGGATCATGTTGGCCGGCTCGGTGAAGCTGATGTTCATCACCGTCGGCAGCGAGCCACCCGCCACCTGCGCCTGGAAGGTCTGGGCGTCCCACTTGGTCTCGGTCGACTTCACCGTGATGTTCGGGTGCGCGTCCATGAACTTCTTGATGTTGCGCTCGAACGCGGCGATGTCGTTCGGCTTGTCCGGGGTCGGGCGGTCCCCGATCGTGATCGTCACCGGCGCGTTCTCGTCGATCGCGCCGCCGGCGTCGGCGCCGGGCGTGGTCCCGTCCGCACAGCCGGCCACGGCGAGCACCAGTCCGGCCAGCCCCAGCCCGGCGCCCCACCTGCTCACTCTCGTCATCGGAACTCCTCAGGTTTCCGGAGGCCGCCGGTGTGCTCTGAGCCACACACCGGCCAGGTCCCGAGTAAGTTAAACCAAGCGTGTTACTTTCTCAATGGTCAGCAGGGTACCGATTTGGACCGTGTGAGCTCGGTGCCGATCATCACCAGCTTGCGGACCAGGTCCGACCGGCTCATCGCCATCCGCACCGCCACCTTGCCCGCTGCGCAATTTCGACTTTGGGTCATGACCGAAACCCTTTCATGAGTTAGCCTAGGCGAGATAATTACGGGCCTGACCGAAATGGGTGGTTGACGTGATTCCTCGGCGAAGGGTCCTCCAGCTCGCGGCGGCAGCCGGCGGCGTGGCGCTGTGGCAGGGCGAGACCGCGCACGCGGCGCCACCCCGTGGCACCGTGACCGACCTCGGTCCGGCCAGCGTCACCACGCCGCTGGGCAACGCCGACTTCGCCGGATCCGTGCTGTACGCCGGGACCCGCGGCCTGGCGCCCAACGTCGTGGGCTCGTACGACCTCGGCCAGGACCAGGTCACCGCCCACTTCGACATCCCGACCGGGATCGGGATCTGGGCGATGTGCGCGGTCGGGAGCGACATCTACGTGGCGACCCACGGCCAGTCCGACCTCTACCGGCTCGACACGATCACGAGCCAGGTGACCAAGGTCGGCAGCTACTCCTGGCCGTACATCTGGAACATCGCCTCCTCCCCCGACGGCAAGGTCTACCTGGCCATCTCCGACCCGGGCCGCGTGGTCGAGTACGACCCGGCCACCGGGGTCAGCCGTGACCTCGGCGAGATCGTGCCAGGCGAGGCCTACGCGCGCAGCGTCGCCGCCGACGAGACGACCGTGTACGTCGGCATCGGACCGCACGCGCACCTGGTGGCGATCGACCGGGCGACTGGAGCGAAGACCGAGATCCTGCCGGCCGAACTCGCCGCCCGGGACTTTGTGGCCAGCATGCACATCTCGGACACCCACCTGGCCGCGGGCATCTCGTCCAACGGCGAGGCGCTGCTGCTAGCCAAAGCCACGCCGGCTGACTACCGGGTGATCGCCGCAGCCGGCGAGAAGTACATCACCTCGGTGCTCCTGCACGACGAGCACCTGTACTTCGCCGGCCGCCCGACCGGCATGCTCTACCGCACCCCGATCGCCGGCGGCGAGATCGAGGAGCTCGGGATCGCCCAGCCGGAGGCAGCCACCCACCGGCTGCTGTCCCACGAGGGCAAGGTGTACGGCGTCCAGGACGGAGCGGTCTTCGTCTTCGACCCGGCGACGCGCCAGCTCGGCTTCGTCAACCTGGTCCAGCGCGGATTCAGAGCAGCGCCCGAGCAGCCGATGTCCGTGCACTCCGACGGGAAGCGCGTCTACGTCGGCGGTAAGGGCGGAGCCGACGTACACAACCTGGCGGCCGGCACCCGGACCCGCCTCGGCATTCCGGGTGAGCCGAAGACCGCCCTGACGATCAAGGACACGACCTACCTCGGGGTCTACACGCAAGGCCTGCTGTACGCGCACCGGCCGGGCGAGGAGTCGGCGAAGCTGATCGGCAAGACCGGCAACCAGCAGGACCGGCCGCGCGACCTCGCCTACGACCAGGCAACCGGACTGATCGCGATGACGACGCAGCCCGAGCCCGGTCAGCTCAACGGCGCCCTCACCCTGCACTCACCGCGCACCGGCGAATGGACGACGTACCGCGGTGTCGTGCCCCGGCAGAGCCCGTACGCGGTCGTCTGTCACGCCGGTGTGGCCTACCTCGCGACCAACATCCAGGAAGGACTCGGCCTGCCGCCGGTGACCACGACCGCTCGGCTGGCCGCGTTCGACCTTCGCCGCCGCGAACTGCTCTGGCAGCTCGAGCCCGTCGCGGGCGCCGCGGTCATCCCCGGCCTCGCCTACTCGTGCGACCACCTCTACGGCATCACCAGCAGCGGCTGGGTCTTCGAGTACGACGTACGCCGCCGCATGGTCACCCGGACAGTCAGAGCAGGCACGAAGGGATCCGACCTGCACGTCGTCGACGCGACCGCGTACTCGACCGACGGGAACGCGGTCTACGCCGTCGACCTCGAGACGTTCACGGTGACGCCGTTCGCGACCGGTCTGGCCGCCGAGTGGTTCGGCGGGGAGCCGAAGCTCGCGGTGGACCCGCGCGGCAGCGCGCTGTTCACCGTCCAGGCCCGCAACCTCGTGCGGATCCAGCTGTAATCGGGTGGTGGGGACGTCGCGGGTCGGCGAGGATGACACCATGCTGCTCCGACCCGCGACCGCCGACGACTTCACGTTCCTGACCGAGATGTTGCTCGAGGCATACAACTGGGACGGGACGCCCACGTTCACGCTCGACAAGCTGCGGGCCGAGGACAAGGCCTGGCGGTACGTCGACGGCTGGCCGCGCGCGACCGACTTCGGCGTGGTCGCCGAGGTGGACGGGACGCCCGCCGGCGCCGCCTGGGCTCGCTGCCTCACCGCCGACCGCCCGGGCTACGGCTACGTCGCCGACGACGTTCCTGAGCTCTCCCTCGGCGTCTCCCCGGCCTTCCGCCGCCGCGGAATCGCCCGTGCCCTGATGACCGAGCTGATCGAGATGTCGCCGTACCCGAGGCTCAGTCTCAGTGTCGACCCGAAGAACCCGGCCGCCGACCTCTACCGCTCGCTCGGCTTCGAGAAGATCGGCACGGTCGAGACCTCCGACACGATGGTGCTCGAGCGCTAGCCGAAGTTGCGGACCCGGAACTGCATCACGCGGTACGGCCAGCCGGCGTCGGTCTTCCACTGGCTGACGGACAGGTGCATGTCGCTGAGGGTCGAGCCGGGGATGATGTAGCCGCCGTACAGCTGGGCGACGTGGTTGTCGTCCTCGTTGCCCCAGGCGCCGCCGTAGATCAGGGTCTGCCGGTACGCCGTGTAGAGGTTCGAGGTCGGGGTGTCCATGATGATGCCGTCGATCCGGTAGTCACCGGCGTTGAACCAGGTCAGCACCCACTTGCCGCCGAGCGGCCGCAGGCAGAGCTCGCCGAAGCTGCCGGTCAGGATCGGCGTCGCCGGGTTGCCCCAGGCCCAGACGCCGTCGCGGTAACCCCACGGCTCGTAGGCCGCCGGGTTGGCGATCTGGTTGCTGCGGACCCGCTTCAGGATGATCGGCTTGTTCCGCTGGAACCCGGTCGAGTAGACGTAGACGTACCCGTCGTTGCCCTCGCCCCAGGTGAGGCACTGGAACATCCCGCCGTCGAGGTTCGGGTCGAACTTCGCGCCGGTGTGGTACCAGCTCGCCCCCGAGTTGTCGCTGCGCCAGATCTCGGTCCAGACCACGTTGCCGAGGCCCTTGTTCACCATCGCGTGCAGGTACATCGAGCCGCCGACCGTGATCACGTCCGACGGCAGCACGGTCGAGAACACCGGGTTGTCGTGCTCGTACTCCCACAACTGCTGCGCAGCCGCGCCACCGACCGCGCCCGACCACTTCACGCCGCTGTTCAGGTCCGTCGTGGTCGACCACAACGCCACCGGCGACCGCCACCAGCCGCCGCCGACCCTCGGTTCCTCGAACGTGTCGCCGAACATGAACAGCATCCGCCCATCCGGCGTCCGCACCGGAATCCCGAGGTCCGTCGCCGCCATCCGGAACCGGTCCGTCAGTCCGGGCCCGGTCAGGTCGGCCACCTTGTTCGTCAGAACAGCCTGGCTCCGCGCGAACGCCGGCACACCGGGTACGGCGGCGACGACACCGGCGCCGAGCGCAGCGCGAAGGAACGTGGATCGCTTCATGTGTGACTCCCAGGGAGCGGGGAAATCGATTTCTCAGGACCATCCCGCATCCGCATCTGGGCGTCAAGACCTTCCAGCACCGCCGAAAGGTGGCGCCGTTCGGTAGCGGCCCGGGGTGGTGCCGACGAGGTTGCTGAAGGCGGCGATGAAGCTGCTGGGGTTCGACCAGCCGCAGGCGTGGGCGACGTGGGTGGTGTCGTGGCCGTCGGCGAGCAGAACGAGGGCGTGATAGATGCGGAGCTGGGTGCGCCACTCGTAGAAGGTCATGCCGAGCTCGGTGCTCAGCAGCCGGCTGAGAGTGCGGGCGCTGGCGCCGACCGTCTGCCCGAGCTCGGCCAATCCCGTGTTGTCCGCGGGATCTCGGTAGAGCAATTGCGCGAGGGCTCGCAGCCGGTCGTCGCGCGGTTCCGGCAGTTGGAGCGGCTGCTCGGGTGCCTCCTGAAGTTCGTCGACAAGGACCCGGCGGAGGCGGGCCTGGGCAGCGCGGTCACGCTGGTTCGGGCCAGTGAGCGTGAGCAGAACTTCGCGGGCCAGGCCGGAGACCATGAACACGACCGGATGGCCGGGCACGAGCCGGGCCAGCGCGGCCGGCAGGAAGAGAATCCGCATGTCCGTGCTGCCGTGCGCGCGGTGGTAGTGGCTGAAGCCGGCCGGGATCCACGTGAGCCGATTGGCCGGAACGATCGAGGTCCCGCGCTCGGTGTGCACCGACAGGACACCGCGGGCCGCGTACACCAGGTGCCCGCGCCGATGAGCGTGCTCCGAGCTCGTGCCGCCCGAAGGCCACAGGTGCATCCCGGCGGACGGCCACAGCTGCGACTCGGGAACTTGGCGGCCAACGGGCATAACCTGGCATTTTACCGGTGGCCGGTCATCGCCCCGGCTGGCGAGACTCGTGCACATGATGCGAGCAGCAGTTTGTGTGAGACCAGGTGGCCCGGAAGTCCTGGAGATTCGTGAAGTACCGGTTCCGGTGGTTCGGGAAGGCTGGAGCCTGGTGCAGGTGAAGGCCGCGGGCCTGAACCGATCGGAGTTGAGGACCAGGCAAGGGCATTCGCCCACCGTGACGTTCCCTCGGGTGCTCGGAATCGAGTGCGTGGGAGTCGTGGCAGTATCGACCGATCCACGGTTGCCCGAGGGGACCACCGTCGCGGCGGTGATGGGTGAGATGGGCCGCGCGTTCGACGGCGGCTATGCGGAGTACGCATTGCTGCCGAACGACCTCCTGATGCCGGTCACCACCACACTGCCCTGGGACGTCTTGGCGGCACTACCCGAGACGTACCTGACCGCACAGGGCGCCTTGGACGCGTTGGGCGTCGTCAAAGGACGGTTGCTGATCCGTGGCGGGACCTCGTCGGTCGGGTTGGCGGCGGCGTCGATCGCGTCCGGCCACGGCGTCGACCTCGCGGCAACGACGCGGCAGCACAGCAAACTCGATGCCCTTAAGGCGGCGGGCGTTGACCACGCGCTCGTTGACACTGGCGAACCGCTGGCGTCGAGCCTGCACGAGGTCTGGCCCGAGGGTCCGGACTATGTCCTGGATCTCGTCGGCGCGCGTACGACGGTGGAGTCGCTGCACCTGGTCCGTCGTGGCGGGACGGTGTGTGTCGCGGGCTCGCTCAGTGGGTGGTCGATCCCGGACTTCGAGGCCATCGCGATGATCCCGTCCGGAACGAAGCTCACGGCCTTCCACAGCGACAACGTCAAGGGCAGCGCGGGCGCCACCATCTTGCAGCGGGTCGTCGACCAGGTCGAGGCCGGCGTCTACCGGCCCAACCTCGACCGTGTCTTCGACCTCGACGACATCGTCGCGGCGCACCGCTACATGGAGAACGACCAAGCCGCCGGGAAGGTCGTCGTGGTGCCCTAGTCGGTGCCGGTGGCAACCGGGCGCGACGGGTCGGTGATCCACTCCGACCACGAGCCGACGTACAGGGTCGACGGGATGCCGCTGACCTCCAGCGCCAACGCTTCGTGCGCCGCGGTTACTCCGGAGCCGCAGTAGACGCCGACCTGGGTGGAGTCGTTCGCACCGAGCTTCTCGAAGCGTTCCCGGAGCTCGTCGGCCGGGAGGAAGCGACCGGACTCGTCGACGTTCGCGGTGGTCGGCGCGTTGACGGCGCCCGGGATGTGGCCGGCGACCGGGTCCATCGGCTCGACCTCACCGGCGAACCGCTCCGGCGCCCGCGCATCCAGCAGTACGCCGGCCGCGGCGACGTCGGCCGCGCCGTCGGCGTCCAGCAGCGGGATGTGTCCGGCGGTCGCGATGAACGAACCGTCCCCGTCGGCCGGGACCTCGGTGGTCACCTCTCCCCCGGCCGCCTGCCAGGCCGCGAGTCCGCCGTCGAGCACGCGGACGTCGCGCACACCGAAGTACCGGAAGATCCACCAGGCTCGGGCCGCCGCCATCGAGTTGGCCGCGTCGTAGACGACGACCGGCGTGCTCGGGCCGACGCCGGCCCGGCGCAGCGCCGCGGTGACGGTGGTTGCTGCGGGCAACGGGTGGCGGCCGGGCCCGGGCGGTCCGGCGAGCTCGGTCTCCAGGTCGACGAAGTAGGCGCCGGGCAGGTGGCCGGCGTCGTACGCCTCCTTGCCGGGCGGGCCCGCGAGGTTCCAGGTCGTGTCGATCAGCACCGTGCGCTCGGTGAGCGCGCGCAGTTCCTCGAGGGTGATCAACGGGTTACTCATGACGCGGCTCCTCCGAACGGCAGGACTTCCGGTGACAGGGTGGCGCGGGCGCGGGCCTGGGTGAGCCGGCGCCGGTGGTGCCGCCGGCACAGGACCTCGTACGCGACCTCGTGGTCCTGCGTCACGATGTCGCCGACCACCAGCTGCTCGCCCTCCGTCACCATCTCACCACCGATCGTACGGGCGTTGTGCGTGGCCCGTTCACCGCACCAGCACAACGCCTCGACCTGTAGCAGCTCCATTCTGTCCGCCAGCTCGACCAGCCGGGCCGAACCGGGGAACAACGTGGCCCGGAAGTCGGTCAGGATGCCGAAGGCGAACACGTCGATCTGGAGCTCGTCAACCAGCCGGGCCAGCTGCTCGATCTGCAACGCGCTGTAGAACTGCGCCTCGTCGCACACCACGTAGTCGATCCGGCCACCGTGCGTCAGCTCGCCGACGACGTACTCCCAGAAGTCGAACTCCGGCCGTACCTCGATCGCCTGCGCGGCCAGCCCGAGCCGGGACGAGAGCACCGACTCACCGGCCCGGTCGTGGCTGGTGAAGATCCGGCCGAGCCGGCCACGGGCCTTGTGGTTGTGGTCCATCTGCAGGGCGAGGGTGGACTTGCCGCAGTCCATGGTCCCGGTGAAGTAGAGCAGCTCAGCCACGGGCGATCATCCTGCCAAGTCAGCGGACCACCCCGCACCTCGGGGTGGCGCGTCGTACCAGGTCGATACCGTTCCCGGGGGTCGGCTTGGGTTCTGAGCCTCCGTCCGGTTTGAATGGATCGTGCGCAAAGCTCTGCTCCTGCTCCTCGCGGCCTGCCTGACGACCGCGTCCGCCACTCTGCCGGCGGCCGCCGTGCCGGAACGCAGCGAGGCGGGGCTGCGGGCGTACTTCGTCATCACCGAGCCGAAGCAGACCGCCAAGGTCACCGCAGCGATCACCTCGAACGGCGGCACGGTGTACGCGTCGTACGACGCGATCGGGGTGGTCGTGGCGCACTCGAACGCGGCCGACTTCGCCGGCAAGATGCGCGGCGTCGAGGGCGTCCAGAAGGCCGGCGCCACCCGGACGTCGGACCTGCCCGCCGACATCGGCGCCCCGGCCATCCCGGCGCAGGTCCCCGAGGCCCCGAGCAGCACGCCGGAGACCGACCGGCCGGACATGGCCCAGATCGGCGCCGACCGGGCCTGGGACAAGAACCCGGGCGCCAAGACCATCACCGTCGGGGTGCTGGACACCGGCGTGGACGACCAGCACCCGGACCTGAAGGCGAACTTCGACGCCACCAAGTCCGCCTCCTGCGCCTACGGCAAGGCCGACACCCGGCCCGGCGCCTGGCGGCCGGTCGGCGAGCACGGGACGCACGTGGCCGGCACGATCGCGGCGGCGCGCAACGGCGCCGGCATGATCGGAGTCGCGCCTGGGGTCAAGTTCTCGTCGATCCGGGTCGCCGAGGCCGACAGCCAGCTGTTCTTCCCGGAGAACACTGTCTGCGCGTTCATGTTCGCCGCCGACAAGGGCGTGTCGGTCACCAACAACAGCTACTACACCGACCCGTGGCTGTTCCTGTGCCCGTCGGACCAGGACCAGGACGCCATCGCGGAGGCAGTACGGCGCTCGGTCGCCTACTCCGACTCCAAGGGCGTGGTGAACGTGGCCGCGGCCGGCAACGAGGACTACAACCTGGCCGACAAGTCCGACGACGACTCCAGCCCGAACGACTCGACGCCGGCCCTGCGGACGGTGACGAACGACTGTTTGAGCCTGCCGACCGAGCTGCCGAACATGGTCGTGGTCGCCTCCGTCGACGGCAGCGGCGCGAAGTCGCGGTTCTCCAACTTCGGCGAGAACAAGATCAACGTCGCCGCCCCCGGTGAGAACGTCTACTCGACCGTCCCGGGCGGAGGCTACCAGTCGATGAGCGGCACCTCGATGGCCTCGCCGCACGTCGCCGGTGTCGCCGCGTTGCTCCGCAGCCTGAACCCCAAGGCGACGCCGGCGCAGGTCCGCGGCCAGCTCGCCCAGCAGGCGAACGACCTGGCCTGCCCGCCCGGCGCCGCCGGTGAGTGCATCGGAACCCAGGCGAACAACTCGTACTACGGCGAGGGCATGGTCGACGCGGCCGAGGCGGTCGGCGCCGCGGCCGCGCAGCCGAACGGCGCCATCTCGATCACCAAGCCGGGCGATCAGCTCGGCGTCGGCGGCCTGCCGGCGATTCCGCTGCTGATGAAGGGCTCCGGCGGGTCGGGCGAGATCAGCTACTCGGCGACCGGGCTGCCGCCGGGTCTGGAGATCGACCCCGAGCGCGGCTGGATCACCGGCGTCCTCACCCCCGGCTCCGGGCGCTACAAGGTGACCGTCATCGCGCGCGACGGCGAGGCGAAGACCGCCCAGACCAACTTCTTCTGGAACGTCTGGAGCTTCTAGACACCGGGGTCGACCAGCAGCGGGATCGCCATCTCGTCGTCGGTCAGCGACCCGTGCAGGCCGATCAGCCCGGCCTCCTGCGGGTAGCGCCGACTCGCGACCAGCGCGACCGGCCCGAGAGAGGCGACCACTACGTCGCCAAGCCGGGGCGCGACGCGATCCTCGACGCCACCGAACCATCCGAGCTCGACAGCCTCCTGGCGGCTGAGCACGAGCGCCTTCTCACCGAGCCGCTCCCGGTACGTCGCCAACACGTCGGCTTCGGCGCCGTCCACGCAGTACAAGTGCCGGAAGCGCGACTCACCGCCGACGAGCCGGAGCCCGTCGGTCAGGTCGGGCTCGGCGTCGAGGTCGACCCGGTGCTCCGGCGCGACGTCGACCATCCCGTGGTCCGCGACGACGACCAGTACGGCGTCTCGCGGCAAAGCCGAGCGCACCTGCGAAGCGAACAGGTCCGCGGCGGCCAACTCCTTGCGCCACTGCCAGGAGTTGCAGCCCTGGTTGTGACCCGTGTAGTCCAGCTGCGAGTCGTACACGTACACCAGCGACGACTTGCCCTCCCGGCTGGCGAAGCGTGTCGCGTCCAGCCGGTCCTCCACGGTGTCCGCGCCGCGGTGCGCACTCCCCCGGAACGCCGCAGCCGTCAGCCCGGACGTGTCGAAACGTGCCTTGCTCACGTTGCGGGTCGCGACACCGGACGCCGCGATCCGCTCGAACACGGTCCTGTGCGGCTGCCACCTCCGCGGGTCCACCGGCGCATCCCAAGACAGGGCGTTCAGCAGCGCACCGGACTCCGGCACGATCGACGTGTAGCCGACGATCCCGTGCGCACCCGGCGGCAGGCCGGTCCCGAGGCTGGTCAGGCTGACCGCGGTCGTCGACGGCACCCCGGCGGTCAGGCTGCGACCTGTCGGCAGCAACGACGCCAGGTACGGCGCGACGTCCGCATGCCGCTGCAGCAGGTGCCACCCCAGTCCGTCGAGCAGGAGAACGGCGTACCGCGAAGCAGGCGGGAGACCTAGCACGTTCTGCTCGTTGGGGACCGACAACGCGCCGGCCACCGAGGGCAGCACATCGGCGAGCGCCCCACCGCCGTACTGCGGGCTCACCGGCGTCAGCATGGCACTACCGGCTGGTGGCGAACGACAGCGCCTGCGCGAAGTCGAGCACCTGCTGGATCCCGGCCGGACCGTCCGCAGCCGCGCTGATCCGCAACGAGATGTCGTCGGCCGCGACCGATCCGGTGTAGCCGTGGTCGGCCTCGCAGTTCGGGTCGGCGCAGACCGCCGGCTCGAGGTCGATGCGGTTCACCATCCCCCAGCCGATCGTCAGCACCACTTCACCACCACCGGCCACCGCCGGGTCGGCCTTGCCCGAGGCGTAGCCGGCCGGGTTCGGCACCACGCGGTTGACCACCACCGCGTTCACCCGCTGCAGCGGGATCGCCTCGGTGGAGGTCGACGCGTACGGCGCGCGGATCAGCTCGTCGGCGGCGTGCTCGTCGGTGTGCCCGACGATCAGCCGGGTCGGGGTCAGCGCCAGGATGGTGATGTGCCGCCGGACCTCGTCACGGTCGAAGGTCGGCTCGTGCTGCAGCACGAACGAGGTGATCGGCTCGCCCGCGATCGCGACCGCGAGCGAGTCCGTCACGACGTCCGGGTAGTAGCCGCACCGGTCGATCGCCTCGCGCAGGGCGGAAGAGACATCCGCGAGTTGCGGCGCATTCAGGTCACGCATGCCCTCATCCTTGCACGATCCGGTGCAAGAGCGATTTCGCCTTGTGGACAACCGCGATCAGTTCGCACTTGCCTTCCGCAGCACCGGCGCCCCGGCCGCTCCGGCGACCGCGACCAGCGCCAGCCCGGCCAGCACCTGCCCGATCAGCACCAGCAGGCCCGAATTCCCCTCGGTGATGACCTTTCCGCCGCTCAGTACCAGCCCGCACAGCGCGCCGAACCCGACCACCGGCAGCCCGACACCGACCACCGGTACGACGGCCGCCAGCCGAGCCGACCGCTCGATCACGGACAGCGGCACGCCGGACCGCCGTAGCGCACGGGCGGGCGCCGCCTGGTCCAGCGCCGTACCGACTGCTCCGGCCGCGGTCGAGGCGGCCACGGTCAGGAACACCAGGCCCAGCAACAACACCACTCCGATGCGGAGGTCCTGGTACGTCGGGTCGTCGTCGCCGGGCGGCATGAACACCGACATGAAGCCGGTGACGAACCCGCTCAGCACCAGCGCGGCCACCGGGCGGAACGCACCCTTCGGGTCGTCGACCAACCGCCGGCCGGCCAGCAGCGTGACCGGGCCGTTGGCCAGGTTCGCCAGGATCCTCCCGATCACTTGCACAGCCCACGGTCCGATGACCCGTACGGCGAGCGCAGCCAGGCCGACTCCGATCAGTACCGGAAGCAGGCCGGTCTGCATGCCGTAGTACGCCAGCACAACCGGTCCGATGATAAGGAACACCAGTCGGAGCGCACTGGTTGCCTTCCGGGTCTGGCCTCGGACGACACCGAGCGGCGTGATGCTGACGCGTCCTAAGCCGATGAGTGCACTGATCACCGAGAGCACGGGGACGGCGGCAAGCACGATGAGCACGGTCCACCAGTTGACCGTGATGTCGGAGAGGAACCATCTGCCGCCACCGAGCGGGATGCGTGCGATCAGTGGCGTCAGGACTGTGTAACCGACGAGACCGACGACTGCGCCGGCCAGGCCGAGCACTGCCTGTTCGACCGCGCTCAGCCACAACACCTGCGTTCTGGTGGCACCTGCGAGCCGCAGTCCGGCCAGGCGGTGCTCGCGACGCTTGGCTGCTACTCCGGCCGCTTGCCCGACGAGGCTGAGGATCGGGAACAGCACCAGGGTGATGCCCAGGGCAACGGCCATCAGCAGTCCGACCATCCGGCTGTCCATCACGTCCTCGTGCCAGCTGGCGACGTACTGCGGGTGCTCTCCGATGGCACTGGGCGCGACCCCGCGGATGAGCACCAGCTCCTCCGGCGACGACAGGCCCTTGTCGCTGATCACTCCGGTCGGCTGCTCGTCGCCGTACTCCTTGCTGATGCTCGACCAGTGCTTGGCGAGCTCGGGCGACACGAAGACCTCCCCCGGCTTCGGGGTGTGGTCGAGGCCGGGCGGTGCCGGCAGCTCGTTCGGTCGCAGGGTCGCGAGGTCGACGCGGAGCAGGTGCAGGCCGTCGACCTTCAGGTCGTCCTCCTGGTTGATCGCGCCGATCGCGGTGGCGGGGTCGGCCTTGTCGCCGCTGCGCCAGCCGATCCGGTCCGAGCGATGCACCAGGCCGAGCGACCCGGCGATCAGGAAGGTGACCAGCAGCGCCACGACGGCGGTGGCGCCGAGCGCGGCCAGGTTGGCCGCCCGGCCACCCGGACCGGGCCGGCGGACGAACCGCAGGCCGAAATCGGTCATCGGGTTCATCGGCCGGCTCCCAGTGACTCGCTGACTCGACCGTCGACGATCGTCAGCACTCGGTGGCAGCGAGCGGCGACGGCGTTGTCGTGGGTGACGACGACCACCGCGGCACCGCGATGGGTGGCGGCGCCGACGAGCAGGTCGATGACTTGAGCGCCGGTGGCGGCGTCGAGTGCGCCGGTGGGCTCGTCGGCGAACACGGCCTGCGGCTCGCCGACCAGGGCCCGGGCGATCGCGACCCGCTGGGCCTGGCCGCCCGACAGCTCGCCGGGCCGGCGACCTGCTTCGGCGGACAGGCCGACTTGGGCGAGCATCATGCGGGCGCGACCGATGGCGTCCCGGCGACTGACACCGTCGACCATCAAGGGCAGCGCGACGTTCTCGTCGGCGGGCAGCTCGGCGAGCAGTTGGTTGTCCTGGAAGACGAAACCGAGCCGGCGGCGGCGCAGGACGGTGCGGGCGGCGTCGTTCAGCTTGTCGACCCGCTCACCGGCCAGCCAGACCTCGCCCTGGTCCGGGGTGAGGATGCCGGCCAGGACGTGCAGGAGCGTGGTCTTGCCGTTGCCGCTGGGACCCATAACGGCGAGGGCTTCACCGGAGTGGACGGCCACGTCGACACCGGCAAGACCGACGACGTCGCCGTAGTACTTGACCAGGCCGTGACCGCTGAGGACGACCTGCTGGGGACTCTGAAAGCTCATGCTGCTGAGCTTTCCGCGCGTCGGCCGCCGGATCGTCGGCCCGCAGACCGGTCTTGCCGTCGCCTTCCGGAGTCGTTCGTCGGGTGCGCGTCGTACTGGAGTCGTACGTCAGGCGGTCCGGAAGGCTGACGGGTAGGCGTCGCGGTAGCTCGGGATGGCGCCGGCCGGGGTCTCGACGGTCGCGGCGTTGAGCATCGCGTGGACGACCGCGCGGGACAGGGTTCGCGCACCGGCCGCGTAGACGGTCTCGAGTTGGCCGAGCGCGGTCGGGTCGGTGACGCCGAGCCGGGGCCGGTCGTCCTCGGGGACGCGGGTCGAGAGCGCGAAGATGCTGTCGCCGTCGACCAGGGTGTGGATCGGGTCGATCGCCCGGGCCAGCCCGTCGTGCGCGATCATCGCCATCCGTTTCGCGGCCGGCTTGTCCAGCGGTACGTCGGTCGCGACCACGGCGATCACGGTGTTGGTCCCGGGGCCGGGGATCAGGTTGCGGCCGGGTACGACGAGCGCCGGCTGCTCGGTGGGGGTGCGCAAGAACGCGAACTCGTCGCCGAGACCGAAGCGCGCGCCGTACAGCCGGCCCTGCTCGTCGACGGTCGAGCCGGCCGCGTTCACGATCACCAGCGCGCCGACCGTCGTCCCGTCGTCGAGCCGGACGCTGGCCGAGCCGACGCCGCCCTTGAGCGATCGCGCCTGGGCCCCCGCGCCGGCCCCATGGTTGCCGAGCGCAACAGGTCCGCCGGTGGCGGCGGCGATCGCGTCGGCGCCCCACGACGGCTCGGGCCGCGCCGTGAAGTCACCACCGCGACCGAGGTCGAAGATCACCGCGGTCGGCACGATCGGCACGACGTCCCGCTCCCCCGGACCCACCCGCACGCCTTGCCCGCGCTCCTCGAGCCACCGCATCACACTCCCGGCGGTGTCCAGGCCGTACGCACTGCCGCCGCTCAGCACGACCGCGTTCGCACCCGGGTTCGCATTCACCGGCTCCAGCAGATCCGTCTCCCGCGTCCCCGGCGCACCCCCACGAACATCCACCCCGCCCACCGCTCCAGCCGGCACGTGCACAACCGTCGTCCCGGTCAGGTACGGCGCATCCACCCGCTCCACCTGCCCGACCAATACCCCCGGCACATCGGTGATCGCGTTGTGCGGACCCGGTGTCATCGTCATGAGCACTGTCTAGCATCCCGCCGAAATGCGATTGCAGCAGTGGTTAGCGTGGGAGGTATGAATGCTGAGGTGCTGTGTGGGTTGCTGGCTGAGCCTTCGCGGTTGCGGACGTACTCTGCGGTCGTCCTCGGGGCCACGACTCCGGAGCAGGTTGCCGGAAGCACCGGGCTGGCTGCGCCCGTCGTACACAAGGCCTTGCAGCGGTTGGTGAAGGGCGGGCTGGTCGCCGACGGCGACGGTGCGTTGCGGGCGGACGAGGACGCGTTCAAGGATGCGGTGCGGGAGAACCGGCCGGAGCGGGTCCCGCTCGACCCGGACCCTGATCGCGACGCGGTGCTCAAGTCGTTCATCCGGGACGGCAAGCTGACGCACTTCCCGACGATTCCGGCGAAGTTCCGGGTCGTCCTGGAGTACCTCGCCGCGAGCTTCGAGCCGGGGCGCAGCTACCCCGAGTCCGAGGTCAACGAGATCCTCAACCGCTGGCACCCCGACCACGCGGCCCTGCGCCGCGAACTGGTCGACGCCGGCCTGCTGAGCCGCGCGGACAGCATCTACGTCAGGTGAGGCGCCGGGCCGGGGTGTCCTGACGGGGCTTCTCGTTCGGGGCGATCCGGATCGTGGTGTCGAGAACTGTCGCGCCCTCGGCCCCGACCAGGACCGAGCGGAGGTCGAGCTTGACGACCTCCTCCAGGTCCAGGGTCAGCCGGGAGACGCGGTGCAGCAGGTTCTCGATCGCGGAGATGTCGACCGGGTCGGTGCCGCGGTAGCCGTAGAGCAGTGGCGCCGCCCGGACCTCGCGGACCATCTCGGCGGCGTCGCGAGTGGTGAGCGGCGGCATCCGGTACGAGCGGTCGCCCAGCAGGTCGGTCGCGACCCCGGACAGGCCGAACGACACGACCGGGCCGAACGATACGTCCTCCAGCGCCGAGATCACCACCGGCACCCCGGGCGGCGCCATCTTCTGTACGACGAACTGCGCGCGCCCCGGATCGGACGCGACCCCGAAGGTCCGGGTCATCTCGTCCCAGGCCTCACGCATGTCGTCATCGTCGTGGATGTGCCGCCAGATGTCGGCCAGGTCCGGCCGCATCCGCCACTGCTCGGCGGTGGCCTTCAGGATCACCTCGAAGCCCAGGTCGGCGGCCCGCTCGACGGCCTCGTCGGCGCTCTGCACCGGGAACGCCGGCAGCACCGAGATGCCGTAGAAACTCAGCAGCATCTGCCGGTCCGCGTCGTCCAGGTCGGCGCCGTGCGGATGCCGTTGCAGGTACTCCGCGACGAAGTCCTCCGCGGCTCTGGTGTCCACGTCCGGCAGATCCGGGATCGTGCTGTCGGACCGCTGTCGCCACTCGGCGTACCGCGTCGCCTTGGCCAGCGCACCCACGGCGTACTGCGGGTTCAGGAACGACGGGATCGAACCCCGTGCCACGCCGCCGTCGCCGTCCGGCACCCGGAGCTCCGCCGGCACACTGCGTGACGCGAGGAAGGTCGACACGACCGGCTTGTCCGACCCTGCGGCGGCCGCGGCCAGCACCTGCGCGACCTCGGCGCCGTTGGACTGGACCGGCGGCGTGTAGATGACCACGACCGAGTGCACCCGGTCGTCGGCGAACACCTCCGACAACGCGGCCCCGAAGTCCTCCGCGGTCGCGTCGGCGCTCAGGTTGCGGGGCTCGCCCGCGACGTCCAGGCCGCAGCCGGCCATCGTGTCCAGCGCGAGCAGCGTCAGCGCGTCGGAGTTGCTGACGATCGCGACCCGGCGTCCCTTCGGCAGCGGCTGGTGCGCGAGCAGCTGGGCGACGTCGAACAGCTCACCGGTGGTGTCGACGCCGATCAGCCCGCTCTGCCGGAACATCGACTCGACGGTTGCGGCCGGCAACTGGCTGCGCCGGACCATCTGCCCGAGCGGCACCCCCTGGGTGGTCCGGCCCGACTTCAGCGCGACCACCGGCTTGCGCCGGGCCAGCCGGCGCGACACCCGGCTGAACTTCCGCGGGTTGCCGAGCGACTCCAGGTACAGCAGCACGACCTCGGTCGCGTCGTCGGAGTACCAGAACTGCATCAGGTCGTTGCCCGAGACATCGGCCCGGTTGCCCGCCGAGACGAAGCTGGACAGGCCCAGGCCCCGGCGGACCATGTCGGCCAGGATCGGCACCCCGAGCGCGCCGGACTGGCAGAAGAACGCCACCCGGCCCCGGCTCGGCATCAGCGGTGACAGCGTCGCGTTCAGCGACACCCCGGGCGCGGTGTTGATCAGCCCGAGCGCGTTCGGCCCGATCACCCGCATCCCGTACGACCGGGCCAGGCCGGCCAGGTACCGCTGCCGCTTCCGCCCTTCGTCCCCGATCTCGGCGAACCCGCTCGACACCACGACCAGCCCGCGCACCCCCTTGTTCGCGCAGTCCAGCACCACGTCGGCGACCATCTCGGCCCGTACGGCGACCACGGCCAGGTCGATCGTGTCGTCCACGTCCCGGATCGTCGGGTACGCCGGGACCCCCTCGATCTCGTCCGCGTCGGTGTCGGTGTTCACGGCGTACAGGCGACCGGTGAACCCGCCGTCGCGCAGGTTGCGCAGCAGCGCGTTGCCGATCGTGCCCTCCCGGCGGCTGGCACCGATCACCGCGACCGCCGACGGGGTCAGCAGCCGCGCGATCGACAGCGCCTCGGAGCGTTGCTCGCGGGCCTGCATCACGCCGAACGAGGTGTCGGTCGGCGCGATGTCGAACTCGACCATGATCACGCCGTCCTCGAACTCACGCGCGACCTTGTAGCCGGCCTCGGTGAAGACGGTGATCATCTTGCGGTTGTCCGGCAGCACCTCGGCGACGAACTGGGTGATCCCGTTCTCCCGGGCGGCCTGGGCGAGGTGCTCGAGCAGCAGTTGGCCGAGGCCGCGGCCCTGGTGCGCGTCCTCGATCAGGAACGCGACCTCCGCGGTCCGGCGGCCGGTCCGCTCGTAGCGCCCGACGCCGATCATCTCGCTGCCGACGGTGACGATCAGCGCCAGCCGGTCGTGGTAGTCGACCTGGGTGAACCTCGCCACGTCGCGGTCGGACAGTTGCGGGTACGGGGCGAAGAAGCGGTAGTACTTCGAGCTGTCGGACACCCGGGCGTAGAAGGCGACCAGCAGGTCGGCGTCGTCCGGCGTGATCGGCCGCAGGTGCGCGGTGGCGCCGTCGCGCAGTACGACGTCCGCCTCGAACTCCGCCGGATATCCGGCGGGCGGCTGAGGGTCATACTGGTCCGGCGGCGTCACCCGGCCAGCCTACTCAACCAGTCATCGCGGAGGTCATGAATTTGGTCGCACGGATTGCGCCCGTGCTGGTCTTCCTCGTCGCAGTGACCGTCATTGCCGAACTGGCCGACCAGGCGAAAGTTTTCGACGTCGCCGCCCGTGAGGCCGCGCACCTCGCCCGTGGCCGGGTGTGGCGGCTCTGGCTGCTGGTGGTCGTGCTCGCCACCGGGCTGACCATCGTGCTCTCGCTGGACACCTGCGCGGTGCTGCTGACACCTGTCGTCCTCTCGATGGCCCGTCAGCTGGACATCCCGCCGAAGCTGTTCGCGTTCACCACCGTCTGGCTGGCCGGCACCGCGTCCCTGCTGCTCCCGGTCTCGAACCTGACCAACCTGCTCGCGCTGCACCAGTTCGAGCACCTGCACGACTACCTCACGGTCAGTTGGCGGCCCGCATTCGCTGCGATCCTGATCACGGTCGCCGTCCTGGCTGTTCTGTTCCACCGGGACCTGGGGCGGACGTACGTCGTACCGCGGACGCCGCACGTGGACGACAAGGTGCTGTTCTGGGGAGCGACGGGTGTCTGCGTGCTCCTCGGACCCGCGTTCGTCTCCGGTGTCGAGGTCGCTTGGCCGGCCACTGTGGGCGCTCTGGCGCTGGTCGGGTTGTTCGCGGTCCGGCGGCGCAACGCGCTGCGGTGGTCGTTGCTGCCGATCAAGCTGGTGGCGACGGTAGTCGTGCTGTTCACCGTGGTCGGGTTCCTCAGCGCGCACGGACTCCAGGAGGTGCTGAGCCGGGTCGCCGGCACCACGTCCGAGCTGCGGCTGAGCGCCACCGCCGCACTCGGCGCGAACCTGGCCGACAACCTGCCCGCGTACCTGGCGATGGAGCCGGTCGCCGCCGGCAGCCCGCACCGCATGATGGCGCTGCTGATCGGCGTCAACTGCGGCTGCCTGCTCACCCTCTGGGGATCGCTCGCGACCCTGCTGTGGCGCGACCGCTGTGACGCCGCCCGGGTCGACATCTCCTGGTGGTCGTTCCTCTGGCGCGGCCTGATCCTGACACCGCTCGTCGTGGCGGGCTCGGTGCTCGCGCTCGGTGGGTAATGTGCGGGACATGGCTACGGAGCGCAGCACGCAGGACGTCACGCGGGAGTTCCGGACAGCCCGGGACTTCCTGGTGGCACACCGCGAGGACTACGAGACCGCGTACCGGGACTTCAGCTGGCCGGCGTTCGACCGGTTCAACTGGGCCCGGGACTGGTTCGACGCCCTCGCGGTCGAGCAGCCCGAGGTCGCGGCGCTGACGATCGTCGAGGAGGACGGCGAGGTCAACTCCCGGACGTACGGCGAGATGGCCGAGCGGGCCCGCCAGGTCGCCGGCTGGCTCACCGAGGCCGGGCTGCACCCGGGCGACCGGGTCCTGATCGTGCTCGGCAACACCGTGCCGCTGTGGGAGACCATGCTCGGCTGCATCCGGGCCGGCGCGGTGATGATCCCCGCGACCACGCTCCTCACCGACGCCGACCTCGCGGACCGGATCCAGCGCGGCGGCGTCCGGGCCGTGGTCACCAGCAGCGCCGACACCGGCCGGTACGCCGGGATCGCGGACCACTGCCTCCGGGTCGCCGTCGGTGACCCCGTGGACGGCTGGCTGCACTACGACGACTCGGCGCAGTACGACGGCCCGCTGCCCGAGGTGGACACCGCCGCCAACGACTCGCTGCTGCTCTACTTCACCTCCGGTACGACGAGCCAGCCGAAGCTGGTCGAGCACACCCAGGTCAGCTACCCGGTCGGCCACCTGTCGACGATGTACTGGATCGGCCTGCAGCCGGGCGACGTCCACCTCAACGTCTCCTCCCCCGGCTGGGCGAAGCACTCGTGGAGCAACGTCTTCGCCCCCTGGAACGCGGGCGCGACCGTCTTCCTCTACAACTACACGCGCTTCGACGCCGAGAAGATGCTGCAGGTCCTGCAGACGTACGGCGTGACCACGTTCTGCGCACCGCCGACGGTCTGGCGGATGCTGATCCAGGCCGACCTGTCCGCGGTGGAGGTCCGGATCCGCGAGTGCATCTCGGCCGGTGAGCCGCTCAACCCCGAGGTGATCGAGCAGGTCCGCAACGCCTGGGGCATCACGATCCGGGACGGGTACGGGCAGACCGAGACGACCGCGCAGATCGGCAACCCGCCCGGCCAGCCGGTGAAGCTCGGCTCGATGGGCCGCCCGCTGCCCGGGTACACGATCGCCCTGATCGACCCGTCCACCGACGAGATCGGCGCCGACGGCGAGATCTGCATCGAGCTCGCGCCCGCGCCGGTCCCGCTGATGCGCGGCTACCGCGACGCGCCCGAGCTGACCGCCGAGGTGATGCGCGGCGGGCACTACCACACCGGCGACGTGGCGAGCCGGGACGAGCACGGCTACATCACCTACGTCGGCCGCTCCGACGACGTCTTCAAGGCCAGCGACTACCGCATCTCGCCGTTCGAGCTGGAGTCGGTGCTGATCGAGCATCCGGCAGTCGCCGAGGCGGCCGTCGTACCGTCACCCGACCCGGTCCGGCTCGCGGTCCCCAAGGCGTACGTCGTCCTGTCCGCCGGCCACCAGCCGTCCCGCGAGCTGGCCGGCGAGATCCTGGCGTTCTGCCGCGAGCACCTGGCGCCGTACAAGCGGATCCGGCGGATCGAGTTCGCGGAGCTGCCCAAGACGATCTCGGGCAAGATCCGCCGCGTCGAGCTCCGCGCGGACGAGGCAGCCAAGGTCGCCAGCAACGAGCCGGGCCAGCACGCGTACGACGAGACCGACTTCAAGGAAGGTTGATGTCGTTCGATACCGGGCTGGGGTGGACCGCGGTTGTTGTTCTGCCGTTGCTGATCGCGCTCGGGGTCGGCGCGTCCCGGTACGCGGGGTTGCGGCACGACAAGGGCATCGTGACTGCGGCGGTGCGCGCTGTTCTGCAGCTGACCGCGGTCGGTCTGGTGGTCGGTGTCGCGCTGCAGCACACGCTCGGTGCGATCGCGTTCGTGCTGGTGATGTTCGTGGTCGCCACGTTCACCAGCACCCGGCGGATCCACTCGACGGCGGTGATCCCGCGGCAGTGGATGTACTGCGCGACGGCGATCGGCTGCGGCGCGTTCGCCGTACTGCTGCTGCTCATCCTGCCCGGGGTGGTGCCGCGGAACCCGGCCACGATCCTGCCGATGGGCGGCATCATCATCGGCGGCACGATGACCGCGACCACGCTGGCCGGGCGCCGGGTGCTGAACGAGTACGGCACCCGGTTCGGCGAGTTCGAGGCCGGACTGTCGATCGGCCTGCTGGCGCCGGACGCGTTCAAGCTCGTCGTCGGCCCGGTCGCCGGTGACGCTCTGCTGCCGGCGCTCGACCAGACGCGCACGGTCGGGCTCGTCTCGCTGCCCGGAGCGTTCGTCGGCATGGTCCTGGGCGGCGCCTCGCCCACGGAGGCGGCCGCCCTTCAGCTGGTCGTCCTGATCGGCTTGATCGCCGCCGAGGCGCTGGCCATCCTGACCATCACCGAGCTCCTGGCCCGCTCCGCCCTTCCGGACGGGCGTACCGTTTCCTCATGACCGATGACAAGAGCCTCTTCAGCCGGATCGACGAGCTGGTCGCCGAGGAGCACGAGCTGCGCACCCGGCACGCCGCCGGGCAGGTCAACGACGAGGACGAGCAGGCCCGGCTGCGGGCGCTCGAGGTCGAGCTCGACCAGTGCTGGGACCTGCTCCGGCAACGCCGCGCCAAGCGCGAGTTCGGCGAGAACCCCGACGACGCCAAGGCCCGGCCCGCCGGCACCGTCGAGGGCTACCTCGGCTGAGGCCGCGGCCTAGAAACCGCGCAGTTTCTCCGGCGTGATCCGGATGATGACCGAGTAGTCGGCGTGGAACTGGTCGTTGGTCATCCCCAGGCCGGCGATGTCGTCGGCGTACTTGCTGTTGTAGGCGGCCAGCTCGTCACCGGAGATCGGGGCGTCGTCGACGACCGCCGTGCCGGAGATCACCCCGACGTCGCCGCCGGTGTGGGTGGCGTTGAAGTTCAGCGCCACCCGCGGGTTCGCGGCGACGTTGTGCAGCTTGGCCTTGTCCGGCTGGCTGGCGATCAGCAGCTGCCCGTCGTGCCAGAGGAACCAGACCGGGTTCGGCGCCGGTGTCCCGGACTTGCCGACGGTCGTCAACCACACCACTCGTTCGTCGTCCAGCTGCCGCGCGATCCGCTTGCCGAAGCCGGTGGAGGTGTCGATCGTGATCATCTGGGCCCTTCGTCAGTGGCTTGCGTCAGTGACTTGGACCCAGCCGCCCCCACTCGATCGCCGGGCAGCGGTTCATCACCATGGTCAGCCCGGCGGCCGTCGTACGCGCGTAGGCGTCCGGATCCACTACATCCAGCTGGAACCACACCGCCCGCGCGTTGATTCCCACCGCCTGGTCCGCGATGTCGCCGGCCAGCTCGGAGCGCACGAACACGTCCACGCAGTCCACCGGGAACGGAATCTCGGCCAGCGTCGCGTACCCCTGCTCGCCGTGCACGGTCTCCGCCGACGGATGCACCGGCACGATCCGCTTGCCATGCCCCTGCAGGAACCGCGCCACGCCGTACGCCGCCCGGCTGGTGTTGTTCGACAACCCGACCACGGCCCACGTCTGGCAGTCAGCGAGGATCTTCCGGATGTCCTGGGTGTCACTGTCCATACGTCGATCCTCTCTCAGCCACGCAAGTACGTGAGCACGGCCGACACCCGGCGATCCAAGCCGTCGTCCAGCTGCAGCTTCGCGAAGATGTTCCCGACGTGCTTGCGTACGGCGGCCTCGCTGACCACCAGCTGCTCGGCGATCGACGCGTTCACCCGCCCTTCCGCCATCAGCGCGAGCACCTCCAGCTCCCGCGGCGTCAGCGCCGACAGCGGCCCGTCGTTCCGCCGCCGGGCCAGCAGCTGCCGGACCACCTCCGGATCCACC
>NZ_JBSFBL010000006.1:0-217022 GCF_053592935.1 Kribbella sp. NPDC002412
TCAGCGTGACGTCGTCCGGGCAGCGGACTCCGAGGTTGCCGAGCGTCGACAGGCCCCATCGTCGCGCTCGACCTGCCGGAGACCGGAGAGGGGTACGTCGAGCAGCTCGCCGTACGCGCGGACCAGCGCCGCAAGGGCGTCGCTCGCGCCATGCTCGACGCCACCTGCGCCGAGTTCGGCCGGCTCGGGCGTCGGGACTGCATCCTCTGGACGCACTCCGGGACCGGCGCGCTCGCCATGTACGAACGCCTCGGCATGCGGGTGCGCCGCAGTACGACGGTCTACCGCCGCCAGCTCTGATCCGGACCGTGACGAGCTGTTGACACGTTGCCATGAGAGCGCTCACATTGACCTCACCAACCCCTGGAGGTCGCTATGCGTTCCCGCCCCTTGATCGCCGCATTGCTCACCCCACTTCTCGTCACCGGCGCGCTGGCTGTCGCCGCGGACGCCAGCGTGCCGCCGCCCGCGTCCGGCTGGACGACCGTCTGGAGCGACGACTTCGACGGACCGAGCGGCACGCTGCCGTCGAGCGCCAACTGGATCATCGACACCGGCCACGGCTACCCCGGCGGCCCCGCCAACTGGGGCACCGGCGAGATCCAGAACTACACGAACAGCACGAACAACCTGGCCCTGGACGGCGCCGGCAACCTGCGGATCACGCCGCGCCGGGACTCGGCCGGCAACTGGACGTCGGCCCGGATCGAGACCCAGCGCAGCAACTTCAAGCCGCCGGCCGGTGGTGTGCTCGCGATCGAGAGCCGGATCCAGATGCCGAACGTCACCGGCAACGCGGCGCTCGGGTACTGGCCCGCGTTCTGGGCGCTCGGAGCGCCGTACCGGGGGAACTACTGGAACTGGCCGGGCATCGGCGAGTTCGACATCATGGAGAACGTCAACGGGATCAACTCCGTCTGGGGCGTGCTGCACTGCGGTGTGAACCCGGGCGGCCCGTGCAACGAGACCAGCGGCCTCGGCGCCAGCCGCGCTTGCCCGGGCTCGTCCTGCCAGTCCGGCTTCCACACCTACCGCTTCGAGTGGGACACGAGCAGCACGCCCAACCAGTTGCGCTGGTACGTCGATGGGCAGCAATACCACGCGATCAGCCAAGGCCAGCTGCCCGCGGACACGTGGACGAACATGACCTCGCACGCCGGGTACTTCATCCTGCTGAACGTGGCCATCGGCGGCGCGTTCCCGGATGCGCTGAACGGACCGACACCACGACCGGAGACCGTCCCTGGCCATCCGATGGTCGTGGACTACGTCGCGGTGTGGTCGCGTGGCGGTGGCACGACTCCCCCGACCACTCCGCCGCCTGGTGGTAGCAGTGCCTACAGCACGATCCAGGCCGAGTCGAACAGCCTGCAGTCCGGCATGGGCGTGGAGACGACGACCGACACCGGCGGCGGCCAGAACCTCATGCAGATCGGCAACGGCGACTGGGCGCTCTACCGAGGCCTCGACTTCGGCAGCACCGCCGCAACCCAGTTCGTCGCGCGGGTCGCGTCAGGCGCGGCCGGCGGTGTCAGCGGCCTGGTCGAAGTACGCCTCGACAGCCGCTCCAACCCACCCATCGGCAGCTTCGCCATCGCGAACACCGGCGGCTGGCAGTCCTGGCGCACCGTCCCCGCCAACATCTCCGCCGTCACCGGAGTCCACGACGTCTACCTGACCTTCACCAGCGGCCAACCCGCCGACTACGTCAACCTCAACTGGCTGACCTTCACCCGCTGACCGGATACGGCTTCGGAGGGGGGCAGCACCTATCCTTCGGCTATGTCTGAACAGCAGGGTGGGGTGAGCAGTGGGCCGGGGGCCCTGTTCGCGATCGGTGGTGCCGAGGACAAGCTGAAGAAGCGCACGGTGCTGCAGGAGTTCGTCGAGGCGGCTGGTGGGGCGAAGGCGCGGATCGTGGTTGTGCCTACCGCGTCCGCGCTGGGTCCGGATGTCGTCGACGTCTACCACGCCCTGTTCGCCGCTCTCGGCGCCGAGAGCGTCGTCGGTGTCCGCCCGGAGACCCGGGAGGACGCCGACGACCCGGCGTTCATCGAGCCGCTGCACGACGCCACCGGCGTGTTCATGACCGGCGGCAACCAGCTCAAGCTCGCCGGTGTCGTCACCGGTACGGCGTTCGGACGCGCGGTGACCGCCGCGCACGCCCGCGGTGCGGCAGTCGGCGGCACGTCGGCCGGCGCGAGCATCCTGGCCGAGCACATGATCGCGTTCGGACGGGCCGGCGCGACCCCGCGGCAGCGGATGAGCCAGCTGGCCGGTGGCCTCGGCCTGGTCCAGGGCGCGATCGTCGACCAGCACTTCGCGCAGCGGAACCGGTACGGCCGGCTGTTGTCCCTGGTCGCCCAGTCCCCCGGGCTGCTCGGCATCGGCGTCGACGAGGACACCGCGGCAGTGGTCCGCGGCTCCCACCTGGAGGTCGTCGGCCGTGGCGCGGTGACGATCTTCGACGGCAGCCGGATCACCTCCAACGCCCACTACGCCAAGCGATCCGAGCCGATTCTCGCGTCCGGCGTCGTACTGCACGTGCTGCCCGCGACCGCGACGTTCGACCTGCAGGCGCGGGTCCTGCTGTCCTACGGGCCGCAGCCGCCGGCCGAGGAGATCGCCGAGCTGCAGGCCGCCGAGCGGGACCTGCGGAAGCTGGCCAAGGAGATCGCCGCCGAGGGCGTGTCACCCAAGTACTACGCGGATCGCAAGCGCCGGGCCGGTCGCCGTACGTCGAAACGGCCGGTGGCGGCCGGGGAGTCCAGACCGGAGGCGACCGAGCCGATCACGGCCGGCGCCGAACTCGACCTCCCCGACCGCACGCAACCAGACAATGGACACGCATGACCGACACGCACGGCGCCCCTGCTCCTGACCTCAAGATCATCGAGACCCGCGTCTACCGCGGCCCGAACGTCTGGAGCTACGAACCGGCCATCCATCTCGTCGTCGACCTGGGCTCGCTGGAGAGCTTCCCGTCGAACACCATCCCCGGCTTCACCGAGAAGCTGCTCGCGGACCTGCCGCGGCTCGACCAGCACCACTGCTCGCGCGGCCGCAAGGGCGGCTTCATCGAGCGGCTGCACGAGGGCACCTGGCTCGGCCACATCGCCGAGCACGTCGCCCTCCAGCTGCAGCAGGAGGCCGGTCACGACATGCGCCGCGGGAAGACCCGTCAGGTGAAGGGTGTCCCGGGCCGCTACAACATCACCTACGCGTACGCCGACGAGGCGGTCGGACTGGCCGCGGGCGAGCTCGCCGTACGGTTCGTCAACCATCTGGTCCAGCCGGACCCGGCGTTCGACTTCACCACCGAGCTGGAGAAGTTCATCAAGCAGGCCGAGCGGACCGCGTTCGGGCCGTCGACGCAGGCGATCGTCGACGAGGCGGTGTCCCGCGACATCCCGTGGATCCGGCTGAACAAGGCCAGCCTGGTCCAGCTCGGCCAGGGCGTGCACGCGAAGCGGATCCGGGCCACGATGACGTCCGAGACCGGGTCGATCTCGGTCGACATCGCCAGCGACAAGGACCTGACCACGCGACTGCTCGCGTCGGCCGGCCTGCCGGTGCCGCGGTCGGAGTCGGTCCGGACGGTCGACGAGGCGGTCGCGATCGCCCACAAGATCGGGTACCCGGTCGTGTGCAAGCCGCTCGACGGCAACCACGGCCGTGGCGTGTGCCTGAACCTGCAGGACGCCGACGCCGTCCGCGAGGCCTTCCCGATCGCGGCCGAGCAGTCCCGCCGCGGCTGGGTGATCGTGGAGAACTTCGTCACCGGCAAGGACTACCGCTGCCTGATCATCAACGGCCGGATGGAGGCGATCGCCGAACGCGTGCCGGCGCACGTGGTCGGCGACGGCGTCCACACGGTGGCCGAGCTGGTCGACATCACCAATGCCGACCCGCGGCGTGGGGTCGGGCACGAGAAGATCCTGACCCGGATCACGATCAACAACGCCGCCCGGGAGCTGGTCCGGAACCAGGGCTTCGAGCTGGACGACGTACCGCCCGAAGACACCATGGTGAAGCTGACGCTCACCGGCAACATGTCCACCGGCGGGATCTCGATCGACCGGACCTTCGAGGCGCACCCGGAGAACGTGGAGATCGCCGAGGAGGCGGCCCGGATGATCGGGCTGGACATCGCCGGCATCGACTTCATCTGCCCGGACATCACCCAGCCGGTGCGCGAGACCGGCGGCGCGATCTGCGAGGTGAACGCGGCGCCGGGCTTCCGGATGCACACCAACCCGACGATCGGCGAGCCGCAGTACATCGCCAAGCCGGTCGTCGACATGCTGTTCCCGCCCGGCGCGACCAGCCGGATCCCGATCGTCGCGGTGACCGGGACGAACGGCAAGACCACCACGTCGCGGATGATCAGCCACGTCTTCAAGGGCCTCGGCCGCAAGGTCGGGATGACCTCGACCGACGGCATCGTGATCGACGAGCGGCTGGTGATCCGGCAGGACGCGTCCGGCCCGAAGTCGGCCCGGATGGTGCTGCAGAACCCGCGGGTCGACTTCGCCGTGTTCGAGGTGGCCCGGGGCGGGATCCTGCGCGAGGGCCTCGGCTACGAGCGCAACGACATCGCGGTCGTGCTGAATGTCCAGCCCGACCACCTCGGCCTGCGCGGCGTGGAGACGCTCGAGCAACTGGCCGACGTGAAGGCGGTGCTCGTCGAGGCGGTGCCGCGGTCGGGGTACGCCGTACTGAACGCGGACGACCCGCTGGTGCGCAAGATGCGGCGGAAGTGCTCCGGCCAGGTGGTGTGGTTCAGCATGGCCGAGGCGGGCAGCGAGGTCCGCGACTACATCGACAGCCACTGCCGGCGCGGCGGGCGCGCGGTGGTCCTGGAGCGGTCGGACCTGGGCGACATGATCGTGGTCAAGCACGGCCGCCGGTCGATGCAGCTGGCCTGGACCCACTTGCTCCCGGCAACGTTCGGCGGGCGGGCGATGATGAACGTGCAGAACGCGATGGCCGCCGCGGCTGCCGCGTTCGCGGCCGGGGCGCCGCTGCACGACATCCGGCAGGGGCTTCGGACCTTCAGTACGTCGTACTACCTGTCGCCGGGCCGGTTGAACGAGATCGACGTGGACGGGCGGACCGTGATCGTCGACTACTGCCACAACGCGCCGGCGATGCGGATGCTCGGTGACTTCGTCGACCGGCTCGGCGAGAGCCTGAGCGCCTCGTCGGAGCTCGGGCGGCCGTCCCGGATCGGCGTGGTCGCGACCGCGGGCGACCGGCGCGACGACGACATCCGTGAGCTCGGCGAGGTCGCGGCGCAGCACTTCGACGTGGTCGTGGTCCGCGAGGACGTCCGGTTGCGTGGGCGCAAGCGGGGCGAGTCGGCGGCGCTGGTCGAGGCTGGTGTCCGGGCCGCGATGGAGAAGGGCGCGCGCTGCCGGCAGGTCGATATCGAGCTGGAGGAGCTGGCCGCGATCCGGCATGCGCTCGGGCGGTCCAACCGGGGCGACCTCGTCGTACTCTGCGTCGATCAGCACCAGACTGTGCTGACGGAGCTCGAGTCGGTCTCGCACCTGGCGCAGGCCGGTGCCCGGTCGGGTGACGAGGGTGGCGACCCGGACTTCGTCCAGCCTGACGAGGAGCCGGGCGACGACTGACGTGACCACGACGGGAACTTGCCTGGGGCAAGTCTCGTTGGCCTGTCCGTGAAGCTGAAGTTGCTGACTGCCACGCTGGCCGTCCTGTTGGTGTCCTCCTGTGGATCCCCTCCTGAGCCGGCTACCCAGGCCGCCGCGACCACACCGTCGGTGCTGGTCGAGGACGCCTGGGTGCGAGCCACGGTCGGGGCGAAGGACACCAGCATGACGGCGGCCTTCATGTCGCTGACGAACCCCGGGAACACGGACATCAAGTTGACCTCGGCAACATCTCCGGTGGCCGGGATGGTGCAGTTGCACGAGATGGCGACGAAGGACGGCAAGATGGTGATGCAGGAGAAGGCCGGCGGTATCACCGTGCCCGCGACCTCGCACACGCACCTCTCCCCCGGCGGCGACCACGTCATGCTGATGGGTCTGAAGCAGCCGCTGAAGCCCGGCGACGAAGTCCCGGTCACGCTCAAGTTCTCCGACGGCAGCAGCCACGACCTGACACTGCCCGTGAAGGCCTTCACCGAGGAAGAAGAGCACTACCACCCGAGCGAGACGCCGACACCCCAGTGACCGGTTCCACACCCCCTCCGGGCTCTTCCGCGTCCCCGCCTTCGGCGGGGAGACAGGCGGGTGGGGCGGCGCGGCCGTCGCGGCGCCGGTTGTTTGGCTATGCCGGAGCGGCCGCCGTCGGCGCCGCGGCCGCAGCCGGCGGTGCTGTTGCCATCGGCACCGATGCACCGCAGGCAGCCGCAGGAGCCCGGCTGATTGGGCCGTATGGCGAGCACCAGCCCGCCATCGCTGCTCCTACCCCGAAGCACGCCGAGTTGGTGGGGTTGAAGCTACTGCCCGGGACGGACAAGGCGGCACTGGCCCGGTTGATGCGGTTGTGGAGCAACGACATCGTGGCGCTGGCCGGAGGGCGGCCGGCGCCTGGGGATACGGCGCCCGAGCTTGCGGTGGCGAATGTCGCGTTGACGGCCACGGTCGGGTTCGGGCCGCGGGTGTTCGGGTTGACCGGGCAGAAGCCGGCCGGGCTCGACGCCTTGCCGGTGATGAAGCACGATCGGCTCGACCCGGCGTGGTCGGGTGGCGATCTGCTGGTGATGGTCGGCGCCGACGACGCCGTCAGCGTGGTGCACGCCGTACGGCGGCTGGTCGCCGACGCCAAGCCGTTCGCCACGCCGGTGTGGCGGCAGACCGGGTTCTGGAACGGGACCGGCTCCGACGGACAGCCCGTCACCGGCCGCAACCTGTTCGGCCAGGTCGACGGGACCGGCAATCCTGCTGTCGGGACGCCGGAGTTCGACAGCACGGTGTGGTCGACCGACGGCCCGGACTGGTTCCACGGTGGTACGACGCTCGTCGTACGGCGGATCCGGATGAACCTGGACACCTGGGACGAGCTCACCCGGTCGGAGCAGGAGCGCGCGGTCGGCCGGAAACTGTCGAACGGCGCACCGCTGACCGGCACGGCCGAGCACGACGAGCTCGACCTCCAGGCCCGCGACGCCGACGGACGGCTGGTGATCGCCGAGAACTCGCACGCCCGCCTGTCCCACCACTCCGAGAACGACGGCCGCCGGATCTTCCGCAAGGGCCTCAACTACGTCCAGGACTCCGGCCCGAACCGCGAGTCCGGCCTGATCTTCCTCAGCTACCAGGCCGACGTCGCCGGCCAGTTCCTCCCCCTGCTGGCCCGCCTCGACGCGGCCGACGCCCTGAACGAGTGGACCACCACCATCGGCTCCGCCGTCTTCGCCCTCCCACCCGGCTTCCAGCCCGGCGGCTGGCTGGCCCAGAACCTTCTCGGCTGACCTGTCACCCTGCGACGCTGGCGACGGCGTTCGAGGGGGTGGAGGAAGGATGCCGATGAGACAAGACTCGAACGACTTCGATGCCTTTGTGCGGGCACGGTGGACCGCGACGGCGCGGCTCGCGTACGCGCTGACCCTGGATCACCAGCGGGCGGAAGACCTCGCGCAGGAGGCCTTCACGAAGTTGTGGTTCCACTGGCACAAGGTGCGCGACGGGAGCCCGGAGGCGTACCTGCGCAAGATCGTCACCACGCTCTTCCTGTCCAGCCGGCGCCGCCGCTGGATCGGTGAGCGCCCGACGGAGTCACCACCCGACACCGCAGTCGGCTCCGGCACCGGACAGGTCGACGAACGACTCGCTCTCCGCGCGGCGATGGCCCGGTTGAGCCCACGCCAGCGCGCCGCGGTGTACCTCCGGTACGGCGAAGACCTGTCCGAACAGACCGTGGCCGACCTGCTCTGCTGCTCGGTCGGCACCGTGAAACAGCACACCCGCCGCGGCCTCGACGCCCTGCGCACAAACCAAGACTTCAGCACGCCCGACGAACTGGCCGACCTGGCCGGGAGGGGGATCGCATGACCGACGACCTCAGCACGAAGCTCGCCGTACTGACCGAAGACCGGCCGGAGCCGGCTGACCCGGCGGCGCCGATTCGTCAGCGCATCGAGAGTCGCCGTCGCCGTCGCCGCGGTACGGCGGCCATCGTGGCCGTCGCAGCCGCCACCGCTGCGGTCCTCGCCGCGGGTCCGATCCTCGGTTCACTCCACCAGGCAGGTAGCGAGCCCGGCGTCGCCGGCTTCGGCGCCACGATCCCGTCGGCGCGGGTGTCGCCGTACTCTCCGATGGTGTCGCCGACCGGCGACCACAAGACCGTGCTGCCGGCGCCCTGGTCGGACGAGGTGTTCACCAAAGAGCCGGACGCGAATGCGTACCTGCCCAAGGCCTACTACGTCGCGAAGGGCAGCATCCCGGCCGGGAGCTGGGCGATGCTGGCGTTCTCGGAGTTCGGCTGCATGGTCAGCGACGAGAGCCCGGCGGTCAGCTTCGGCCGGCCGTGGGTCTGCTTCAACAACTGGACGCCCGGCCAGAAGGTCAACTACCACGTGGTCCAGGGGCACGCGAAGGAGAAGAGCGCGACGAAGATCGCCGCCACGCTGATCTTCGGGGCGGTGTCGGCCGACGCACGCAGGGTGAAACTCCAGGTCCCGGGCCGGAGCTACGACCTCCCGGCCGTCGCCACGCCGGCGACGAACCGGATGCGCTTCTTCGCCGTCGTCGTGCCGGACAAGGACGTGACGGACATCAAGCTGACCCCGGTCGATGCCAAGGGCAACGTGGTCGGCGCCCCGACCGGCGTACCGGCAGGCATGGCCTGCACCCCCCAGTGCGCGACCGCCACCCCCGCCAAGTGATCCACGCGGGGCGGGGAGGACATTCCTCCCCGCACCGCACGGCCTATCCCGCGCGGAAGCTCAGGAAGGTCGCGCTCGGGTAGCTGTGGAAGTTGTTCGCCGGCTCCAGCGAGGCAGTCCCGCTGCAGTCGGCCGTGCGGTACAGCAGCACGTCCTCGTCCGACCAGTTGAACAACGCACCCGGCGCGAACGGCAACCGGGTGCACTCGTCCGGCACGTCGTCGTACCGCACGACCTTGCCGGTGAAGTTGACGGTCTCGAAGAAGCAGGCGAGTCCGGGCTCGCACTCCAGCGCGGAGGCGGAGGCCGGCGCGGCGGGAATCCCGAGCGTGAGGGCGACCGCTGAAGCGGCGCCGAGAAGCACACGACGATGCACGAAGATCTCCAGAGGTAAGGGCGGTTACCTGACCCCTGAAGCCTATAGTTGAACCTTCAGCCAAGTGGTTCGGGGCGGCGTGTCAGCCAGCGGCGTTTGGGTTCGTCGCGGTCGATCCAGTCGAGGTCCTCAGACAGAACGGCGTCGTTCGAGCGGTTGGCGTACGGGTCGGGTGGCGGCGGGGGTGGCGGCAGAGCGCGGAGTTTGAGGGCGACCATGGGGATCGCGAGGAGTACGGCGAGGACCAGCCACGGCCAGTACTCCCGGAGGACCGGCTCGAAGGACCGGAAGAACGCGTCGGTTGCTGCGTCAGCGGTCTGGTCGACCGGCTGGCCGGTGGGCGCGAGGCTGATCACCCGGACGCCGGCGACGATGCCGAAGGACGCCAGGTAGAAGCCGGCCAGCGGCACCCAGAAGTACGCCGACCGCCAGCCACGCCGCCAGCAGGCGACGTACAGCAGCAGCGCCAGACCGACCGCGACAAGCAGCCCGTTCAGCTGCCACAGCCAGCGCCAGTCCTGCAGCTGGTTGGCCGGCCGCAGCGCCAGCCACGCCACCGGGATCGCCAGCGCGAACGCGGCCACCACCGAGCTTCGGGTGCCCAGGGCCCCGAACAGCCCGCCGACGACGCTTGCCACCAGCAAGGTGAGCAGGAGTTCGGTGTCTGTGAAGGCGTTCCCGGTCAGCCACCACATGCCCGCGGCAACGACCAGCACGAGCGGCAGGGTCATCCGGATCCGCCGGACGAACAGCCCGGCCGCGATCCCGCCGGCGTACCCGCCCAGGATGAGCAGGTCCAGCCGCGACGGCACGAACAGCGTCGTACCGTCCGGGAGCCCCTTCAGGTAGGTGGCGGCGAAACCCGCCACGAACCAGGCGGCAACCGCGGACGGCACCGACCACAGGTAGCGCATCTTCACCCCGTTCCCGCCCCGACCGCGGGCGGGCAGGGGCTAGTGCTGGGCTCTCTCGACCTTGGCCTTCAAGATCTCCGGTGTGTCGACGGTAGCCCCCTCGGCCCGCAACCAGGCGTCAAGACTCGCCCGATCCTGCAGAGACATCACCGCGACCACGTCCCCGGGCTTGGCCTCGCCGACCAGCGCCTGCGCCGCCTCCAGCTCGGTCGGGTACGACGGGACGTCGTCCACGCCGACCGACGCGGCCCCCTCCCGGAACACCGCGTCGAGCTCCGACGGCGGCCGGCCACGCAGGTAGTCGCTCTTGTGGCCGATCATCACCCGGTCCGCCGCCCGGGCGCCCATCGCCCCGAGCGCCAGCACCATGTCGTCGGCCCGGTCGCCTGGTGACCCGAGCGCGAGCAGCAGCCGGCCATCCGGCGGCCGGACGCCGTTCATGATCTCGAGCAGCGCCTCCAGGCCGGCCTCGTTGTGGGCGAGGTCGATCACCACGGTGAAGTCGCGCAGCGAGTACATGTTCATCCGGCCGGGGTTGTTCTCGTTCGGCGCGAACGAGCTCAGGCCCTCGATCACCGCGGCCCGCGGCAGCCCGAGCCCGAGCGCCGCCGACGCCGCGGCCAGCGCGTTCTCCACGTTGAAGTGCGACAGCCCCGACAGTGTCATCGGCACGTCGACGACCTTCAGCAACGGCTCCGGGTCGCTGGCCTGGTCGAGCACGGTGATGAACCCGTCGAGCACGGTCGTCGCCCGGCCGCCCTCGTCCAGCACGGTCCGGATCGACGGCGAGTCGGCGTCGCGGGAGAACACCCAGCACTTGGCCGGCGAGCCGAGCCGCATCGCGAACGTCCGTGGGTCGTCGCCGTTCACCACGCACCAGCCCCGCGGCCGGGTGATCTGCGTGATCACCGCCTTCACCTCGGCCAGCTGATCGACCGTGTCGATACCGCCGAGGCCGAGGTGGTCGGCGGTGACGTTGGTGACCACCGAGACGTCGTTCGAGGTGACGCCGACGCCGCGCCGGAGGATGCCGCCGCGCGCGGTCTCGGTGACCGCGAGCTGGATCCCGGGCTGGGACAGCACCTGACCGGCGCCGCTCGGGCCGGAGAAGTCGCCATACTTGACCAGCTTGCCGTCGAAGTACACGCCGTCAGTGCTGGACCAGCCGACGTGCAGGCCGGCGGCGCGGCCGATGTGCGCGATCATCCGCGAGGTGGTGGTCTTGCCGTTCGTCCCGGTCACCGCGACCACCGGCACCTTCGGCCGCAGGGTCGGCGGCGGGTTGCCCGGCGGCTCGTTGCGCACCCGGTCCCCGACGGTTCCGATCAGGTCGCTCAGGTCGTCGGCGCCGAACGCGTCCAGGACCTCGACGATCGCGGCGCCGAGCGCCCGCGCCCGGCCTTCGTGCGCCCACGGGAAGGCGACGACGAGCCGCCGTACGTCGGACTCCGGGCGGACCCGGACGCCGATCCGGCCGATGCCGGCCTCGCGGGCGATCCGCCGTACGACGTGACCGGCGACCCGGATCGCGAACCGCTGCCGGAAGCCGGAGCCGATCCGGCCGGGCCGGGTGGCGCCCAGCCCGATGGCCTGGGCGTACGCCTTCGCGGCCGGGGCCGGGGCGTCGACGAGCGCGGACATGTCGAGCGTGAGCTTGACGGCGGCACGGCTGAAGTAGAGGTTGGCTCCGTCCAGGACGCGGAGCTCAACCAGCGATGTGGCCAACCCCTACGCTCCCATCGCGTGGTAGCCGCCGTCGACGTGCACGATCTCGCCGGTGGTCGCGGGGAAGAAGTCGCTGAGCAGGGCGACGATGGTCCGGCCGGTCGGTTCGAGGTCGGCCGGGTCCCAGCCCAGCGGGGCCTTGTCCAGCCACGGCTCCTCGAACTTCTCGAAGCCCGGGATCGCCTTCGCGGCCAGCGTCTTCAGCGGGCCGGCCGAGACCAGGTTGCAGCGGATGCCCTGGGCGCCGAGGTCGCGGGCCAGGTACCGGTTCGTCGACTCCAGCGCGGCCTTGGCCACACCCATCCAGTCGTACCCGGGCCAGGCCACGGTCGCGTCGAAGGTCAGCCCGACGACACTGCTGCCACGGCTCATCAGCGGCGCGCAGGCCACGGCAAGAGCCTTCAGCGAGTACGCCGACACGTGCACGGCCTGGGACACGTCCTCCCACGGACCGTGCAGGAACTTGCCGCCGAGGATGGTCTCCGGGTTCCCGTACGCGATCGAGTGCACGACGCCGTCCAGGCCGTCGACGTGCTCGCGGACGGCGTCCGGCAGCGCGGCCAGGTGGTCGGGATCGGTGACGTCCAGTTCCAGAACCGGCGGCTCGACAGGCAGGCGTTTGGCGATCCGTTTGGTGATGCTCAGCGCGCGGCCGAAGTTCGAGATCAGCACGGTGGCGCCCTGTTCCTGCGCCACCTTGGCCGTGGCGAAGCCGATCGAGGAGTCCAGCGTGACTCCGGCGACCAGGATCCGCTTGCCGTCGAGGATGCCCACCGGCGTCCCTTTCTAGAGTTGGTGTTGGCTAGTTGCCCATGCCGATGCCGCCGTCGACCGGGATCACCGCGCCGGTGATGTACCCGGCCTCCTCGGAGGCGAGCCAGCGGACCGCGTTCGCGATCTCCTCGGTCAGGCCGAACCGGCCGAGCGGGATCTGGCTCAGGTACTGCTTCTGGGTCTCTTCCGGCAGTACCGCGGTCATGTCGGTCTCGACGAAGCCGGGTGCGACCACGTTGGCGGTGATCCCGCGGCTGCCGAGCTCGCGGGCGATCGAGCGGGCCATGCCGATCAGGCCGGACTTGCTGGCCGCGTAGTTCACCTGGCCGGGCGAGCCGAGCAGGCCGACCACCGAGGAGATGAACACGATCCGGCCCTTGCGCAGCCGCAGCATTCCCTTGGCCGCGCGGCGGGCGACCCGGAACGAGCCGGTGAGGTTCGTGTCGATCACCGCGGACCAGTCGTCGTCGCCCATCCGCAGCAGCAGCGTGTCGCGGGTGATGCCGGCGTTGGCCACCAGCACCTCGACCGGGCCGTGCTGGTCCTGGATCGTGTCGAACGCCGCGTCGACCTGCTCCTGGTCGGTGATGTCGCACTTGACCCCGAGGAAGCCTTCCGGCGGCGGGCTGGTGTTGTAGGTGACGGCGACCTGGTCGCCGGCCTCCCGGAACGCGGTCGCGATCGCCAGCCCGATGCCCCGGCTGCCCCCAGTCACCAACACAGACCTGCTCACAATCACTCCTCACACGTCGCCAGTCGACCGAACGCTATCGCGGCCACCGGCACCACCGTTCGAGGGGTTATCCCCCCGAACGGTGGGTTCTCTGTCGGCGTACGAGGGGAGAACCCAGCACCCGGCGGGATATCCCCTCGAAGGGTGGGGTGGGTCAGGAGTCTTCGAGGCGGAAGCCCACCTTCATCCCGACCTGGTAGTGGTCGATCTGGTTGTCGACGATGTGGCCGCGGATCTCGGTGACCTCGAACCAGTCGAGGTGCCGCAGCGTCTCCCCGGCCCGGGTGATGCCGTTGGTGATCGCCTCCTTCACCCCTTCCCTGGAGGTGCCGACGATCTCGGTCACGCGGTAGGTGCGATCGGTCATGAGACGAACCTCTCCATCCTGGCTGCGCCCGGGCGAACGACGCGGCGTACCGTTGTTCCTGGTGAGGAGGATAGATGTCACGACACCGTGAGCGGGCCGGTGAGACCGTCATTTCGGTGACGAGTGCACAGCCGGGCCGGTCCGAGGATCTGGACAGCCGGATCGTGCGCTACGCGTGGATGATGTCGATCCGGATCGTCTGCTTCGTGCTCGCCGTCCTCACCCCGTCGCCGTGGCGCTGGATGTTCATCGTCGCGGCCGTCTTCCTGCCGTACGTCGCGGTCGTGCTGGCGAACGCGCACCGGACCACGAAACTGGACGCGGCCGACCCCTTCGTGGCGCCCGAACGCCCTGCGATCGGATCGCATCCGGTCGTCATCGCGAACCCTGCCGACGACCCCGATCCGGGCCGCAAGATCGACACCGAAAAGTGATCTGGGCCGGGACTGGAAACTTTGGCACCATCCGTGTCAGAATCTCCCGCGTGCTCTGAAGTTCACTGATGAAATTCAGGGACTTGATGCGGCGTCGGACGGCTCCCCCCGTGGCTGTCCGACGTCGCTTCATTTTCCCCACTCTTTTGATTATTGAGTGGTCAGCAACAATCCCCCAGGAATGGCCGTGATGACCGAAGAAGTCCTGCCGTCCACCTGCTCTGCCAGGGGTTGCGGCGCGCCGGCACGGTGGGCGCTGCTCTGGAACAACCCGAAGATCCACACCCCGGATCGGCGCAAGACCTGGCTGGCGTGCGACGAACACAAGGACAGCCTGTCCGACTTCCTCGACCGCCGGTCATTCCTGCGTGAGGTCGAGCCTTTCTCCGGGTGAATCCGCGGACACCCGAAAAACTGCATTTCCGGATTGGGCCGGTTTCGCGCCCTTCCAACCAGTTGAGGCGGGTTCAGCCGCCGATCGCGGACATCGGCCGGGTCGGCTGCAGGAAGCTCGGGTCGTTGATCCCGTGACCCGGAAGTTTGTTCCGCATCGCGCGCCGCCAGCGGTCGGCCAGCTCCTCGTCGTCGGCCCCGGACCGCAACGCCGTGCGCAGGTCGGACTCGGTGCGGGCGAACAGGCAGTCGCGGACCTGGCCGTCGGCGGTCAGCCGGACCCGGTCGCAGTCGCCGCAGAACGGGCGGGTGACGGAGGCGATGATGCCGACGGTCTGCGGCCCGCCGCGCACGGTGAAGGACTCGGCGGGCGCACTCCCCCGGGCCGCCGCGTCGGTCGGCTCGAGACCGAACGGCTCGGCGAGCTGGGCGAGGATCTCGTCCGCGGTGACCATGGTGGCCCGGTTCCAGCCGTGCTGGGCGTCGAGCGGCATCTGCTCGATGAACCGCAGCTCGTAGCCGTGCTCGAGGCAGAACTCCAGCAGCTCCGGCGCCTGCGTGTCGTTCACGCCGCGCATCAGCACTGCGTTGACCTTCACCGGTGTCAGCCCGGCCGCCTGGGCGGCTTCGAGGCCGGCCAGCACGTCCTTCAGGCGATCCCGGCGGGCGAGCTCCTTGAACGTGTCCTGCCGGATCGTGTCGAGGCTCACGTTCACCCGGTCCAGGCCGGCTTCCTTCAGGGCCGACGCCTGCCGGGACAGGCCGATCCCGTTCGTGGTCAGCGACACCTGGGGACGCGGCACGAGCTCCGTCGTCCGCGCGACGATGTCGACCAGGCCGCGGCGGAGCAGCGGCTCACCGCCGGTGAAGCGAATCTCGTGCACACCGAGTAACCGGACCGCGACGGAGACGAGCCGAACCACCTCGTCATCGGTCAGCAGCTCCGGCTTGGCCAGCCAGTCGAGGCCTTCCTCCGGCATGCAGTACGAGCAGCGCAGGTTGCAACGGTCCGTCAGCGAGACCCGCAGGTCCGTGGCGACCCGGCCGAACCTGTCCGCCAGGCCCAGTTGCGTCACCTCTTCGGTAGCCGTCACGCCCCCAGCCTACGTGCCGGGCACCGACTGTTTCAGGGCATGGCTTAAGTTCGAGATGTGGGTCGCCTGATGAATGTCCGCTGGATCGCCGCCGCACTGGCGGTCCTGGTGCTCGCCGGGGTGTGCGTCCAGCTCGGCCGCTGGCAGTTCCACCGCCTCGACGAGCGCAAGGCGCGCAACGACGTCACCCGCGCCAACCTGGCCGCTCCCCCGGCCCCGATCGACCGGATCGTCGGCGCGGACGGTGTGGTCGGCGACCAGCACGCCTGGCGGACGGCCGTCGTCACCGGCCGGTACGACGCCTCGAAGCAGATCGTCCTGCGGTACCGCAACGTGAACGACCGGCCCGGCTTCGAGATCGTCACCCCGCTGCTGCTCCCCGACGGCAAGGCGGTCCTGGTCGACCGCGGCTTCCTGACCCGCCAGGGCGCCGAGCTCGCTCCCGGCCATATTCCCGCGGTCCCGTCCGGCGAGGTCACGATCACCGGCCGGCTGCGGCGCAGCGAGCGCGGCGGGAGCACCAACGGCGGCACACCGGACAACGGCACGGCGCGCCTGATCAACGGCCCGGACTTCGCCAAGGTCCTCGACCTGAACCTGTACGACGGCTACCTGACCATCGACCGGCAGGAGCCGGCCAACGACGCCGCGTTCGGCGCGTTCCCGGGTCCGGAGATCGACGACGGGCCACACTTCTTCTACGGGCTGCAATGGTTCTTCTTCGCCCTGCTGGCCCTGGGCGGGCTGGTCTACTTCTCCCGACAGGAGCTCCGCAGTGACTCCGCACCCGACGCAACCGAAGCCGCCGCGGCAGGGCAGGACCGGCCCGAAGTCCGTGCCGGAGCGCCGGATTGAGGACTATGCGCTGATCGGTGACCTGCAGACGGCCGCACTGGTGTCGAAGCAGGGCTCGATCGACTGGCTGTGCTTCCCGCGGTTCGACTCCCCGGCCTGCTTCGCGGCCCTGATCGGCACCGACGACAACGGGCACTGGCGGCTCTCACCCCGCGACGCCGACGCGACCAGCAGCCGCCACTACCGCGGCGACACGCTGGTGCTGGAGACCGAGTGGACCACGCCTGGTGGCTCGGTGCGGGTGATCGACTTCATGCCACCACGGGATGCGGCGCCGGACGTCGTACGCATCGTGCAAGGGGTCAGCGGGACCGTGTCGATGCGGTCCGAGCTGCGGCTGCGGTTCGACTACGGGCATGTGGTGCCGTGGGTACGGCGGGTCGACGGCCAGGTGGTCGCGATCGCCGGGCCGGACGCGGTGTCGTTGCGGTCCGACGTCCACCAGTACGGCCGCGACTTCGCGACGTACGCGGACTTCGAGGTGTCGGCCGGCGACCAGGCCTGGTTCGTGCTCACCTGGCACCCGTCGCACCACCCGGTGCCCGATCCGACCGACGCGATCGCCTCGCTCGAGCCGACCGAGAGCTACTGGACCGAGTGGATCGGCCAGACGACCGACGCCGACGGGTTCGAGGACGAGGTCACCCGGTCGATCCTGACGCTGAAGGCGCTGACGTACGCGCCTTCCGGCGGGATCGTGGCGGCGCCGACGACCTCGCTGCCCGAGAGCCTCGGCGGGCAGCGCAACTGGGACTACCGGTTCTGCTGGCTGCGCGATGCCACGATGACGCTGGCGGCGATGCTGCGGTCCGGGTTCACCGAGGAGGCGGCCGCGTGGCGGGACTGGCTGCTCCGGGCGATCGCCGGCGACCCGGCCGACCTCCAGATCATGTACGGCGTCACCGGTGAACGCCGGCTGACGGAGTTCGAGGCCGACTGGCTGCCCGGCTTCGGCGGCGCGCAGCCGGTGCGGATCGGCAACGCCGCCGCGGAGCAACTGCAGCTCGACGTGTACGGCGAGGTGATGGACGTGCTCGCGCTCGCGCGCGAGTCGAGGATCGGTCCGAGTGACGACGCCTGGGCGATGCAGCGCGGCCTGATGCGGCACCTGACCGGTATCTGGGACCAGCCGGACGAAGGGATCTGGGAGGTCCGCGGCGGGCGGCAGCAGTTCACGTACTCGAAGGTGATGGCCTGGGTCGCGTTCGACCGCGCCGCCCGGGCGGTCGAGCGGTTCGGCATGAGCGGGCCGGCCAAGCAGTGGCGCGCGACCGCGGACCAGATCCACCGCGAGGTCTGCGAGAAGGCGTTCGACGCGGATCGGGGCACGTTCACGCAGGCCTACGGCAGCAAGGCGCTGGACGCCGCCGTACTGCTGATCCCGCAGGTCGGGTTCCTGCCGCCGGAGGACCCGCGGGTGGCCGGCACGGTCGACGCCGTCCAGAAGGAGCTCGGGTACGACGGTTTCGTCCGCCGGTACCACACCGAGCACACCGACGACGGGCTGCCGGGTGACGAGGGCGCGTTCCTGATCTGCTCGTTCTGGCTGGCCGACTCGCTGGCCCTGATCGGCCGGGTCGGCGAGGCCCGCGAGCTGTACGAGCGACTCGTTGCCCTGCGCAACGATGTCGGGCTGCTCGCGGAGGAGTACGACCCGGCCAGCGGCCGGATGCTGGGGAACTTCCCGCAGGCGTTCTCGCACCTCGGGCTGGTCAACACCGCCTGGCACCTCAACAACAGCGAGAGTCCGCTGCGCCGGTCGGCGTACTGACGCCTGACCAAGAACTTGCCGTCGGCCACCAACAGGCCTCGGCATGCGAGATCCGCACCCGTGAGGCAGGATGGTGCCGTGGACCTCGGACTGCGCGATCGCACGTACATCGTCACCGGCGCCAGCGCCGGCCTCGGCTTCGCCACGGCGAAGGCGCTGGCCGCGGAAGGCGCCCGGCTCGTCATCTCCAGCCGGAACGAGGAGTCGATCGCGCGCGCCGCGGCCGAGCTCGGTGAGAACGTGGTCGGCATCCCGGTCGACAACGCCGACCCGGAGAGCGCGGAGCGGCTCGCCGCGACCGCGATCGCCAAGTGGGGCGCGTTGCACGGCGCGTTGATCAGCGTCGGCGGCCCGCGCCCGGGGACGGCCCTCGACACCGACGAGGAGGACTGGCGCAACGCCTTCGACAGCGTGTTCCTCGGCGGCCTGCGGATCGCCCGCTCGGTAGCTCGGGCCGGCTCGGAGGGCACGTCGATCGCGTTCGTGCTGTCGTCGTCGGTGAAGTCCCCGATCCCCGGCCTGGCGATCTCGAACGGTCTGCGCCCGGGCCTGGCGATGGTCGCGAAGACCCTCGCCGACGAGCTCGGGCCGAACGGGATCCGGGTCAACGGCCTGATGCCCGGCCGGATCTCCACCGACCGGCTCAAGGAGCTCGACGCCAAGGGCGGCGACCCCGACGCGGCCCGCCGCGCCTCGGAGAAGACCATCCCGCTGCGCCGCTACGGCACCCCGGACGAGTTCGGCCGGGTCGCCGCCTTCATCCTCTCCCCCGCCGCCTCCTACCTGACCGGCACCATCATCCCCATCGACGGCGGCGCACTGCGCGGTATCTAGCTCACCCGGCGTAACAGCTCTCTCCGCACCTGCGATGTGGCAGGCACGGAGAAACAGCTGTGCAAGGGGGAGACGATGGACACTACGAAGAGCTGGTCTGAGGTGCAGGTTGAGTCCGCCAGCGACGGACCGGCCGATGCAGCTCTGCTGGCGAGAGCCGCACAGCTGTTCGGCTGGGAGCTTCAGTTGGCACCGGCACTCGACCCAAACCGCGTTTCAGCTCAGCTTCGCCGAACCGACAGCTCGCTGCGAGGCAATCTCAGCGAGCTGATCGTCCTGCTCGCGGTGGCAGAGAACGTGACACCGCAGGACATCATCCGACGGATCCCCGACGACCTCCGCGGCCTCGGGCTCAACGTCAAGCAGAATCCACGCCGCATGCTCGGCGACATGCGACGCTGATCCGCAGCTCAGTCCTTGGGGCGGTCGCGGTCCTTGGAGGGCTGGACTCGCTTTGGCTCGCCGGGCATTTTCGGGTACTCCGGCGGGTAGGGCAGGTCGCCCTCGCCGTGGTCGCGCTCGTGCTTGGCGGACAGCTCCAGCAGGGACTCCAGCGAGAACGCCTTCTCGCCGACGGCCGCGTGCAGGTCGCCGACCTCGGCGAAACGAGCCGGCATGGTGAGCACGTCGAAGTCGTCCGGTACGACGTCCTCGAGCTCCTCCCAGCGCAGTGGCGCCGAGACGCGGGCCCGGGCGTTCGGGCGGACCGAGTAGGCCGAGGCGATCGTGCGGTCGCGGGCCATCTGGTTGTAGTCGATGAACACACGCTCGCCGCGCTCCTCCTTCCACCAGTTCACCGTGACCTGCTCCGGCATCCGCCGGGACAGCTCCCGGCCGACCGCGATTACCGCCCGCCGCGACTGAATGAAGTCCCAGCGCGGCTCGATCGGCACGTACACGTGCAGGCCGCGGCCACCCGACGTCTTCGGGTACCCCTCCAGACCGTGCTCGGCGAGCAGCTCACGCAGCACCGGCGCGACCACCACCGCGCTCTTGAAGTCCGTCCCCGGCTGCGGGTCGAGGTCGATCCGGAGCTGATCCGGGTTGTCGAGCTGCGGACGCCGTACCGGCCAGGGGTGGAAGGTCAGCGTGCCCAGGTTGACCGCCCAGGCGACGACGGCGAGCTCGGTCGGGCAGACCTCGTCGGCGGGCCGGCCGCTCGGGAACTTGATGGTCGCGGTCTCGACCCAGTCGGGCGCGCCCTTGGCGACCCGCTTCTGGTAGAACGCGTCACCGCGGTTGTCCGCCCGGGTCGAGAGCTTGGCGCCCTCGAACCAGCCGCCCGGCCAGCGCTCCAGCGTCGTGGGCCGGTCCCGGAGCGCGCCGAGGATGCCGTCCCCGACCGCGACGAAGTAGTTCACGATGTCGAGCTTGGTGAGCCCGCGGTCCGCGAAGTACGGCTTGTCCGGGTTGCTCACCCGCACTGTCCGCCCCGCGATCTCCAGCTCGATTGCCTTGGTCGCCGCCATGCCGCGACGCTACCGCCCGGCCCGGACAAATCCCGGCGAATTCCGCGGGAAAGGCAACTTTTCCCAACCTCTGGCCACGGTAGGTGACCGAGCGGTAACGTTCCTGCACCTCGTTCCTGGGGCGTGAGGCCCCCGGGACACCTCTTGAAGGAGCGCGAGGATGAACAGATCCGCCCTGTTCGCCGCTGCCACCGCAGTGGCGACCACCACCGCCCTCGGTCTGACCAGCGCCACCACCGCCACCGGTGCGCCGACGGCAGACCCCATCCCCAGCCCCAGCGCGGCCGTCGCCCGGGCCAAGGCCGCGATCGGCGACCATCTCGCCGTACTGAAGGCCACCGGCGCGGACGCGTTCGTCGTCCGGGACGTCATCGTGGACGCCGACGGCTCCAGCCACGTCCGGATGGACCGGACCATCGGCGGGCTGAAGGTGCTCGGTGGCGACGTCGTCGTCCACCAGGCCAAGGACGGCGCCTTCAAGGGCGCCAGCCTGACCCTGAGCCGCAGCGCCGACGTGAGCCGGACGCCGAAGATCAGCGTCGCGAGCGCCACCGCCAAGGCGCTGACCCGCGGCCAGAAGGCCGAGGGCAAGCCGACGCTGGTGATCGAGGCCCGCAAGGGCACGCCGCGGCTGGCCTACCTGGTCGCCTCGGGCGGGACCCAGGCGGACGGCACACCGAGCCACGTGACCACCACGGTCGACGCGCTGACCGGAGCGAGGCTGGTCTCCGAGCAGCACATCCACACCGCCTCCGGCGACGGCCAGAGCCTGTACAGCGGGACCGTGCCGATCGAGAGCACGCCGGCCACCGGCGGGTTCACGCTGACCGACCCGACTCGCGGCAACGGCTACACCGCCGACGCGAACAACAAGACCGACTCGATCCTGTGCCAGATCTTCGGCTTCGGCTGCCCGGTCCCGACCCGGTTCACCGACGCCGACAACCACTGGGGCAACGGCGTGAACACCAACCGGCAGACCGCCGCGGTCGACGCGCACTACGGTGCCGCGAAGACCTGGGACTACTTCAAGACCCAGCACGCCCGGAACGGCATCTTCAACGACGGCAAGGGCGTCCCGAGCCGGGTGCACTACGGCAGCAACTACGTGAACGCGTTCTGGGACGGCAAGCAGATGACGTACGGCGACGGCGACGGCGTCGTGGCCGGTCCGCTGGTGTCGATCGACGTGGCCGGTCACGAGATGTCCCACGGCGTCACAACGGCGACCGCGAACCTCACCTACTCCGGTGAGTCCGGTGGCCTGAACGAGGCGACCAGCGACATCTTCGGCACCTTTGTCGAGTTCTACGCCAACAACGCCTCCGACCCCGGTGACTACTACATCGGCGAGGAGATCATGAAGGACCGGCCGGCCCTGCGGTACATGGACAAGCCGAGCAAGGACGGCAACTCGGTCGACTGCTACTACTCCGGCGTCGGCAACCTGGACGTCCACTACTCCTCCGGCGTGGCGAACCACTTCGCCTACCTCGCCGCCGAAGGCACCGGCGCCAAGGAGTTCGGCGGGCTGCCGCACAACTCGACGAGCTGCAACGGCTCCACGGTCACCGGCATCGGCCGGGACAAGGTCGGCAAGATCTGGTACCGCGCGCTGACCACCTACATGACGACGGGTACGACGTACGCCCAGGCCCGGACCGCGACGCTGAACGCGGCCACCGACCTGTACGGCGCGAGCAGCACCGAACGCGCGGTCGTCGCCGCGGCGTGGTCGGCCGTGAGCGTCAACTGACCGTTTGAACTTCGCCGGTCCTGTCCCACTGGGGCGGACAGGACCGGCGAACAAACGCTTTCTCCATTGCCCATCGCTGCACGCGGACCTACCGTCGCAAGCATGGGAGGGGAACCCGGGGAAAGGTCCAGCCTGCGTGAGGCACGACCGCTGTTGCTGGTCGTCGACGCCGATCCGATGCGGCTGGAACGAAGTGAGACAGAGCTCGAGCGCGCGTTCGGCGTGGACTTTCGCGTACGCGGCGAGCTGACCGCGACCGCTGCGGCCGACTGCCTGCGGCTCGCGCACGAACTGGAGCAGCGAGTAGCCGTCGTTCTGGTCGACCACGTGCTGGCCGACGCCGAGCGGGCCGCGATCTTCGACCTGTCGCGGACGTTGCATCCGGACGCGCGGCGGGCGTTGCTGATCGAGTGGGGATCGTGGGCGGACCGGTCGACGGCCGCGGCGATCCTGACCGCGATGTCGGTCGGCGACATCAACTACTACGTGCTGAAGCCGTGGATCGAGCGGGACGAGCTGTTCCACCGGACGGTCGCGGAGTTCATCCAGGAGTGGTCGCGGTACGAGGTCGCCAACCTGCGCGAGGTCGTGGTGATCGCTTCCGACCACTCCGTCCGTGGGCAGGCGATCCGCAGCCTGTTGGCGCGCAACGGGATCCCGAGCGCGTTCCGGGTCAGCGGTTCGGCGCTGGCGGAGGCTGCGCTGCGGTGGATCGGCGAACCGGATCCCGGCGAGGGGGTGCTGGTGTGGATGCCGGCTGTCGGCGGCGCCGTACTGCACGATCCGACCGATGCGGAGATCGCCGAGGCCTGGGGTGTGCCGACGACGCTGGCCGACGGCGAGACCGCCTTCGACCTGCTGGTGATCGGGGCGGGTCCGGGTGGGCTGGCCGCGGCTGTGTACGCGTCGTCCGAGGGGTTGCGCACGCTCGTGGTGGAGCGGGAGTCCATCGGCGGGCAGGCGGGGACGAGCTCGCTGATCCGCAACTACCTGGGCTTCTCGCGCGGCATCCGGGGCTCCGAGCTCGCGCAGCGCGGGTATCAGCAGGCCTGGGTGTTCGGCGCGCACTTCGTGCTGATGCGGTCGATCGTCTCGCTGGAGAAGGAGGACAACCATTTCCGCGCGGTCATCGGCGACGTGGGTGAGGTGACGGCCCGCGCGGTCGTGCTGGCGACCGGAGTCTCGTACCGGCGGCTGGATGTGCCATCGCTCGAGGAGCTGATGGGCAACGGCGTGTACTACGGCGCGAGCGTGTCGGAAGCCCACGGTCTGCAAGGGCGCGACGCCTGCGTGGTCGGCGGCGGGAACTCGGCCGGACAGGCCGTCCTGCACCTGGCCCGCTACTGCCGGCACGTGACGCTGGTGATCCGTGGCAACGATCTGTCGGCCAGCATGTCGCAGTACCTGATCGACGAGATCGATGCCGCACCCAACGTGACCTTGCGGGCGAACAGCGAGGTCGTCGGCGGTGGCGGCGACGGCCGGCTCGAGCACATCACCCTGCGGGACCGGCGGAACGGCGCCGAGGAGTCGCTGCCCGTCAACGGGTTGTTCGTGATGATCGGCGCGGTGCCCGGCACCGACTGGTTGCCGGACAAGGTCGGGCGGGACGCGCGCGGGTTCGTGCTGTCCGGGACGGACGCCGCGGCCGATCCGCAGTGGAACGAGTCGCGGCCGCCGCAGCCGTACGAGACCACGCTGCCCGGGCTGTTCGCGATCGGCGACGTGCGCTGTGGTTCGGTCAAGCGGGTCGCGTCGGCGGTCGGCGAGGGTTCGGTGGTGGTCTCGCAGGTCCACACCCATCTGAAGGTCTCTGCCGATGCCTGAACGGCGGTTCGTCTACACGCCGGCGATGATCGGCCTGACGACCCTCGCGTTGCTCGTCCCGCTGGCCGGGCTGTTCCTGCTGCTGCGGCGACCAGAGCTGGACGTGCACTGGCAGCATCACCCGGCGCACTTCTGGCTGGTGCTTGCCACGGCGGTGCTGAGCGCCGTACTCGCGTATGGAACCGGCGCGGCTGCGGTGCGGCGGGGCGATCCTCGGGTGTTGCTGGTCTCGCTGGCGTTCCTGTCGGCGGCCGGGTTCCTCGGGTTGCACGCGCTGGCCACGCCGAAGGTCCTGCTCGACACCCCGAACGCGGGATTCATCCTCGCGACTCCGGTCGGCGTGGCGCTGGGGTCGGTGTTCGCGGTCCTGTCGAGCCTGAACTTCTCCGGCGAGCGGGTCGCCTCGGCGGTGCGGTGGGGGCGTCGGCTCCGTGCTGGGCTGCTGACGCTGATGGCGTTGTGGGCGCTGGCCTCCGTACTGCGATTGCCTCCGCTGCACGACACCGTCGTACCGGAGGCTGCGGACGGCATCCTGGCCGCACTCGCCGTACCGGCCATCCTGCTCTACGCGATCGCGGCCGGGCGGTATCTGCGGACCTGGTGGGAACGGCCGTCGCTGATGCTGCTGTCGATGGTCGCCGCGTTCGTCCTGCTCGCCGAGGCGATGGTCGCGCTCGTGTTCGCACGGAACTGGGCGCTGTCGTGGTGGGAGTGGCACGTGCTGATGCTCGCCGCGTTCGTGCTGGTCGTGGTCGGCGTCCGGATCCAGTGGCACGAGGAGCGGTTCGCGGACCTCTACCTCGAGGACACGGTGTCCGGGCGGCGGGAGCTGAGCGTGCTGTTCGCCGACCTGCAGGGGTTCACCACGTTCTCCGAGCACCACGACCCGTCCGAGGTCACCGCGATGCTCAACACATACTTCCAGGTCGTCGTCCCGCCAGTGGTACGGCGGCACGGCGGCGACGTCGACCGGATCATCGGCGACGCGCTGATGGTGACCTTCAACAAGCGCGGTGACCAGCCGGACCACGCGGAGCGGGCCGCCGCGGCCGGGCTGGCGCTGCAGGAGGCGGCGACCGCCGTCCAGATGGCGCATCCGCAGTGGCCGCGGTTCCGGGTCGGCATCAACAGCGGTGTCGCCTCGGTCAGCCTGCTCGGCACCGAGGGCGGCCGCACCCACACGGTCATCGGCGACACGGTCAACGTCGCGTCCCGGATCGAGGGCAAGGCGCCCGGCGGTGGCGTGGCCATCGGCCCCGCCACCAAGGCCCTCCTCCCGGAGGCCGTCACCGAGTCGCTGGGCCGCCTCGAGCTCAAGGGCAAGGCAGAGCCGCTGGAGGTCTACCGCCTGGTCGCCCTGACCGCCCGGGACGCCTGATCGCCCCGGACGCCTGATCGGTCAGGACGCCTGAGTGCTCAGGCCGGCTGGAGGGTCAGGCTGATGCTGTTGATGCAGTAGCGGAGGTCGGTGGGCGTGCCGTAGCCCTCGCCCTCGAAGACGTGGCCCAGGTGGGATCCGCAGTTCGCGCAGCGGACCTCGACCCGCTTCATCCCGAGGGTGGAGTCCTCGATGTACTGGACCCGGTCCTCGGCCAGCGGCGCGAAGAACGACGGCCAGCCGCAGTGCGAGTCGAACTTGGTCTCACTCCGGAACAGTTCCGCGTCACACGCCCGGCACTTGTACACGCCGACCGTCTTGGTGTCGGTGTACTCGCCGGTGAACGGCCGCTCGGTGCCGGCCTTGCGCAGTACGTGGAACTCGGCGGGCGTCAGCTGCGCCTTCCACTCCGCCTCGGACTTCTGTACGGCGTACTGCTTGGTGTCATCTGTCACGACTCCAGTATCGATGCCCGGGCAAGGAAAACCCCGCCCGGGCCACCGACGTAAGCGTCCCGTCAGCGCACCCAGGACGGCAGCGGGACGACGCGGGCCACCTGCGGGTCGTGGTCGCTGATCTGGTCCGGGAACTCCGCGTTCATGTGCACGATGTCGTACGACGAGGCCGGCCGGAGGTTCTGCGAGATCAGGATCTGGTCCAGGATCTGGCTGTTGCCCTCGAACACGTAGCTGTAGCGCTCGTTCAGCGGCAGCGTCCGCGGCATGTCGATCAGCGCCGTCTTCCCGGAGCCGACCAGGATGTCGGTGGTCTCGGAGAAGTCGAAGTCGTTGATGTCGCCGAGCACGATGACGTTGGCGCCCGTGTCCTTGGCCAGGATCTGGTCCACGAACCCGCGCACCGACTGGGCCTGCTGGTGCCGCTTGGCCGCGGTCACCTGCACGGGCGGCTGGGTCCGGCCCCAGAGCGGGTCGTCGCCGCCCTTGGAGCTGAAGTGGTTGACCACCACGAACAGGCTCTGCCCGTGCCAGGTGAACTCACCGGCCAGCGGGACCCGGGCAGCCGCCCAGGCCGGGTTCGCCGGGTCGACGCGACCGGGCGAGGAGCTCAGGTGCGGCCGGCCGAACCGGTCGGTGACGATCGTGGTCGGGACCGTCGAGCCGCCGCCGGCCCGGTCGACGAACTTCACCGGCTTGTCGGTGCGGTAGAGGAACGCGACCCGGATGTTGCCGCCCGGCTCGCCGCCCTCGGCGTTGTTCACCGGGTCGATCTGCCGCCAGGCGTACTTCGGGCCGCCGGCCTTCACGATCGCGGCCACGAGGGTGTCCAGGGTCACGTCGGCGGCCGTCGTACCGGAGTTCGTGGCGCCGTCGTTGTCCTGCACCTCCTCCAGGCCGATGATGTCCGGCGAGGCGAGGTTCCGCACCACCGCCTGGGCGAGCCCGTCGAACTTGGCCTCGCCGTCGGACGGGTCGAGGTTCTCCACGTTGAACGTCGCCACCGAGACCTGCAGCGGCGAGGTGGCCTTGGTGGTCTCCCGCGTCACGCCGCCGTCGACGACGGTCGGGGTCTGTGTCGGCAGGAACTTGAAGTTCCCGAACGAGTAGTCCAGGACACCGGTCACGACACCGGCCAGCTTGTCCCCGGTCTTCGCGTCCGGGATCGGGGTCAGTACGTCGTCCAGCAGCACCCGCTCGGGGTTGCTGTCGGTCTTCTGCAACACGATGCCGCCGCGGACGGTCCGCACGCTCGAGCCCGCCGGTACGACGGACAGCTCGCGGAAGGAGCTGGTCGGGCCGGTGACCTGCGGCTGGTCGATGCCCAGCCACATGCCCTCCAGCGACTCCCAGAAGTCGATGCCGTCGGTGGCCGGCTGGAACGTGCCGGTCGTCTCGACGTCACCGTTGGAGTCGTCGTCGATCACGGTCGACGGCGGCACCCGGCCACCCGGGCCGACGATCGTCGCGGCCGGAACGGCAGCGGTGCCGGTGACGGTGATCGTCGGGTTGGTGAGCTCGGTGGTGGTCAGGTTGTCGGTGCCGCCCGAGCCGCCGGGGCGGAACTCGGCGACCGTGCCCTTGACTGTCACCGCGTCGCCGGCGTTCACCGTCGGCGCGGAGCTGGTGAAGACGAACAGGCCCTCGCTGGTGGCCGGGTCGGCGTCGGGCTGCGGGTCCTGGAACCAGAAGCCGTTGGCGCTCTTCGCGGTGACCACGCCGGTCACGTTGCCGACCAGCTTGCCGTTCAGCGGCGACAGGTGGGCCGCACCCTGGATGTCGTGGATCTTGGCGTCGATCGGGTCCGGGTCCGGCGGCGTCGAGGTGAGCGTCTTCGGCGACGGGTTGACCGCGGCGAACTCGGCGCCGTTGTTGTCCGCGTCCGTGGTCGGGACCTTGCGGGTCGCCGACGTCGTGTTGGACAGCCCCGGCGCGGCGGCGGTCTCGAAGTCGTTGGCCGTCCCGTACCCGACGAAGTCGACCACACCGGCGGCCGTCGAGCAGGTCGCCCCACAGGCCAGCGCGGTGGTGGACGAGACCAGAGCGACCTTGCCCGACGCCGCGGACATCGCGATGTTGCCGGTCGCGTCGGGAGTCGGCATCGGCTGGCCGTTGCCGGCGCCCGCGCCCTCCTGGACGAGGTAGGCGGCGCCCGGCGCGAGGCTGCCGGTCAGCTGGGTGACTGCCCAGGTGGTGCCGGCGGCGGACGCGTACTGGACCGACCAGCCGGTCAGGTCGACCGGGGTGGAGCTGTTGTTGGTCAGCTCGATGAAGTCGTTGGTGTATGGCGCTCCGGTGTTGCCGCCACCGCCGTACACCTCGGTGATGACCACGGTGGACGAGGCGGCGTCCGCCGGCGCGGCCACGATGCCGATCGCGGCGCCGGTGAGGACGAGACTTGAGGTGACCACGAGGGCGCCCAGGCGGCGCCGTGGTCGGGACTGGGCAGACATGGCCGGATTCTCACACCGGCACCGGTCCCGGCCAAGGTCCAACACGTGAACACCAGGTACGCCTTTCAAAGGCAGGGGTGATCATTCGCGGGCCCGCCTGCCCCCGGTGATCGGCTGGTGACGGACTAGACTCGGCCAGCCAAGGTGCCGGGACGGGTGAAAGGGTTTTGCGTGGCTGACGACACCCGCGGGCGACGGGTTCTCGACGTACTCGCCGCCGATCAGGCCTGGGAGGTGCCGGCCGAGTGGGTGGCCCGGGTACGGCGGCAGTTGCGCGCCTGGGGCGACGACCCGAACACGCTGCGGCCGCTGCGGGCGGACGCGTTCCCGGGGTTCGTGAGCGGCACGCCGGCGCCGGTGTGGTTCACCCATCAGGTCGCGCCGCTGCTGACCGGGTGGATCCCGGTGCTGCACGGCGAGTACGCCGACATCGGCACCGAGCTGGCCCGCGACTTCTACCGGCCGGCGTACCGCTTCGGCGGCGCCGGCTACGTGGTCCGGTACGGCGCCACCGACTGGCCGCTGCAGGTCGTGTCGGGTGTCCGCGGCTTCCGTGAGGAGGGCCGGCGGCAAGCACTCAAGCTGACTCGGGACGTGGTGAGCCTGTTCGTCGACGCGCCGCCGATGGCGGTCCGCGCCCGGGCTCTGACCGCTGCGCTCGACCGGGTGCTGGCCGACCGCGAGAACACCCGGATGCACGCCACCGCCGACTACGAGACGATCGTGCAGTTCTGGCGGACCTCCGCGCTCACCGACACCGAGCGGGTGGTGCTGCCGGAGCTGGCCGGGTCCTCGGCGGCTTTGCGGTACTCGGTCAACTCGCTGCGGGACGCGCACGCCAAGCTGCTGATGGCGATGCCGGACGCCGAGACCGGCGACTTCGCCCAATTGTTGTCCCCACTGGTCCTGAGCGCCGGTCTGGGCGGCCTTCCGCCGGCCGTCGCCCAGATCCTCGGCCCCGCCGCCCAGGACGTGGAGAAGGCGCTCTCCGAGATCAGGAGCGGCTTCGACCCGCAGGCCTGGCTGGCCGTCAACACCGAGTGGCTGGCTCGCGCCGTACGCGGCAATCAGCGGGTGCTCGCGCGGTCCTGGGCCGCCGCAGCCACCCGGGTGTCGGTCCACCTGTCCGGCGTCCTGACGGACGCGCCGTGGCCGGAGCCGCAGGTCCCGGACCTGGACGCGTTCTACCGGGTCCTCGACCGAGAGCGCCGGCCGGCCGGCAAGCCCGCCGGCGGTCCCGAGCCGCTGGCCAAGGTGGTCCCGCTGCCCCGGGTCGAGGCGGCGGACTCGGCGGAGCCGGCGCTGCCGAAGCCGGTCGACTTCAGCGAGAACCCGCTCGCCGAGCTGGACTCGCTGATCGGGCTGGAGTCGATCAAGGAAGCGGTCCGCCGGATGGTGGCCGAGATCAAGACCAACCTGCGCCGCAAGGAGCTCGGCCTGCCGAGTCACGAGCGCGCCCGGCACATGGTGTTCGTCGGCAAGCCCGGTACCGCCAAGACCACGATCGCCCGGCTGGTCGGCCGGATCTACAGCCAGCTCGGCGTGCTCGAGAAGGGCCACGTGGTCGAGGTCGACCGGTCCGACCTGGTCGGTTCCACCGTCGGCACCACCGCGCCGCTGACCGCGGCGAAGTTCCGCGAGGCGCTCGGCGGGGTGCTGTTCGTCGACGAAGCCTACACGCTGGTGCCGGAGAACAGCCCGGGTGACTTCGGCCTGGAGGCGGTCGCCACCATCCTGAAGCTGATGGAGGACCACCGCGACGAGTGCGTCGTGATCGTCGCCGGGTACCACCGCGAGATGCAGCGGTTCATGGAGTCCAACACCGGGCTGGCGTCCCGGTTCCCGAAGCTGCTGTCGTTCAGCGAGTACGACAACGACCAGCTGGTCGCCATCTTCGAGCTGCAGGCCCGGCAGCGCGGCATGCTCTACTCCGACGACGTGCTGGACGTCGTCCGGCAGGTCATCCCGCCCGCGCCGCGCGGCCACAACTTCGGCAACGGCCGGTTCATCCGGAACGTGCTCGAGGAAGCCATCGCCAACCAGGCCACCCGGCTGTCCGAGCGCGACCCGGACAGCCTGACCGAGCGCGACCTGCGCGAGCTGCTCCCAGAGGACGTCAAGGAGCCGACCTCGATGCGCGCCGAGGACTACCTGCTGCAGCGCCCGGGCAGCTAGATCGGGGTCGCGAGGGCGACCGGGTTGCCCTCCGGGTCGGCGATGTAGGCCTGGCGTTCGCCCCAGGGCATGGTGGCCGGCTCCTGCAGGACGGCGTGACCGGCGTTCCGGAAGGCCTCCACCTCGGCGTCGACGTCGTCGACGTACACGAAGAGCTCGAAGCGCGGCGCCGCACCGACGGTGATGCCGAGCTGGGCCTCCGGCCAGTTGGCGTCGGACAGGCCGAGCGAGGAGTCGCCGCGCTCGAGACCCACGTAGTGCGGATCGCCCTCGAGCGGGAACTGGTACGTCGGTTCGTAGCCGAGCAGCGTGTAGAACTCGACCGAGCGGCGCACGTTGGAGACGTACAGCACCGGGAACGCCTTGCGGTGCATGCCGGTCAGGCCAGGTTGGCGACCAGCTCGCCGAGCTCGGTCCGCTTCCCGGTGTAGAACGGCACTTCCTCGCGCACGTGCCGGCGGGCTGTGGACGCGCGCAGGTCGCGCATCAGGTCGACCATCCGGTGCAGCTCATCGGCCTCGAAGGCCAGCATCCACTCGTAGTCGCCGAGCGCGAACGAGGCCACCGTGTTCGCCCGGACGTCGGGGTAGCTGCGGGCCATCTTGCCGTGCTCGGCCAGCATCGCCCGGCGCTCCTCGTCCGGCAGCAGGTACCACTCATAGGACCGCACGAACGGGTAGACGCACACGTACGCCCGCGGCTCCTCGTCGGCCAGGAAGGCCGGGATGTGGCTCTTGTTGAACTCGGCCGGCCGGTGCAGCGCGAACTGCGACCAGATCGGCGCCAGGTGCCGGCCGAGCCGGGACCGCCGCAGCGCGTGGTACGCCTTCTGCAGGGCGTCCGACGTCGGCGCGTGCCACCAGATCATGAAGTCCGCGTCCGCCCGGAACCCTTCGACGTCGTAGATCCCGCGGATCACGACGTCGTCGGCCGACAGCTTCCCGATCAGGTCCGACAGCTCGGCGGTCAGCTCGTCGCGGTCCAGGTCACCCAGCGGCGTCTCCACTTTGAAGACCGACCACAGGGTGTACCGGATCACATTGTTCAGCTCACGCGCCTTCGGCTTCTCCGTCACGGAGCCATTGTCTCCAATGTGTCTAAATAGCCCTGCACCCGGGTAGCCGCCTTACTGCCCGAGGCCACGCACGCAGCGATCCCCACACCCCGGTACGCCGCTCCACACACAGCCAACCCGGGCTCCGCCGCGACCGCCGCCTGCACCCGGTCCACGCGGTCCAGGTGCCCCACGGCGTACTGCGGAAGCCCACCGCCCCACCTGGTCACCACTGAGCCGACTACCGGTGCCTGCAGCCCCATCGCGACCCGCAAGTCCGCGGTGGCCAGTTCCACCAGCTCCTCGTCGGACCGCTGCAGCACGTACTCCTCGGCCAGCCGCCCTACCGAGGCGCGGAGCACAGCCAACTCTCCCCCGGCGTCACTCGACCACTGCCACTTCACATGCGAGTACGTCGACGCCTTGATCGTCCGCCCTTCCACCGACGGCACCAGGAAGCCGGAGCCGACCGCATCCGCCGGCCAGTCCTGCTTACGCACGGCCAGCGTCACGATCGCCATGCTGGCGTACTCGATCGTGCCCAACTCGGCCGACGCGGCAGGCACCAGCTCGGACAGCATCCGGGCCGCGGGTGATGCCGGTACGGCGACGATCACCGCATCCGCACTGAAGAACGTCGGAGCCGGCACCGGTCCGGCCTCCAACTCGTAGCCGTCAGCGCTGCGCGTGATCCGCCGTACCGCCAGTTGGCGCCTGATCTGCACGCCGCGACCCATCAGATCCTTCTCGAGCCCGGAGATGAGCCGGTTGACCCCGCCCACGATGCCCGCGAACACCGGCTGGCCGGCCCGCTTCTGGCCCGCCTCGCGCAGCTCAGCGGTCGCCGCGAGCAGGCTCGGCGCGGTGCGCAGCTTGGCGAACAGATCGGGTACGGCGGCCGCCAGCGAGATCTCCTCCGCACGGCCGGCGTACACACCACCGAGCAGCGGGTCGATCAGCTTGTCCGTCACCGCGGACCCCATCCGCTCGGCGACGAACCGCCCGATCGCGACGTCCTCGGTCAGCGCGGGCGCCGGCAGCTCCGCCTCGTGCGCGACCTGCTCGGACGCCGAAGCACCCAGTACGTCGGCAGTCGCGGCCGGATCGACGGGGACACCCATCACGGTCGGCGGGATCGCCCGGATCCGGTCGCCGATCCACAGCCCGGCCGAGGTCGTCGCCGGGTGCACGAGGTCGTCGCCGAGCCCGACCGCCTTGATCAGGTCGATCGCCTCCGGCCGCCGGGCAAGCACGGACTCGGCGCCCAGGTCGACCGGGACACCTTCGAGCTCGTCGCCGAACAGCTTGCCGCCGAGCCGGGGTGAGCCCTCCAGGACCGTGATCCGCGGTGGATTCGGACCGGTCGCCAGCGCGTGGGCCGCGGCCAGCCCGCTGATCCCGCCACCGACGACGACCACCGAGGTCACGCGTCCGCCAGCGTCAACTCGAACGTCCGCTGGTCACCCTCGGCACCGACCTGGCGGAAACCGGCCCGCGTCAGGACCGCTTGCGAGGCGAGGTTCCGGTCCGACGTCCCGGCCCGCAGCATCGTCAGCCCGTACTCCGACGCCGCGAGCCTGGCGACCGCCCGCACCGCGGCCGTGGCCAGGCCCTTCCCGGCAGCCTTCTCCGCGATCCGGTAGCCGAGCTCCGCGGAGCCGTTCTCGAGGTCGTAGAGATTCACCCGGCCGACCGCCGCGCCGGAGCCGTCGACGAGCACGTGGAACCGGCAGATCCCTGCCTCCTGCTCGGCCAGCAGCGCCGCGTGCCGCGCCGCGAACTCCTCGAAGAAGGCGTCCCCACGGTCCTCGATCGAGGCCGCGAAGTAGGCGCGGTTCTCCCGCTCGAAGGCGAGCAGCGGCTCCGCGTGTGCTTCGGTGAGGAGCTCGAGGGTGACGTCGTGATCAGGCAGGTACATGGGCCGCCTTCGTCTGGACGTGACGGACGATCCGGTGCAGCACCTCGGGGTCCGCGTCCGGTGGGACTCCGTGGCCGAGGTTGAAGATGTGTCCGGGTGCCGCCTTGCCTTCCGCGAGGATCCGGTCGATCTCGGGCTCCAGCGCGTCCCAGCCGGCGAACAGCAGGGCCGGATCCAGGTTGCCCTGTACCGGCTTCGGCCGCGATCCGGCTGCCTGGATCCGCCGTATCGCCTCGTCCAGCGGCACTCGCCAGTCCACGCCGACGACGTCCGCGCCGACCTCGCTCATGTGACCGAGGAGCTCGCCGGTGTTCACGCCGAAGTGGATCCGGGGCACGCCGTACGGCGCGAGCGCCTCGAACACCTTCGCCGAGTGCGGGGCCACGAACCGCTCGTAGTCCCGCGGCGACAGCCCGCCCGCCCACGAGTCGAACAACTGGATCGCGGACGCACCCGACTCGACCTGCACCGACAGGTACGCGATCGCCACGTCGGCAAGCCGGTCCGCGAGCGCGTGCCAGAGCGCCGGGTCGCTGTGCATCAGCGCCTTCGTCTTCGCGTGGTCCTTGCTCGGCCCACCCTCCACCAGGTACGACGCCACCGTGAACGGAGCGCCCGCGAACCCGATCAGCGGCGTACTGCCCAGCTCCGCGACCAACTGCTTCACCGAGTCCGTGGTGTACGGCACGTCGGTCTGGGTGACCGGGCGGACCGCCTCCAGGCCCGCCGCGTCCCGCACCGGGGCGGCGACGACCGGACCGACGCCCGGCTTGATCTCGATGTCGAAGCCGACTGCCTTCAGCGGGAGCACGATGTCGGAGTAGTAGATGGCCGCGTCGACGCCGTAACGGCGTACCGGCTGGAGCGTTATCTCGACGACGAGGTCGGGACGCATGCAGGACTCGAGCATCGTGGTGCCCTCGCGGACCGCCCGGTACTCCGGCAGCGAGCGCCCGGCCTGCCGCATGAACCACACCGGCGTGTGCGGACCGGGCTCACCCCGGGCCGCCAGCAGGAAGGGAGAGTGCTCGGTCGCGCTGCGTGAGGCAGCAGGTGGTGTCAGGGGCACACAGCGATGATCCCACGCCCGTAATTGCGCCCGTGAGGGGCCGTCGCGGGGCCATGGGCACGGTCACCGGCGCGTCGAGACCAGCGTCTGTGAGTAATCAGTCGTAGGCTGCGAAGCATGGGTGCCCGCAAGCAGGTCGACGCGCCACCCGCGGAGTTCGCCGAGGCAGTGTCGCAATTGCGCAGTGCCCGGTTCCGGCCCGAGGTATTCGTCGAGGAGATGCCCGCGCCGCAGCGGATCGCACCGCACGCGGCCGCGGTCAGCGCCGACGTGACGGTCGACGGCGACGACGTCGCCACCGGCCGGCTCGTCATCCTCTACGACCCGGACGGGAACGACGCCTGGCAGTCGACCTTCCGCTGTGTCGCGTACGTGCGTGCGGCCGTCGAGCCGGAGATGGTGACCGACGCGCTGCTCGGCGGCGTGGGCTGGACCTGGCTGATGGAGGCGCTGACCGACCGGGGTGCCGAGTTCCTGGCCCCGAGCGGTACCGTCACCAGGGTGGTTTCGGAAAGCTTCGGCGGGATGGCCGACGACGACGCGACGGCGGAGATCGAGATCCGCGCGTCCTGGAGTCCGGTGCCGGGACCTGGTGGCACCGGCACCGTGGACGTGACCAGGCACGCAGAGGCATGGGGTGAGGTGCTCTGCACGGCGGCCGGACTGCCGCCGGTGCCGCCGGGGGTGGTGGCGATGCCGACCCGGCGTGGACAGCGGGGCCGATGAGCCCAGCCGAGACCCAGCAGTCGCCCGTACCGGACGACCCGACCGCGCACCTGCCACTGCTCGAACTCCGTGACGGCCTCTCCGAGGTCGTCGACACCGACTCCGCGCTGACCGAGGTGGTCGAGGCGTTCCGGTCCGGGACCGGCCCGGTCGCCGTCGACGCCGAGCGTGCCTCCGGCTACCGGTACTCGCACCGCGCGTACCTGGTCCAGCTCCGCCGCGACGGCGCCGGCTCGGCCCTGGTCGACCCGATCCCGTTCGGCGACCTGTCCACGCTCGGCGACGCGATCGTCGACGCGGAGTGGATCATCCACGCCGCAAACCAGGACCTCGCCTGCCTGGCCGAGGTCGGGATGGTGCCGCGGAAGGTGTTCGACACCGAGCTGGCCGGCCGCCTGCTCGGGTACCCGAAGGTCGGCCTCGCCTCGCTGGTCAGCGAGGTGCTCGGCTACCGGATGCGCAAGGAGCACTCGGCGGCCGACTGGTCGACCCGCCCGCTGCCCGGGCCCTGGCTGATCTACGCCGCGCTCGACGTCGAGATGCTGATCGAGCTCCGCAACGCGATCGAGGCCGAGCTGCGCCGCGAGGGCAAGTGGGAGTGGGCCGAGCAGGAGTTCGCCGCGATCCTGTCCGCTCCCCCGCGGGAGCCCAAGCCGGACCCATGGCGCCGGACGTCGGGGATGCACCGAGTCCGCAACCGCCGCAGCCTGGCCGTCGTACGCGCCCTGTGGGAGGCGCGCGACCAGATCGCGGAGTCCGCGGACATCTCCCCCGGCCGGATCCTGCCGGATGCCGCGATCGTCGAGGCCGCGTCGGCGATGCCGGCCGACCGGGACACGCTGCAGCGGCTCACCGCGTTCAAGGGCCGCGGCGCACACCGGCACATGCGGACTTGGTGGGAGGCCATCGACCACGCGCGCCGGCTGCCCGAGTCCCAGCTCCCGAAGCAAGGACCGCGGTACGACGGTCCACCGCCGGCCCGCGCCTGGGCCGACCGGGACCCGGACGCGGCGGCTCGGCTGTCGGCGGCGCGGGCCGCGGTCGGCGAGATCGCCGAGGCACACCGCCTCCCGACCGAGAACCTGATGGCGCCGGACACCATCCGCCGCCTGGCCTGGGCGCCGCCGCCGGACCCGACGCTCGAGGTCGTCAGCGCGTTCCTGCGCGACCACGGCGCCCGCGAGTGGCAGATCGGCCTCACCGCCGAAGTCATCACGGACGCCATGGCAGCGGAAGCGCCGGTGAAACCGCTCGACTAGGTCGTGTGGCAATTCCGCGCAGTAGGCGGGGAATTGCCAGGCACGGCCTAGCTAGCTCGGCAGCTGGGCCTCGATCGCTTCGACGACCTCCGGGGACTCCGGCTCGGTGCGGGGGCGGAATCGGGCGACGACCGTGCCCTCGGGGCTGACCAGGAACTTCTCGAAGTTCCACTGGATGTCGCCGGCCTCGCCCGCGGCGTCCGGCGTCCGGGTGAGCTCGGCGTACAGCGGGTGCCGGCCGTCACCGTTGACCTCGAGCTTGCCGAGCAGCGGGAACGTCACGCCGTACGTCGTCGAGCAGAAGGTGGAGATCTCCTCCGACGTGCCCGGCTCCTGACCGCCGAACTGGTTGCAGGGCGCGCCGACCACGGTGAACCCGCGGGACGCGTACTTCTTCTGCAGGTTCTCCAGGCCCTCGTACTGCGGGGTGAGACCGCACTTCGAGGCGACGTTCACGACCAGGACGGCCTTGCCCTTGTAGTCGCCGAGCGAGGTGGCCGCGCCGTCGAGGGTGGTCAGCGGGATGTCGTACAGGCTCATCATCAGGATCCTTGGGAGGTCGGAAGTTCACGGGACAGGAAGGCGACAGTACGCCGCCACGCCAGCTCGGAGGCCTCGGCGTGGTGGAAAGCGGGCATCGGGTTGTCGAACGCGTGACCGGCGCCCGGGTAGCGGTGGATCTCGGCGTCGCCGAGCGCGGGGATGACGTCGTCGGCGTTCAGGTAGGTGTCGGCGTCGCCGAAGTGGTGCAGGCTGGGGACGTTCACCTTGGGGGCCAGCTCCAGCAGCTGCGGCAACGCGGAGCCGTAGTAGCTCACGAGCACGTCCGGAGCCGACGCCGCGGCCACGTTGAACCCGAGTCCGCCGCCGAAACAGAATCCGACGATCCCCGTGCCGAGGTCGCGGCCGCGCAGGTACTCCAGCGCGGCGACCGAGTCCGAGACGGCCAGGTCCCAGTCGAGCCGGCCGACCAGCGCCATCGCCTTCTCGAGCACGTCCGGCGCGGACTCGTCCAGGTCGGTGTCGTCCAGGCGCCAGTAGATCTCCGGAGCGATCACGTAGTACCCGAGGGCGGCCAGGTCCGCGGCCCGCTGCCTGATGTAGCCGGAGACCCCGAAGATCTCCTGCAGGAGCAGCACCCCGGGTCTGTCACCCTCGGGATTCCACTCGTGGACTGGCATCAACCCCGTACCGGTATCGATCTCCAAGGTCACACGGTGAAGCCTACTGGTCGCCTAGCGAACTTCCACGGCCTCCTCCGCCGGCTGCCTGACCGGTTCGGCCGGCGCTGGTGTCGGCTGCGGCATCCAGCTCCTGCACTCGTCGATCGCCGACGTGAGCAGCTTGTACAGCCGGTCGTCCGGGTCCGGCACGCAGGCCTGCGAGATCCCCTCCACCGCGCACGACACGGCGCGTGGGGCGGTCCGCTTCGCGAAGTCCGGCGTACCCCGGTGGGCCCGGGAGGTGAAGGACCGCGCCCACTTGGTCGCGGCGGGGACCGACTCCAGCGCCGCCTGCGAGGCCGGCTCGAGGTCGTCCAGCGGCCGCCCGTCCAGCGCGGCCAGGTGCCGCTCCCCCACCAGCAGCGCGACGGCGAGGATGTACTGCCGCTCCTGGGACACGATCGGCAGCGCGTGCTGGATGCAGACCGCCGTCACCCGCGGCACCACGTGCGGGTCGTCCGGAGTCAGCCCGATCACGGACGGGATCAACGGCGCCAGCCGGGACCGGCCGGCATCCGTCGTGCAGTCGTTGACGTCACGCGCGACACCCGCCAGCAGAGCGTGCGTGCAGGCCGGGTGGTCCGACCACGGCTCGCCGGCCAGGTAGGAGGCGAACTCCATGAAGCAGGCGCCTTTGCGCGGATTGCGGTGCTTGCCCCGGCTCAGGACCGGTACGGCGAGATCAAGGTTGTTCATAGAACGGCTCCCCATAGCTACCTGCCACCAGCATGCGCCGATTCGCCGGTGTTCGCCACGGGTTAGGCCTGCGTGACCACATGGTTGTGGTTTGTGAGCAGCCGCACAGGCCCGGCTTCCTTGGCGGTTCTGTTACCGGCGGGTAGCATCGGGGTAGCTTTCCCGACCCCCAGAGGAGGGCCCTCGTGCCCCGTGAGATCCGCGATGTCGTGTTCGTCGACGGCGTTCGCACCCCGTTCGGCAAGGCCAAGGGCCAGTACGCCGAGACGCGCGCCGACGACCTGGTGATCAAGTGCATCCGGGAGCTGCTGCGGCGCAACCCGGAGCTCCCGCCGGAGCGGGTGGACGAGGTCGCGATCGCGGCCACCACCCAGATCGGCGACCAGGGCCTGACCATCGGCCGGACCGCGGCCCTGCTGGCCGGCCTGCCGAACACCACGCCCGGCTACGCCATCGACCGGATGTGCGCCGGCGCGATGACCGCCGTCACCACCACCGCCGCCGGGATCGCGTTCGGCGCGTACGACGTGGTCGTGGCCGGCGGAGTCGAGCACATGGGCCGGCACCCGATGGGCGAGGGCGTCGACCCGAACCCGCGGATCATCTCCGAGAAGCTGGTCGACACCTCGGCCCTGGTGATGGGGTCGACCGCGGAGAACCTGCACGACCGGTTCCCGACCATCACCAAGCAGCGCGCGGACGCGTTCGCCGTGGCCTCGCAGGAGCGCGCCGCCAAGGCCTACGCCAACGACCTGATCCAGCCCGACCTGGTCCCGATCGCGACCCGCTCGGCCGAGCAGGGCTGGGGCTACGCGACCACCGACGAGCCGATGCGCCCTGGTACGACGGCCGAGGACCTGGCCGGCCTGAAGACGCCGTTCCGCCCGCACGGCCGGGTCACGGCCGGCAACTCGGCCGGGATCAACGACGGCGCGACCGCCTGCGTGCTGACGTCGGCCGAGGCGGCCGCGGAGCTCGGGCTGAAGCCGAAGATGAAGCTGGTGTCCTACGGCTTCGCCGGCGTCGAGCCCGAGGTGATGGGTGTCGGCCCGGTCCCGGCGACCGAGAAGGCGCTCAAGCTGGCCGGGCTGACGATCGACGACATCGAGGCCTTCGAGGTGAACGAGGCGTTCGCCGTCCAGGTGCTGGCGTTCCTGGAGCACTACGGCATCGCCGACGACGACCCCCGGGTCAACCCGTACGGCGGCGCGATCGCGTACGGCCACCCGCTGGCGTCGTCCGGCGTCCGGCTGATGAACCAGCTGGCCACGCAGTTCGAGCAGCGCCCCGAGGTCCGCTACGGCCTGACCACCATGTGCGTCGGCCTCGGCATGGGCGGAACGGTCATCTGGGAGAACCCGAACTGGGAAGGGAACGCGAAGTGACGGACCTGAAGGCTCTGATTGACGAGGCCGTTGCGATCGAGACCGACGAGGTCGTCACGCTCGCGCACTCGCGGGACGTCGTACTCCCGAACAAGGCCGGGACGATGGCGCTCATCACGCTGGACAACGGGCACGACCACACCAAGCCGAACACGTTCGGGCCCAAGGGCCTGGCGTCGCTGAACACCGCGATCGACGCGGCCCTGGCGCGCGACGAGGTCGTCGCGATCGGTGTCACCGGCAAGCCGTTCATCCTGGCCGCCGGCGCCGACCTGACCGGTGTGCCGAAGCTGACCGAACGGGAGCAGGCGCTGAACCTGGGCCGGATCGGGCACGGCGTGATGCGCAAGCTGGTCGACGGCGGCAAGCCGTCGTTCGCGTTCGTGAACGGCGTCGCGCTCGGCGGCGGCCTCGAGGTCGCCCTGCACGCGACGTACCGCACCGTCTCGGTGGCCGCCGGCATGCTGTCGACGCCGGAGGTCTTCCTCGGCCTGATCCCGGGCTGGGGCGGCAACTTCCTGCTGCCGAACCTGATCGGCGCGGACCACGCGGTCAAGGTCGTCGTCGAGAACGCGCTGAACCAGAACAAGATGCTCAGCGGGCCGGAGGCGGTGAAGCTCGGCATCGGCGACGTACTGCTGGACTCGGCCGACTTCCTCGAGCAGTCGCTGAGCTGGGCGAGCAAGGTGCTCACGGGCGAGGTCACGGTCGAGCGGGCGGAGATCGACCGTGGTGACGCGTGGGACGCGGCGGTGGCCCGGGGCAAGGCGTTCGCCGACCTCAAGGTGAGTGGTGCGGCGCCGGCGCCGTACCGGGCGCTCGAGTTGATCACCGCGGCGAAGGACAACGACCGCGACCGCGGGTTCGGGGCCGAGGACGAGGCGCTCGCCGACCTGATCATGAGCGAGGAGCTGCGCAGCGGCCTCTACGCGTTCGACCTGGTGAACAAGCGGGCCAAGCGGCCGGCCGGTGCGCCGGACAAGTCGCTGGCCCGGCCGGTCACCAAGGTCGGTGTCGTCGGGGCCGGTCTGATGGCGGGCCAGCTGGCGCTGCTGTTCGTCCGGCGGCTCGAGGTTCCGGTCGTGCTCACGGACCTGGACCAGGAGCGGGTGGACCGCGGGGTCGGGTACGTGCACGGTGAGATCGACAAGCTGCTCGGCAAGGGCCGGATCCGGCCGGACAAGGCGAACCAGCTGAAGGCGCTGGTGACCGGGTCGGTCGACCGGGCGGTGTTCGCGGACGCGGACTTCGTGATCGAGGCCGTCTTCGAGGAGCTGCAGCTGAAGAAGACGATCTTCGCCGACCTGGAGAAGATCATCCGGCCGGACGCCGTACTCGCGACCAACACCTCGTCCTTGCCGGTCACCGAGATGGCCGCGGACCTGGAGCACCCGGAGCGGGTGGTCGGGTTCCACTTCTTCAACCCGGTCGCGGTGCTGCCGCTGCTGGAGATCATCCGGGCGGACCAGACCGACGACGCGACGCTGGCGACGGCGTTCGCGGTCGGCAAGACCCTGAAGAAGTCGTGCGTGCTGGTGAAGGACGCGCCGGCGTTCGTGGTGAACCGGCTGCTGACCCGGTTCCTGGGTGAGGTCAGCGCGGCGGTCGACGAGGGGACGCCGATCCCGGAGGCGGACAAGGCGCTGTCCGCGCTGGGGCTGCCGATGCCGCCGTTCGTGCTGCTGCAGCTGGTCGGCCTGCCGGTCGCGCTGCACGTGGCGGAGACGATGAACCGGGCCTACCCGGACCGGTTCGCGGTCTCGGAGAACCTCGCCAAGGTCGTTGCCGCCGGCAAGAGTTCCTTCTACGTCTGGCCGGAGGGCAAGCCGGTCGTCGACCCCGAGGTCGCCGAGCTGGTCACCGTCGGCGACCAGCCGTCGACTCCTGAGGAGCTTCGTACCCGCGTCCTGACCGCATTGGCCGAGGAGATCCGCATCATGCTCGACGAGGGCGTGGTCGCCGAGGCCCAGGACATCGACCTCTGCCTCCTGCTGGGCGCCGGCTGGCCCTTCCACCTGGGCGGCATCACCCCGTACCTTGACCGCACGGGCCTGTCGGAAAAGGTCAACGGAACCCGCTTCTTGCCGAAGGGCCTCGCCAGCCTCACCTAGTACCGCTGGGGGTCGGTGCGGAGCCGGAAGCCCGCTCCGGCCCCCAGCACCTTGGTCAGCCGATTCGTTCCCGGACAGCCGGGGCGAAGGGGCTCCAGAGGAACCAGGTCGGAAGGGCCTTGAGCAGCCGTGGCGGGCCGGCCAGGGTGACCGTCCCGTCCCTGGTCGCCTGGGTCAGGCTGACGATGCCGGAGAAGACGCGCATCAAGCCGACCGGCTCCGTGGTGAGGACGACGTCCGAGTCGAACCCGGGGTGGTCGGTGCACACCGAGGCCTCCCGCCGGTCGAGGATCAACCAGATCCGGGTCGGGTCGTCACCGCGGTACTCGAACTCGACGGTGACCCGCTGCCCGGGCAGCTTCCCGAAATCGACCCGCCGCGACATCCACCAGGTCAGCGTGACGGGATCGACCTCCCGGGGCTGTGGCTCGCTGAACATCCACCGCACCGCCCACTCCCCGATCGACATGATGACGCCCTCGAGGTCACGACCCGCCGGGGTGAGCTGGTACTCGTGGCCGCGGGCGACCGGGACCAGCTCGAGCACGCCCTTGCGTTCAAGGTGGTTCAGGCGTTGTTTGAGCAACGTGCGGGAAATGCCGGGCAGACCGCGGTCGATGTCGTTGAACCGCCGGCTCCCGAGCACGAGCTCGCGCACGATCAGGGGCGTCCAGCGGTCGGCCAGCACCTCGCTCGCCAGAGCCACCGGACAGTACTGGCCGTAGTCTCGCATGGCTCATTGTGCGCCCCGGTCCAGGATGTGTACCAGCCAGGTCCAGAACCAGTACTAGTCCGTCGTACCGCTCGGCTGATGCGCTGGGACCCTCATCACAGGAGGGGATCATGACCGTCACTTTCGACCCGAAGGTCTACAAGCAGACCACCCGCGCGCAGTGGGAAGACGCCGCGGAGGCCTGGCACCGCTGGGGCCCGACCATCGAGGACTGGCTCGGCGACGCCACCTCGGCCATGCTCCGCGCCGCCGGTATCAGCGCCGGCGCACGCGTCCTGGACGTGGCCGCCGGGGCCGGTGGGCAAACGCTCGCCGCGGCACGGCTGGCCGGGCCGACCGGCCGGGTGCTGGCAACCGACATCTCGCCGGCCATTCTCGGGTACGCCGACCGCCAGGCTGCCGAAGCCGGGCTGGAGACGGTCGAAACCCTGGAGGCGGACGGCGAGGACTTGTCCGGGCTCGACGAGGGCAGCTTCGACGCCGCCATCTCCCGCGTCGGCCTGATCTACTTCCCGGACCAGCAGGCTGCTCTGCGCGGCATCCGTCGGGCGCTTCGGCCAGGTGGGAAGTTCTCCGCGGTCGTCTACTCGACACCGGACCGCAACGGCTTCTTCTCGATTCCGGTCGGCATCATCCGCCGCCGGGCCGAGCTCCCACCGCCGGCACCCGGCCAGCCTGGTCCGTTCAGCCTGGGCAACCCGGGTGTCGCCGAACAGGCCTTCACCACGGCCGGCTTCCACGACATCGCCGTGGACGTCGTACCGTCCCCGGTCCGGCTGCCCACCGCCGCCGACTGCGTCCGCTTCGAACGCGAGTCCTTCGGCGCCCTCCACCAGATGCTGTCGGGCCTCGACGAGTCCGCCCGAGCCGCGGCCTGGAAGGAGATCACGGACCAGCTGACCCAGTTCGAAGCCCCCGACGGCTTCGCCGGCCCCTGCGAAATGCTCGTGGTCACCGGCACCCGCTGAACGAACCATCAGCCCTTGAACTTCTTGGTCGCGGCTACCAGCTGGGCTGGGGTCTTGTTGGTGTGCTTCTTGAGGATGGCCAGGTAGCGGGTCTGGGTGGTGTTGTGCTGGGCCAGGTCGGTGTAGAGGGCGGCCACGCCCTTCTCCCCCAGCTCGTCGACCAGGTACGACGTGATCCACCAACTCTGGCCGTACGACCGGTCGCCGGCCGCGTCGAACTGGGCGCGGTCCGGCAGCACCTTCATCGACGACAGGTACTTGGTCCGGACCGTCTTGCGGTACGGGTCGACCGACCACTGCGGATCGTCCTCGATCGACGCGCACCGGACGTATTCCGCGATCCCCTCGACCAGCCAGATCGGCGTCCGGACCCCTAGCTGCAGGGTCGCGACATGCGTCATCTCGTGCACCAGCAGGTCCTCGGCCAGCTTCTTGCGGACCTCCGGGTTGACCACGATCCTGCTGCTCACCGGTGGCACCGACTTCTGCTTCCACGGATCACCGTCGTACAGCGAGACCGCCTTCGCCGCGATCGTCCAGCCGGAGTTGCTGCCCGCCTTCCACAGCGTCGCCATCACCCGCGGCTCGGACATCGCGACCACCATCACGGCGCCGTTCCAGGACCGCTTCCAGTGCCGCCGTACGCCGTCGACCGCGCCCTGCGACACTCGTGCGATCTTCTGGCCGAGCGCCTGCTCGCCCTCGTCGACCACCACGAGCACCCGGCCGCGCCGGATCACCGCGATCTCCTGGAAGTCCCACGGCTGCCGGTGCCCGTCCGGGCTCAGCGCCTCGTCGATCGCGCTGTCCTCGACCAGGACCCAGCCGCCGCCGCGCGGCACGAACGCGTAGCCCAGGTCGGTCTGCACCGGGCTCCGGTCCAGGTCGGTCAGCTGGTAGCGCATCATCACCCGGGTCGAGAAGACGGCCGCGCCGTACTTGGCCATCAGCTCCGGTGACCGGCGCTCGTCCTCGACGAAGTACTTCAGGTTGGTGAACTTGAACGTCCGCAGGTTCGTGAACAGCATCCGCTGCCGCGCGACCAGCTCCGGCTGCTTCGGGTCGACGACCGCGAGGAAGCCCTTCAGGTCACCCTTCAGCACCGCCGCGGACCGCTTGGCCAGGATCGCGTCGACCGCGGTCTTCCGCGCCGCCTTCTGCGCGTCGGTCAGCTGGCCGGGCGTCGCCGTGGCCTTGACCGCGACCGCGCTGCTGCCAGGCACCGAGCCGCCCTGCTGCAGGCGTACGGCGACCACCCCGGACGTCCCCGCCAGCACGAGCGCGGCCAGGCCTGCGAACAGGCGCCGCGGGTGCTTCATCGTGTCCCCCTCCAGTGGTCGGCTGACGGATCCTATCGCCAGCCGACCCGGAGTGGTCCAGACCCGACCTAGGCGCGCGTGCTCTCGCCGGTGCGCTCCTCGATACCGACGCGGCTGCGACGGTAGCCGTAGAGGAAGTAGACCAGGAAGCCGAGCGCCATCCAGATGGCGAACCGCAGCCAGGTCTCCAGCGACAGGTTCAGCATCAGGTACACGCAGATCGCCGCGGCCAGGATCGGGATCACCGGGCTGCCCGGCACCCGGAACGACCGCTTGATGTCCGGCCGGCGCTTGCGCAGGATCGGGACCGCGATCGACACCATGGTGAACGCGGCCAGCGTGCCGATGTTCACCATCTCCTCGAGCTTGCCGATCGGCGTCAGCCCGGCCACGATCGCGACCAGGATGCCGATCCCGATGGTCAGCCGGTACGGCGTCCCCCACTTGGCGTGCGTCTTGCCGAGCTCACGCGGCATCAGGTGGTCGCGGCTCATCGCGAACACCACCCGGGCGGCGCCGATCATCAGCGTCAGCACCACCGTGGTCAGGCCGGCCACCGCGCCCGCGGAGATCAGCGTCGCGAACCCCGGCCGGCCGACCGAGCGGAACGCCTCGGCCAGCGCCGCCTCGCTGTTGATGTCGGTGTAGTTGATCATGCCGGTGATGACGATGCAGACCAGCACGTACAGCACGGTGCAGATCGCCAGCGAGCCGATGATGCCGCGGGGCAGGTCGCGCTGCGGGTTCTTCGCCTCCTCGGCGGTGGTCGCGACCACGTCGAACCCGATGAACGCGAAGAACACCAGCGAGGCGCCGGAGATGATGCCCATCACGCCGAACGTCGACGGGGTGAACCCGAACAGCGCCTGGAACAGCGGCGTGGTGATGGTGACGTCACCGCTCTCGGACGGCACGCTCGGCGGGATGAACGGCGTCAGGTTCGAGCCCTTGACGTAGAACAGGCCGGCCACGATCACGAACAGCACCACGAACAGCTTGATCGCCACCAGCGCCAGATTGACCCGCAGCGATTCCTTGATGCCGATCGTGGCGAGCGTCGCCAGCACCAGCACGAGCAGCATCGCCAGCACGTTCACACTGCTGTCCGGCCCGATCGACTCGGGCCAGCCCAACCCGATCTGTTCCAGGAACAAGGCGGCGTACGTCGACCAGCCCTGGGCCACGACGCTTGCCCCGAGCATCAACTCCAGCAACAGGTCCCAGCCGATGATCCAGGCGAAGATCTCACCGAGGGAGAAGTACGAGAACGTGTACGCCGACCCGGACACCGGCACGGTGGAGGAGAACTCGGCGTAGCAGAGCGCGGCCAGGGCGCAGCAGATCGCGGCGAGGACGAACGAGAGCGCGATCCCCGGCCCGGCGTAGGTTTTCGCCGCCCGGCCGGTCAGGGTGAAGATGCCGGCGCCGATGATCACGCCGATACCGAAGACCGTCAGATCGACGGCGGTGAGGCGTTTCTTGAGCTGGTACTCCGGCTCGTCGGTGTCGGCGATCGACTGCTCGATCGTCTTCTTCCGCAACAGACTCATCTGCGCCTCCTCGAAGTGGACGGACCCATTCGAGATTGCCCCTCTGACACCGCGAGGTCAAACCGCCACTCAGCGTTGCGGCTGGTAGGACTTGAGTGACGTCCACAACGTCACTTCGGTGAGCCCGCTGCGGTTCTGCAGGATCCGGTCGCGGGCCGCCTGGTCGATGCCGTGCCGGGCCATGTCCTCGTACAGTTCCTCGACCTTCAGCAGCCCGAGCCGCTGCACCAGGAACCGGACCGCCAGCCAACTGACGCCGTACACGTCGGTGCTGTTCTGGTAGAAGCCGGCGTCACTCGGCAGCGCGGTCAGCGCCGGCAGCGCGTCGTCGATGACCTCCTGCTCCCACTTGCCGACCTCGCCGGCGCCGCTGATCGCCTCGATCCCCCGCCAGGACACGTACTCGGCCGCGCCCTCGGCCAGCCACAGCGGCTCGTAGCCGCCGAGGTCCGCGGTGGCGACGTGGGTGATCTCGTGCGACAGCAGGATCTCGTCGACCCGGTCGCGCTCGTTCGGGTTGATCACGATGTACGCGCCCGCGACGGTGCCGTCGGCGGTGTCCTGGCCGGGCAGCGAGGAGAACGTCGAGCCCGCGCTCGCGGCCGACTCGATGTCCTCGTCGGCGAACCGGGCGTCGCGCACGTCGAGCTCGTCCAGCGCGATCACGAACACCGACCCGCGCCACTTCCGTGGCCAGTACGCGGTCACCTGGTTCAGCGCCTCGGTCGCCTCGGCGACGATCGCCCGGCCGCGCTGGGTGTCGCCCTTCTCCACCACGGCCAGCACCCGGGGGCCACGGTGCACCTCGATCCGGCCGAGGTCCCAGGCCTCTTTGTGCGCGCCCGGCCCGAGGTCGTTGTCGAGGTCGTCGTCGTCGGTGAGCACCCAGCGCCCGCGCACATTGATGAACGTGTACCCGAGCTCGCTGGTCACCGGCGCCTGGTCGACCTTCGGGATCTGGTACCGCATCAGGATCCGGACCAGGTACGTCGTCCGGCCGTGCGCCCTGGCCACGTCCGGGGCGAACCGCTCCTCGGCCTGGCTGTAGCCGAGCTCGGTGAAGCCGAGCTCGACCAGGTTCGCGAACAGCACCTTCTGCTCGGCCCGCAGCCGCTTGTCGGCCGGGTCGAGGTCCTGCAGGAACATCGCCTCGTTGACGGTCTGCACTGCCTGGGCCCGGCGGATCAGGATGGTGTCGATGGCGATGCGGCGGGCCGCGACCGCGGCGGCGGTCTTCGAGGGTTTGGACGACTGGTTCGGTCCGGGGGTCAGGGTCGCGGTGGGCCTGGCCCGGGCATCCCGTTCCCGATCTTCAACGGTGTACACCACGCCGCCGGAGACGAGCGCGACCGCCACCAGCAACCCCAGCCAGCGGCGGGGGCCATGGGGCGGCGCCTGAGCGCCAGGCGGTCCGGCGCTAGGGGTGGACACACTCACGTCGGGTCGATCCTCCGAGTACCCGTCTGCTGCAGCCCGGCTACCCTACTCGGTTCCCCGGATTCCACCACCGACACGCCGTCAAACGGCGGCCGCCTGGAGTGCCTGGAAGAGGCCGGCTTCGGTCAGGTTGAGGTGCTCGAGCATGATCCGGTCCCGCTCGGCCTGGGTCGAGCCGAGGGCCGACATCTCCTGGTAGAGCGTGCCGACTTCGGTCGCGCCGTACTTCTCGAAGAGGTAGTCGACGGCCAGCCAGGACAGCGGGTACGAGCTGTCGGACTGCTGGAAGAAGACCGCGTCGGCCGGCAGGCTCTTCGCCTTTGCCAGGTACCTGGTCCGGACTGCCTGCCGATAGCTGTCCAGCGCCAGGTTGTCCGCGCCGTCCATCGGCAGGAACTCGACGTACGTCGCCGCGCCCTCGACCAACCAGCGTGGCGCCTGGGCGCCGTACGGCGCGGTCGCCACGTGAGTGAACTCGTGGGCGAGCGTGCGGGCGTCGACCTTCGTGCGGTTGCGCGGGTTGACCACGACGTACGAGTCGGCGCGCTGGCCCTCGCCGTTGACCTCGCCCGGCAGCGTGCGGTAGACCCAGGTCGCCATGGCGATCGCGTCCTCGGCGTTCTTCGGCACGGTGTAGTCGGCGCCGCGGACGACCTTGTCGTCGAGGGCGATCACCACACCGGAGCCGGTCCAGCCGCCCGGCCAGCTCTTGCTCACCGCCTTCACCGCGCTGGCCGCCTGGCCGAGCAGCTTCGTCGCGAGCTGGTCCTGCCCTTTCTCGACCACCACCAGGACTCGGGGCGCGCGTTTGACCAGCACGTCGCCGGTGTCCCAGGCCTCTTGGTGGGAGCCGCGCGGGAGTCGCTTGTCCAGGTCGGTGTCCGACACCAGCATCCAGCGGCCGTCCGCCCGCTCGGTGAAGGTGTAGCCGAGCATGGCCCGCACCGGTACGGCGTCGATGCCGCGGATCTGGTACGTCATCGCGACCGCTACCAGGTACGTCGACGGGCCGTACTTGGTGGTGACTGCTTCGTCGTACTGCTGGCTCAACTGCTGATAGACGAGCCGGGCGAGGCCGAACTGGCGCAGGTTCGTGAACAGGGTGCGCTGCCGGGCGACCAGGCTCTTGTTGCCCGGGTCGACGTCGGCGAGGAACGCGGCCTGGTCGTCCTGAAGCACGGCCTGGGCCCGCTTCCTCAGCACCAGGTCGACCGCCGCGGACCGGGCCGCCAGGTCGATGTCCGGCGTACTGGGCGTCGACGTGCCGGCCCCGTCGGCGCGGTCGCTCGACCGGTGCAGGGCGAGACCGCCCCCGACCGCGGCGACCACCAGGGCCAGCGAAAGCAGCAGCGGCCAGAACCTCGTGCCCTTGGCGGCCGCGTGCCTGCTCTTCGGGGGCGCGGCGTGACGCCCGGACATGTCGGCCGACTCAGGCGCCGCCGGGGCGACCGCGCGCCGGGTCGGGCTCGCTGATCGGGTCGCCGGAGCGCTGCGCGATCAGCTCGGTGATGTCCCGGGCCAGCTCCTGCCCGGTCAGCCCGATCTCCTGCAGTACGGCGGGACGCTTGGCGTGGTCGAGGAACTGCTGCGGGATGCCGAAGTCGCGGACCGGCGTCGTCACCCCGGCGTCGCGGAGCGCCTGCGAGATCATCGACCCGCAGCCGCCCGCCCGGCCGTTGTCCTCGATGGTCACGACGTACTTGAACTTCGCCGCCAGCTCGACCAGCTTCGGGTCGACCGGCTTCACCCACCGCGGGTCGACGACGGTGACGCCGAAGCCCTGGGCCTCCAGCCGGTTGGCGACGTCCATCGCGGTGGCCGCCATCGAGCCGATGCCGACCAGCAGCACGTCGGTGCCGGTGCGCTCGAGGACGTCGAGCTCACCGATCCGGTCGATCGCCTCGATGTCGGGGAACACCTCGCCCTTGGCGTACCGCAGCACGGTCGGGGCGTCGGAGACGTCGACTGCCTCGTTCAGCAGCTCCTCCAGCCGCTTGCCGTCGCGCGGCGCGGCCAGCCGGAGGCCGGGGACGAGCTGCAGGATCGACATGTCCCACATGCCGTTGTGGCTCGGGCCGTCGTCACCAGTGATACCCGCGCGGTCGAGCACGAAGGTGACGCCGCACTTGTGCAGCGCGACGTCGAGCAGCAACTGGTCGAACGCCCGATTGAGGAACGTGGCGTACAGGCCGACGACCGGGTGCATGCCGCCCATCGCCAGGCCGGCCGCGCTGGTGACCGCGTGCTGCTCGGCGATGCCGACGTCGAAGATGCGGTCCGGGAACTCCTGCGCGAACGGCGCCAGCCCGGTCGGGTGCAGCATCGCGGCGGTGATCGCGACCACGTCCGACCGGCGGTGACCGATCCGGACCAGCTCGTCGGCGAACACGTCGGTCCAGCCGCGCGGCTTGTTCGCCGGCCGGACCTGGTGGAAGTTGTCTTCCTCGTCCTGCTCGGCGGCGGCGTACCCGAAGCCCTTCTGGGTCACCGCGTGCACGATCACCGGCCCGCCGAACGACTTGGCGTTGCGGAGCGCGTCCTCCATGGCCTGACGGTCGTGCCCGTCAACGGGACCGACGTACTTGAGGCCGAGGTCCTCGAACATGCCCTGCGGGGCGAGCATGTCCTTCAGGCCCTTCTTGATCCCGTGCAGCACCTCGTACATCGGTGGGCCGACGTACGGCGTACGCCCCAGGTTCTTCTTGATCAGGTCGAGGACCTTCTCGTACCGCGGGTTGGTGCGCAGGCTGGTCAGGTGCGTGGCCAGGCCGCCGACGGTCGGGCTGTAGGAGCGGCCGTTGTCGTTGACGATGACGACCAGCTTCAGGTCCTTGGCGGCGGCGATGTTGTTCAGCGCCTCCCAGGCCATCCCGCCGGTCAGGCCGCCGTCGCCGATCAGCGCGACCACGTGCCGGTCCTCGCCGCGCAGCCGGTAGGCCTTGGCCAGGCCGTCGGCGTACGACAGCGCGGTCGAGGCATGGCTGTTCTCGACGATGTCGTGGTCGGACTCGGCCTGGCTCGGGTAGCCGCTCAGGCCGCCCTGCTGACGGAGCGTGTCGAACTTCGGCGCCCGGCCGGTCAGCAGTTTGTGCACGTAGGTCTGGTGCCCGGTGTCGTAGACCAGCCGGTCCCGGGGCGAGTCGAACACCCGGTGCATCGCCAGCGTGATCTCCACCATGCCCAGGTTGGGACCCAGGTGGCCGCCGGTCCGCGACACCGTCTCGACCAGCACGTCCCGGATCTCCGCCGCGAGATCGGTGAGCTGCTGACCGGTCAGCTTCTTGAGGTCCGCCGGCCCTCCGACCGTCTCCAGCACGCGCATCGAGCTCCTCCCGCGGATCGTCCTCGAATGCTTGAGTCTATGCACCCGCCGCCCGGTTTCCGAACTCGCAAGGGTCTCCGGGCGAATCTCACACTCCAAGACGCCGGGTCGGCGGACTTTGTTCGGGTTTCACCTAGAGTGACGGCATGGAGATGGTGAGGACGCTGTTCCGGAAGTACGACGGGCAGCCGCATCGCCTCGTGGAAGCGTTCCGGCTCGGCGAGGACGAGCACGGCCTGTGGGTCGGCTCGGTCCCCGGCACCCAGGGCCAGCGCGCCGACGGCAGCTGGAAGACGATCGACCACCACCGCGTCCGGCTCTTCCCGCGCGGCCAGTGGTGGAGCGCCCTCTTCAACGACGAACCGCACCAGACCCTGATCTACTGCGACGTCACCATGCCGCCGGAGTTCGGCGTCGACACCGTCACCGCCGTAGACCTCGACCTGGACATCCGCCTGATGCGAGACGGCACCGTCCGCGTCATGGACGAAGACGAGTTCCACGCCCACCAGCTGAAGTACAACTACCCACCCCAGGTAGTAGCCACCGCCCAAGCCACCTGCACCTGGCTGGCCACCCACATAACCACCACAGAACCCTTCACCACCGCCTACAAGCCCTACCTAGACCAAACCCGCGCCCTCAGCAAATAGAGCGGCACCGGCGAGCGGTCATCTCGTTCAGCGCTCGTCCCATTCCTGATCTCTGCGTTTCTCCAGCCCTGGATCGCGCACAACGGCGGTCACCGCAACCACCTGACCACCCGAGTCAAGCAGCGCAAGCCACCGGCGATCGTCGGTGCGGACTGAGAACGTCTCCACGGCCGGCCGAGGGCAAGTTCCTCGACGAAGGCGTCCAGCCCCAGCGTCCTCGGGCCTTCCCCCGCCGTACTGCGGGCCACAAACCTGCTCATGCGACGACTTCCACTACCAGCCGAACCCTTCGCCGGCAGGCCCTCTCCCTCGCCGGATAGGCCCCCTACGGCGGCGAGGGAGAGGGGCGTCAGGAGCCGCAGTTCTGTAGCTCGGGCCATTCGGTGCAGGCTTTGGACTGGGCGAGGGGGCCGGCGTAGATGCGGATGTCGTCCAGGCGGCCGGTGAAGGGGGTGCCGGTGGAGCCGGGGGTGCCTAGGACGGTGCTGCCGGTGCGGGTGGGAGCGAGGAAGGTCTGGGTGCTGCCGTTGCCGGCTCTGAGGTCGACCGTCAGGGTGATCTCGCCGGTGGGGTCGCCGAAGGCGTTCTGGCCGGTGGATTCGTAGGTGCCGATGAGCAGGTGCCAACCGTCAGGCGGCTGGAGCTCGCGGTCGACCGTCGAGGTGGCGATCGTGTCGGTGTCGGAGTCGGCGTTCGCGCGGGCGAAGGACCACTCGTAGGAGTACTCGTCGACGGGCTTGTACTCGAACCGCCAAGTGTCCGTCGTGCTGGTCCCCTGGCGGGCGACGACCATCGGCTTCGACGGGTCGCCGACCTTCACCCAGACCGCCACCGAGAAGCTCGCGCTCCCGTCGATCACCGGCCGACCGAGGCTGACGGACTCCCGGGAGCTACCCGTCATCGCCAGCACCCGCCCACGCTCGGGGTCGTCGACGAGCGCCCTCGACTGGTCACCTCCGAACCCGGACACCGTCATGTCCGCGCCACGCACCGTCTCCGCGGTCCGCCAGACCCGATCGGTTCCACGTACGGCGGAGTCGAGCGGCCAGTGCGCCGCGATCCCGGACTCGATCGGACCGTTGGGACTGCGGGGCTCCTGCAGCCCGGAGATCTCCTCGGCGCGAAGCACCCGCTGCCAGACCTGCAGGTGGTCCAACGAGCCCGCGAACGAACCAATCGCCGTACCCGCGTAGATACCCCGCCCCACAGTCAACGGACCCGAGGCCTTCCAAGCGGCCGTCGCGGGGACGACCGTGGTCTGCTGCAGGCGGCCGTTGACGAACAGCCGGAGCTCTTGCGAGGTAGCGTCGTACGACGCCAACAGGTGGGACCAAGCGCCGTCGACCGGAGCCTCCTTCGACGAGGCGCGGTAGAGCGTCGGCGCCTGTACGTCGGCCGACGTACGGGCGAACACCCACCGCTTGCTCGACGGGTCGTACCCGAGCGCCACCGACGGACTGTTGGTGCCGTTGACCGCCGCGACCACCCCGAGCTTGGACACGCTGGTCGGTCGCACCCAGCCCGCGATCGTGAAGCTCTTCGACGTGTCGATGACCGACTCGCTCGCCTGCGCGTAGCCGTCGACGCCGTCCAGCGCCAGCGCCCCCTGCAGCCGTCCCTTGCCGTCGAACGCCGCTCCCCCGTGCAACGTGAGCGGGTGCGTCAGACCGGGTCCGTCGGCCGCCGTCGTACCGCTGCCGTCGTCGAAGGTCCACGAGCCGACCGGCCCCGGCGACGGAGCGACGTTGAACATGAAGTACGTCGTGGTGCTGAACTGACCGATCGAGTTGATGCTCTGGACCGCCAGCCGCATGAGTCCGTCGTCCGGCGGCCGGAGGTCGAGCGTCGCGGTCGAGCCCTCGACCTCGCTGTAGTTCCCGCCGAGGAAGTAGTACCGGAACCGCACCACATCAGGCGAGGTCGCCGTCAAGGTGAAGGTCACCGCGTCGTCGAACACCACGACCTTCGGGCAGACCGGCTGGTTCAGACAGTTCGCCAGCTCGGCGCCCTGATAGGTCGCCGTCACCGTCGGCGGCGTCGGCGGCTCGTCCACAGCGGCCGCCGGCCCTGACAGCACTCCGATGCCCAGCGCCGCCACCGCGACCGCCACCGCGAGCCGTAGCCGGCTCCGCTGACTCCACCCGACCATTGGTCCCCTCCCAGGATCGACCGACGGGTCATCCTCGTCGACGCACCCCGTCCAGGTCCACGAAACTGCAGCAACCTGCAATTCGTGTAACACCCGCGCGGGATAGGTTCTGGGGCATGCGTGATGTCCGGGTGGTGTATCGGAAGTACGACGAGGGGCTGCATTGGCATCAGTGGATGCGGTATCTGGGTGAGGACGAGTACGGTGTTTGGCTCGGTGCGCCGCCGCAGTCGGTGTCGCAGCGTGGGGACGAACCGGAAGTCGTGCAGGAGCAGGCGCACGTGCAACTGTTTCCGCGGGACCAGTGGTTCACGGCGATGTTCAACGACGAGCCGCGGTCGACGGAGATCTACTGCGACATCACCACGCCGGTGGAGTTCGGCGAGGACGTGTTCACGATGATCGACCTCGACCTGGACGTCATCAAGAAGCGCGACGGCACGGTCATCATCGACGACGAGGACGAGTTCGCCGAGCACCAGGTGAAGTACGGCTATCCGGCCGACGTGATCCAGACCGCGCGGGCGACGTGCGACTGGCTGGCCGGCGTGGTCGCGACCGAGGAGCCGTTCCTCAGCGTCTACAAGACCTACCTCGACAGGGTGCGGTGAACACTCAGCGAGGTGTCCTTCAGCAGTAGGGCGCCGGGCAGGAGTCCGCGCTGGCCGGCGAACATGTCGGCGACCGGGGTGACGGTGAGGTAGAGGTTCTTCCCCGCCGGTACGTCGACCGCGATCGCCGGCAGCTCGATCGACCGGCGCTCCCCCCTCAGCACCCGCTGCTCGCGTAGCGGCATCGTGTTGTTCTGCACGACCTTCGCGGTCAACGGGTTCGTTCCGACGCTCAGGGCGAAGAAGGCTCCCGCGTCCGGCAGCACCGTGTAGACGCGGGCGTCCAGGCGCGGTACGCCGGACACCGTCAGCGGACCGGTGGCGACCTTGAGGTTGAGCGGCAGGCCGGCGCCGGTCGGTGTCAGGATCTTGCCGAGCTTGTAGCGGGCGTTGGCCTTCAGGTTCTGTTGCGTCAGGCAACGCCCGTCCGCGGTCGCCAGGTGGTAGGCGCCGTACCCGGACAGAGCCGTTGTCTTGCCCAGCAGTTTCGTGGACATGAACCGCAGCGCGAGGCCGGAGAAGCTCGCCGAGCCGAGCGCGATCGAGCACGGGTCCCCTGGGATGGCGTACCCCGGCGGCAGCACGCTCGGGAGGGTGTGACCGCCGTTGTAGCCGACGAAGATCGACCGCGCCCGCGCCCGCGGGGTCAGGGCCCGTTCGAAGTTGGCCAGCCCTTGGTTGAGGTTGAACAGGTTGTCCGAGATCCCCTGCCCGAACAGCACCGGGATATCTAGCCTCCGTCCCTGCGCGACATGCCACGCGGGTCCATTGCGAGCGAAGAACTCGTCCAGGTCCCGCCCAGCCTTCCCCGGCGGCCAGGCTCCAGTTGCGATCAGTACGACGAACGCCGCCGAGACGGCCGGTGGCAGGTGCGTGCCACCACCCGCGTACAGCAGCGAGAGCCACATCGTCCGGGCCGCCTCGTCCGGCGCGAGGCTCTGCTTCAGGTCCCACCAGGTCACCTCGGGTGCCAGCGCGTCGAATCGCGTGCGCCCGCTGTCGCGTAGCTCGGTGAACGCGCCGGCGAACTGGAACCCACCGCCGTACGACCCACCGATCGCGCCGAGCAACGGGTCACCAGGCCCTTGCTTCGTCACCCAGTCCAGCCCGGCGACCAGGTCGACGAGCTTGACCACGTCGCGACCCTCGTAGTCGGGGTTCATCACGTGCGCGACGCCGGTGCTCTCGCCGAAGCTGCGCTGGTCGAAGCTCAGGACGCCGAAGCCCGCGTCGAGCCAGGTCTTGAACGCGGCCGGGTCCTTGGTCCGGCTGCCGCCCCAGCCGTGGCTGTGCATGATCATCGGGACGGTGTGCGACGCGGAAGCGCCGGCCGGCTTGAACAGCGAGTAGCAGATCTTGACCGGTGTCGTCGTACCGGGCTCCGGCACCGACTCCAGGCAACCAGAGCCGGCTGCGGCCGGCAGCGCGACCAGCGAGGAACCGAGCAAACCGAGCGCTCCGGCAAGTGCAGCCACACGACGATGCATCAGTCACTCCCCGTGATCGACGGATCCCGCTGCGCACACGCTAGACGACCGCGGCGACGCTGACCAGATCCCGGCTTCGCTGTGGGCGAACGAGGCGCCGGAAGCTGCGAGACTGTGCCTCGTGCATATCGCGATCGAGGTCGTGGCCCTCGTCGCCGTGGTCGCGGCCGGGGCCGCGCTGGCCCGGCGGCTCGGGATCTCGGCTCCTCTCCTGCTCGTCGTCCTCGGGGTCGCCGCGTCGTACCTCCCGTTCGTCCCCCGGGTCGAGCTCGAGCCCGAGGTGGTCCTGGTCGGCTTCCTGCCGCCACTGCTGTACGCCGCCGCGATCCGGACCAGCCTGGTCGACTTCACCAAGCACCGGCGCTCGATCGGGCTGCTGTCGGTCGGCCTGGTCGCGTTCACCACGCTCGGTGTCGGCGCGGTCGCGTACTGGCTGCTCGGCACCGTCGCCGAGGCGCAGGGCCAGGAGCCGTTGCCGTTGTGGGCCGCGTTCGCGATCGGCGCCGTGGTCGCGCCGCCGGACGCCGTCGCCGCGACCGCGATCGCCAAGCGGGTCGGTCTCCCCCGCCGCGTGGTCACGATCCTCGAGGGCGAGAGCCTGGTCAACGACGCGACCGCGCTGGTCTGCCTGCGGACCGCGATCGCGGCCGCAGCCGTCACACCGACGGTCCTGGACGTCGGCCTCGACTTCCTCCTGGCGGCCGGCGGCGGCCTGGTGGTCGGCCTCGTCGTGGCGATCCTGCTGGCGAAGATCCGCAAGCGGTTCACCGACCCGGTCCTCGACACCACGCTCAGCCTGACCGCGCCCTTCATCGCCTACATCGCCGCGGAAGAGATCCATGCCTCCGGCGTCCTCGCCGTCGTCGTCGCCGGCCTGATCCTCGGCCACAAGGCGCCGATCATCCAGTCGGCCAAGTCCCGGATGTCGGAGCGGACCAACTGGCGGACGTTCCAGTTCCTGCTGGAGAACACGGTCTTCCTGCTGATCGGGTTGCAGACCCGGTGGATCCTCGACGACCTCGCCGACAGCCCGTTGCCCGGGTGGCTGATCGCGGCCTCGACGATCGCGGTGTTCCTGGCCGTCGTCCTGCTCCGGCCGATCTGGGTCATCCCGACCACGTTCCTGTCCCGGAAGATCCTCGGCCGGTCGCGGCCCGGACCGGTGTCCTGGCAGAGCCTGGTCGTCGTCTCGTGGGCCGGGATGCGCGGCGTGGTCACGCTGGCGGCGGTGTTCACGCTGCCCGAGGACACCCCGCATCGCGAGGTGCTCGTCTTCATCGCGCTGGCCGTGACGGCGGGCACGCTGCTGGTCCAGGGGTCGACGCTTCCCTGGTTGGTACGGCGACTGCGCCTGCCCGGGCCGGATCCGGCGGAGGATGCGTTGCAGGAGGCCGCCGTACTGCAAGGTGCTCACCGGGCGGCGATGGAGAAGCTGGACGAGGTGTCCACTCCGGACGACCCGCCGATCGTGCTCAAGGTGCTCCGGCAGCGCGGCGAGTCGCGGGCGCAGGCGGCCTGGGAGCGGCTCGGGCGACCGGAGACCGAGTACGAGACGCCGAGTGAGGCGTACCGGCGGCTGCGGATGGAGATGCTGGAGGCCGAGCGTGCGCACATCCTGAAGGTGCGGGACGCGGGTCTGGTGGCCGACGAGGTGCTGCAGCGCGCGCAGATCGCGCTCGACGTCGAGGAGTCGATGCTCGATCGCGAGGAGGACGACGACGTCGGTGGGCGGTCGGAGGACCTGCGGGTGCCGCCGTCCGCTGCCGGTGCGTGCGAGCACCTCGAGAGCGCCCCGCTGGTGCTGACGCCGAACACGCCGGAGGGTTGCGAGGAGTGTCTGGCCACGGGCGGCACGTGGGTGCACCTGCGGCTCTGCCTCGGCTGCGGGCACGTCGGCTGCTGCGACTCGTCGCCGATGAAGCACGCCAGCAAGCACTACGCGCTGACCAAGCACCCGGTGATGCGGAGCTTCGAGCCGGGTGAGACTTGGCGCTGGTGCTTCGAGGACGAGAAGCTTGGCTGATGGCCGACTGTCTGTTCTGCTCCATCATCGCCGGGTCCACGCCGGCCCAGATCGTGCTCGACACCCCGGAGGTCGTCGGGTTCCTCGACGTACGGCCGGTGTTCAAGGGGCACACGCTGCTGGTACCGCGGCAGCATGTTCCGACGCTGGTTGAGCTGCCTGATGAGCTGACGGTGCCGTTGTTCGGTGCGGCACGGTCGGTGGCCGCGGCCGTGCGTACGGCGTTCGACGCGCAAGGGTCGTTCGTTGCTGTCAACAACGTGGTGTCGCAGTCCGTGCCGCATCTTCATGTCCACGTGGTGCCGCGGACGAAGGGCGACGGACTGCGCGGGTTCTTCTGGCCACGCACCAAGTACACCGACGACACCGAAGCCTCCGAATACGCCGGCAAACTCCGCGCCGCCCTGGCGGGTTAGCACACCGACGCGAGCTGGTGAGCCCGGGGGCGCGGGCTCACCAACGTGTTTGGTTGGGCTGCTACGGGCGGGCTGTCTCCCAAGCCACCGTGTCGTCTGCGGTGGCCGCCAAGGTGCGGGTGGTTGCGGTGGCTGGTGGGTTGTCGGCGGTTAGGTTGAGGCCGGGGTTGCGGTCTTCGATGGTGAACTGGGCTCGGGTGAAGACCTCGGCGTCCTTGGTCTGGACGGCGCGGACCGTGCGGAAGTCGGCTACCAGGGACTCGCGGGTGATCGTGGTGTTCACGTAGCCGCGGAGGTTGTTCTGGAAGCGGAGGTGCGGGTTCCAGGCGAACCACGGGTGTGAGCCGGTCGCGGAGTCGGCGCCGTCGCCGCCGCTGGTGATCGAGGAGCAGACGAGCTCCGAGCCGACCGTGCGCGACGTCGGGTCGTCGTAGTCGAGCTTCAGGTCCGCGACCCAGTGGGCGTGCACGTCGCCGGTGAGTACGACGGGGTTCCGGACCCGGGCGTCGACCCAGCCACGGGTGATGCGGTCGCGGGAAGCGACGTACCCGTCCCAGGAGTCCATCGACGTCACCTTGAGCGGGCCGGAGTTGTTGTCGCGCTGCGCGAAGAACACCTGCTGACCGATGATGTCCCAGCGCGCCTCGGACCGGCGGAAGCCGTCGATCAGCCACTTCTCCTGGCGCTCGCCGGTGATCGACCGCTTCGGGTCGACCGCGGCCGGGCAGTCCTTGTAGCCGTCGCCACAGCCCTGGTCGTCGCGGTACTGCCGGGTGTCGAGCATGTGGAACGTCGCCAGCTCACCCCACTTCACCCGACGGAAGAGCTGCATGTCGATCCCCCGCGGCTTCGACGAGGCGCGCAGCGGCATGTTCTCGTAGTACGCCTGGAACGCGGCCGCGCGACGAGCCAGGAACCCGTCCTCGGGCCGCTCCGGGGTCTCGTCGGCCCAGTTGTTGTCGAGCTCGTGGTCGTCCCAGACCACCAGCCAGGGCGCGACCGCGTGCGCGGCCTGCAGGTCCGGGTCGGTCTTGTACTGCGCATGCCGCTGCCGGTACGACGCCAGGTCGGTGGTCTCCGGTCCGTCGTGGTCACGGACGTTGCCGCCGGGAGCGACGTACGCGCCCTTGGTGTACTCGTACTGGTAGTCGCCCAGGTGCAGCACGAGATCCGGGTGATCCTGGGCGAGCCGCCGGTACGCCGTGAACCAGCCGTGCTCGAACTGGGAGCACGAGACGAACGACATCGACAGTTCGCGCGGCGTCGTACCGCGGGCGGGCGAGGTCAGGGTCCGGCCGGTGCGGGAGACGTACCCGTCGGCGCGGAAGCGGTAGTAGTACTCGCGGCCGGGCTCGAGGTCCTGCACGGTGACGTGGATGGCGTGCGCGTGCTCGGGCCGGGCGACCGCGACACCGGCCTTGACGACGCGGTGGAAGCGCGAGTCGGTGGCGACCTGCCACTGGACGGCGTACGCGCGGCTCGGCATGCCGCCGAGGCCGTCCGGGGCGATCGGGTCGACGGCGAGGCGGGTCCACAGCACGAACCCGTCCGGCCACGGGTCGCCGCTGGCGATGCCGAGGGTGAACGGGTTCTGCCGGACCGGCGTCGCGGCGGCGGTGGTCGAGGGGGCGAGGGCGGGGGTCAGGCCGGCGACGGCCGCAGTGGAAGCCAGACCGGCTTTCAGGACGGATCTACGGGAGGTCTCCATGCGCCCGACCGTTCCCGTCAAGAATGTGCGGCCGCTGACATCCAGATGGCCACTGGGTGACGGCGACGAACTTTTACCGTCCGGGAGACTCGGCTTGTCGCTAGTGGAGGCTGCGGTCCAGCCTGGTCTCCAGCCGGGCGAGCGCCTTCTCGGCGGCGGCACGAACAGTGTGGTCTGGGTCGTTGAGGAGCTCCTGCAACGCCTCGGCGTGCTCGGCCTCGCCGGCCGCACCCACCGCCCGGGCAGTGGCCGACCGAACCCGGGGCAGCTCGTAGGTCAGCCCAGGGAGCAACGCGTCGACCAGTTGGCCAAGCTCCCGCTGAGCGGTGACCCGCGCGACGTGCTCACGCACCCGCCACGCCGGGTCGTCGGCGGCGATCAGCAGGGCGTCGACCGCATCGTCGCGCCACACATACAGAAAGACCCGGGCCGCCCACACGCGCGCCCAGTAGAAGTTGACCGGATCGAGCTTCGCCCACCCGCCAACGGTCGGCCCGACCAGCCACCTCAGCCTGCCGACCTCCGTGGTGAACGCCTCCTCCGGGCTCACCTCACCGGTCAGTACGGCGATCGCGAAGTCGATCACCGCATCCTCGCCGTACCGCGCGCACGCCTCGAGCACGATCTCGCGCGGTGGCTGCCTGTCGGTCATGACACCAGTAAAGCTGCGGCCACCGACACTGCTGGAAATGCAGGAGCCGGCCGGGTTGACCCCGACCGGCTCCTCACGTGGTGTATCAGCCCGCGATCAGCGACCGCAGGACGTACTGCAGGATGCCGCCGTTGCGGTAGTAGTCGGCCTCACCCGGGGTGTCGATGCGGACCACCGCGTCGAACTCCTTCTCCGAGCCGTCGGGCGAGGTGGCCTTGACGTGCACGGTGCGCGGGATCGTGCCCTCGTTCAGCTCGGTCACGCCGGAGATGTCGAACGTCTCCTCGCCGGTCAGGCCGAGCGACTCCGCGGTCTCCCCCTCCGGGTACTGCAGCGGGAGCACGCCCATGCCGATCAGGTTCGACCGGTGGATCCGCTCGAACGACTCCGTGATCACGGCCTTCGCGCCGAGCAGCGCCGTACCCTTGGCTGCCCAGTCGCGGGACGAACCCGAGCCGTACTCCTTGCCGGCCAGGATCACCAGCGGCGTGCCGGCCGCGGCGTACGCCTGCGCGGCGTCGTAGATCGTGGTGACCGGCGCGTCGGCCTGGGTGAAGTCGCGGGTGAACCCGCCCTCGGTGCCGGGCGCGATCTGGTTGCGGAGCCGGATGTTCGCGAACGTGCCGCGGATCATCACCTCGTGGTTGCCGCGCCGCGACCCGTACGAGTTGAAGTCCTTGCGCGCCACACCGTGCTCGGCCAGGTACTTGCCGGCCGGGCTGTCGGCCTTGATCGAGCCGGCCGGGGAGATGTGGTCGGTGGTGACCGAGTCGCCCAGCTTGGCCAGCACCCGGGCGCCGGCGATGTCGGTGACCGGGGCCGGCTCGTGCGCCATCCCCTCGAAGTACGGAGGCTTGCGCACGTACGTCGACTCCGGGTCCCAGGCGAACGTCTTGCCCTCCGGGGTCGGCAGCGACTGCCAGCGCTCGTCACCGGCGAACACGTCGGCGTAGTCCTTGGTGAACATCTCCTTGCTGATCGAGGAGGCGATCGTCCGCTCCACCTCGTCGGCGCTCGGCCAGATGTCGCGCAGGAACACGTCGTTGCCGTCGGTGTCCTTGCCCAGGGCATCGGTCTCGAAGTCGAAGTCCATCGTCCCGGCCAGCGCGTAGGCGATCACCAGCGGCGGGCTCGCCAGGTAGTTCATCTTGACGTCCGGGTTGATCCGGCCCTCGAAGTTCCGGTTGCCGGACAGCACCGAGACGACCGCCAGGTCGGCCTCCTGGACGCCGGCCGAGATCGGCTCCGGCAGCGGGCCGGAGTTGCCGATGCAGGTGGTGCACCCGTACCCGACCAGGTGGAACCCGAGCTTCTCCAGGTACGGCGTGACGCCGGCCTTCTCGTAGTAGTCGGTGACGACCTTCGACCCGGGCGCGAGCGACGTCTTCACCCACGGCTTCGACGCCAGGCCCTTGTCGACCGCGTTCTTGGCCAGCAGCGCGGCGGCCAGCATCACCGACGGGTTCGACGTGTTGGTGCAGGAGGTGATGCTGGCGATCACGACGTGGCCGTGGTCGAGCTCGATCTCCTGGCCGTCCAGGCTGACCGTGGTCTTCTTCGACGGACGCCCCTTGCTGCCGTGCGGCACGTGCGGCTCGTCGTTCACGTTGCTGCCGTGGCCGTTCGGCGCGTCGCTGGCCGGGAAGCTCCCGGTCTCCGACGGGTCGACGTCCAGCTCCTCGGTCGCGTAGTCGGTCAGCGCGCCGCGGAAGGCTTCCTTGGCCTCGCTCAGCTCGACCCGGTCCTGCGGCCGCTTCGGGCCCGCGATCGACGGGACGACGGTCGACAGGTCGAGCTCGAGGTACTCCGAGTAGCGCGGCTCGATCGCCGGGTTGTGCCAGAGGCCCTGCTCCTTGCTGTACGCCTCGACCAGCGCGACGTCGTCGTCGGAGCGGCCGGTCAGCCGCAGGTACTCCAGCGTCACGTCGTCGATCGGGAAGATCGCGCAGGTGGAGCCGAACTCGGGGCTCATGTTGCCGATCGTGGCCCGGTTCGCCAGCGGCACCGCGGCCACGCCGTCGCCGTAGAACTCGACGAACTTGCCGACCACACCGTGCTTGCGCAGCATCTGGGTGATGGTCAGCACGACGTCTGTCGCGGTCGCGCCGGCCGGGACCGCGCCGGACAGCTTGAAGCCGACCACCTTCGGGATCAGCATCGACACCGGCTGGCCGAGCATGGCCGCCTCGGCCTCGATCCCGCCGACGCCCCAGCCGAGCACGCCGAGGCCGTTGACCATCGTGGTGTGCGAGTCGGTGCCGACACAGGTGTCCGGGTACGCCTGGCCGTTGCGGACCATCACGGTCCGGGCCAGGTGCTCGATGTTCACCTGGTGCACGATGCCGGTGCCGGGCGGAACGACCTTGAACTCGTCGAAGGCGGTCTGGCCCCAGCGAAGGAACTGGTAGCGCTCACGGTTGCGCTGGTACTCGAGCTCGACGTTGCGCTCGAACGCGTCCTGCCGGCCGAACACGTCGATGATGACCGAGTGGTCGATGACCAACTCGGCCGGAGCCAGCGGGTTGATCTTGGTCGGGTCGCCACCGAGCTCCGCGACCGCCTCGCGCATCGTGGCCAGGTCGACCACGCACGGCACCCCGGTGAAGTCCTGCATGATCACCCGGGCCGGGGTGAACTGGATCTCGGTGTCGGGCGCCGCGTTGGCGTCCCAGTTGCCGAGCTTGGTGATGTGCTCGGCGGTGATGTTCGCACCGTCCTCGGTGCGCAGCAGGTTCTCCAGCAGCACCTTGAGCGAGTAGGGCAGCGTCTCCGCACCCTCGATACCCGCCAACCTGAAGATCTCGTACGACTGTCCGTTGACCTCGAGTGCCCCCTTGGCACCGAAGCTGTCGACGCTCGCCATCAACCTGCTCCTCTATCCGGTCCAGTTCCGCTGTGCCCATCCTGCCGAGCCCCGCCCCCGGCCGCGAGATCAGGCTCCCCTAACCTCACACCACAAACTCTCTCGACATCAAGATACACGACATCGAGCCACCCCAGCACCCCAACTTCCCGACTGTGGACAACCCGCCGGTACTGGAGACTCGGGTCAGCGCATTGCTGCTTCGATCCTGGCCGCGAGGTCGTCCAGTTCGTCCAGCAGATCGGCTGCTCCCCAGACCTGATTTCTCGTCCGGTTCGTCAGCGGGCGGATGATCCCGGCTTCATGGAGTCGCTCGATCCCGGCGTACACACTGCTCGTCGCGCCACCGATGGCTTCCTCGGCCTCGCTCGCCGAGAAGATCGGCGCCGCGATCAGGCCCTCGAGCAAGCGGGACGCCGCACTGCCACGCCGGGCAGCAACCTTCTCGCGCCAAGCCGGCTGCAACGCGGCGATCCTCGCCGCGGTCACCCGTGACTCCCGCGCGGCAACGGTGGATGCCGCGGTGAACGACCGGATGATCGGCTCGACCCTGCCCTCGCGATATGCACCCAGTACGTCGAAGTAGTCGTCGCGCCGCGCCACGAGCGCGGAGGCCAACGGGACGACCACGCGCCGGGTGGTTCCGCGGCGACGCAGCACCGTGTTGATGAGCGCGCGGCCGATCCGGCCGTTGCCGTCGGTGAAGGGATGCACGGACTCGAACTGCGCGTGCAGGATCGCCGCCTGAGCAAGCACCGGCAGGTCGGTGCGGTTGCCGAACTTCACGAGGTCGGCCACATATTCAGCCACCGTCTCCGGCGGCGGTGGCACGTAGACCGCGTTCCGCGGTGAGTGGTCGCTGCCGCCGATCCAGTTCTGCATGTCGCGGAACCGGCCCGCGTACGCATGCTCGTGCGGGTCGTCGACCATCAGGGCCAGGTGGGCCATCAGGATCATCGCGACCTCGATGTCCCCGCCCTCGTCGACCGAACCGACCAGCGCGGCCAGCGCAGCAGTGGACGCGACCATCGAGGTCGCCGACGGGTTCGACTTGATGCCGTGCAGCGCCCTGGCGAAATCGTCGACCGATGCGTGGATGTGCTCGATCTTCGACGAGGCGACCGACTCGGTTCGCAGCAGGAGCGTCTCGAGTACGCCGAGCTCGGCACCGTGCGAGTGGTCGAGCGCGGCGATCTCGATCACACACGCTTCCATGGCGGCGGCCAACTCCGGACTCAGCCGTACGTCGCGATCCCCGATCAACGGTGGTCGCATCGTCACGACTTCGGTGACCATGCGGTCGGCCGCCGTACCGCCTCGGGCGCGCTGGCGCCACGGGCGGACGTCGGGCACGTGCGCCGACCAGCCCGGATCCGGACTGCCTTTCTCCGGATCCGGGCTGTCGATTCGCTCGGACGTCACCGGGTTGCCTCCAAGTCGGAACTACTCGGCTTTATTCCGACTTAGGCAGTCTAACTCGGAATAACGCTCTCGTTGTTCCGACTTGCCCTCAGGAGACCTGGGGAAGGACCTCGGCGGCGATGAGGTCGAGGTGGGTGAGGTCTTGGAGGTCCATGATTTGGACGTACTGGCGTTGGGAGCCGGCGGCGGCGAACTGGCCGAGGCGGTCCACGACCTCGGCGGGGGTGCCGGCGATGGCGTTCTGCTTGAGGTCCTCGACGTCGCGGCCGATGGCGGCGGCGCGTTGCTTGACCTGGGCGTCGTCCTTGCCGACCACGACGGTGTGGGCGGTGGACAGCGCCAGCGTCTGCGGGTCGCGGCCGATCGCGTCACAGGCCGCGCGGACGCGCTTGAACAGCGTCTCGGTCTCCTCGACCGAGCGGAACCCGGCGTTGAACTCGGCCGCGTGCTGCGCCGCGAGGGACGGCGTACGCTTCTTGCCCGCGCCGCCGATGATGATCGGCGGGTGCGGCTGCTGGACCGGCTTCGGCAGCGCCGGCGAGTCGGTCAGCTGGTAGTGCTTGCCGGCGTACCCGTACTTCTCCCCCACCGGCGTGTCCCACAGCCCGGTGATCAGCTCCAGCTGCTCGGTCAGCAGGTCGAACCGGCCGGGCGTGTCCGGGAAGTCCAGGCCGTACGCCTTGTGCTCCGCCTCGTACCAGCCGGCGCCCAGCCCGAGCTCGGCGCGGCCGCCGCTCATCTGGTCGACCTGCGCGACCGAGATCGCCAGCACGCCGGGGTTGCGGAACGTGGCCGAGCTGACCAGCGTGCCGAGTTTGATCCGGCTCGTCTCCCGGGCCAGGCCGGCGAGCGTGATCCACGAGTCGGTAGGTCCGGGCAGGCCGTCGTGGTCGCCCATCACCAGGTAGTGGTCCGACCGGAAGAACGCGTCGAAACCGTTCTCCTCGGTCTTGCGTGCCACCGCGAGCAGATCGTCGTACGAGGCACCTTGCTGGGGTTCGGTGAAGATCCTGAGAAGCATGCGGACCACGCTATCTCGCGGTGGTGTACAGCCTTTCCAGGTAAGACGGCTGCCACTCGGGACCGCGGTCGTGCAGACGCCGTACCAAGCCGTGCACGTCGAGCCGCGGCTCCACCGGGTTGTCCCACCAGTCGGGCACCTGGTCGTACCACCGGTCGATCCGCAACGTCCGGCCGGCCGCGTCGATCCGTGCGAACAACCAGCCGCCCTGGTCGCCGGCCGCCTCGGTGATCCACAGGTCGCCGAGCAGACCGCTGAGCTTGTCGGCGGCGAACTCCGGATCGTCCACCTCCGGCGGCTCCAGGTCGAACCGGTACGACGGCGCCGCCGGGTCGAGCACCTGGACCTGAATCGTGAACCCGGACGGAACGAGCGCAGTCCGCGCCCGGCACCACGCATGCAGGGCCTCGAACGCCTCCGACTCCCGAGGCCGCGGCCGCGGGCGCTCCACCTCGGCCCGCATCGCCTCCTCGATCGACCCCGGCACCGGCTGAATCCGCGGCCCGTCGGCCCCGACCAGACCCAGCCCTGGAATAGACATCCGAACCACAGCGGCTACATCGGCCGGCTCATCCCCGATCACAGGAATGAAGCTGGTGGGCTCGTCATCATCCGCGTCGAGCGCAAACCCGGCGGCCGCGTAGGCCGCCTGCGCATCCGCGGCTTCCTGCCGATTGGCGTCCTCGTCATACGGCGCCCCGAACTCGTCCGAGTCGTCGTACTGCCGCCGAGCTGCATGGACGTCGTCGTACGGCTCCTCCGCCTGCGCCGCGTCCTCGTACGCCGACTCCCACCGACCCGCCTGCGCGAAGTCGTCGTACCGCTCCGCGTCCGCCTGCGTCGGGTCGCCGTACAGCGCATCCGCCCGGGCCGAGTCGCGGAAGGTCGACTCCTGCCGAGCCGCCTGCCCCGAATCGTCGTACGACGGCCCCGCGGGGCCGTCGTGCAGCGCATCCGGCTGCGTCGGGTCGCCGTACGCCTGCTCGCGGCGGGCTGCCTCTGTGCCGACGTCGTACGGGGATTCCTGCGTCCTCCCGCCGAACGGCGAGTCTGCCCGAGCCGCCTGCGTGGCACCGTCGTACGCCGCATCCGCCTGCCGTGCGTCGTCGTACGCCGACTCGCGCTGGGTCGTCTGCGCCGCACCGCCGAACGGCGACTCTCCCCCCGCGGCCTGGGTAGCACCGTCGTACGCCGCACCCGCCTGCGTTGGGGCGGGGTGGTGGGGGTGGGTGTTCAGAGGGTCGTGGTGAGCCGCGGGCGCCACGTGGGTGGTGGGCTCGGGGCGGGGCATGGGGTCCGGCTGTGGGGACGGTTCGGGCTCCGGCCAGGGCATCGGCTCGGGGGTTGGTTCCGGCTGTGGCTCGGGTTCTGGCCAGGGGCCGGGCTCAGGCTCGGGCTCGGGCTCCGGCTGCGGAGTGGGCTCCGGGGTCGGCTCCGGCGTGGGCTGGGGCTCAGGTTCCGGCCACGGCTCAGGCTCCGGACCGGGGCCAGGAATCGGCCCCGGCATCGGCTCAGGCGTCGGCTCCGGCCGGATCGGGTCGGGGCCCGGGGTCGGCTGCGGGCCTGGTGTCGGGCCGGGGCCTGGCGTGGGGCCGGGGCCGGGCGTGGGCTCGGGACCGGGCGTTGGCTCGGGGTGCGGGGCCGGCTCGCGGTGAGGGTCGGGCTGGGGCCAGGGCGGATGCGGGTCGGGTTGGGGCCACGGCTCGGGGCGGGGTTGTGGCCAGGGCTGCGGTTGAGGGTGAGGCTCAACCTGACCTCTAGCCGCCGGCGCCGTACCGAAGACCTCATCCTCTTCAGCATCCGGATCCGGCACGTCGAAGCGCAACGCAGGCACAGCCGACCCCACCTGCCCAGCAGCCTCCACGACCTGCTCGGCAGCCGGAGGCTCGTCCGACACGACCGGGATCTCCGCAGTCAGATCATCCTCGGACTCGTCGAACTGCGCGCCAGGTACGCCGGAGTCGTACGACCCATCCCCGTCCTGCGCCACCGCCTCGCCAGCCCGCTCCGCCCGGCCATGCGCCTCGTCAAGCCGACCGCCGGCATGGCCGAGCTGCACGGTCGGCCCACCGAGGCCAGCATCAGCCCGGTCATCGTGCGCGGTCGGCTCGCGGCGGCCAGCGTCCGCCTGGTCAACGCGCGCGGCCGGCTCGTGAAGGCCGGCGTCTGCCCGGCCGAACTGCACCGCCTGCTGGTCGCGGCCAGCGTCATCCGAGTCAACGTTCGCCGTTGGCCGGTGGAGGTCAGCGTCGAGTTGGTCGGAGTGCGCAGTTGGGTGCTGGGCTGCGGGCTCGTCGGGGCGCGTGGTGGGAGGCGCTGGTGCAGTCGCGGTAGGACCGTGGTGGTTGGTGGGCTCAAGCGTGTCGAGGCGGTCGGCGAAGCGGGCTGCGGGCTCGATGGTGAGGCCTGGCGGCACGGGCGCGTCGCCGGTGGAGGCTCCGGGGCGGGCGGTGGGCTCGTCGGCGCGGTTGGACGGACCAGGCGCCGCATCCATGGAGGGTCCGGGGCGTGACCTGGGGTCGTCGGGCCGGCTGGGTGAGGCGTCGGTGTAGCCGGCGGGCTCCGGCGGGTGGCTGTCGGTCTGGTCGGGGCGGCCGATTGGACCGGAGGGTCTGTCCACCGGGGTGCTCGGATGGGTGCCGAGAGCGGGCGGGCCTTCGGCTGGGGGCGGGCGGTGGTCGGTGGGCCTGGGCTGCCGCTCGGCGGGGGTGTTGAGGCGGGCGGCGGGAGCTGGGAGGTCGTCGGCGGGGGGTGCGGGGTGCTCGGTGGGGGGTGCGGGGTGCTCGGTGGGGGTTACTGGGGCGAAGGGGGATGGGCCGGTGAAGGAGGACAGGTCCTCTTCGTCGTCGGTGGGGTCGAGGACGGCGGCGATTTCGGCGGTGGGGGCGTCGTCGTCTTCGAGGTCCGGGGGTGCCGCGGCCGTGGCGGGGTCCGGGGCGGGGAGGAATGGGTTTTGGAGGGCTGGCTCTGGTGCCGGCGGGAAGGCGGTGGAGTTCTCGGGGCCGGGAGCCGACGGGGCGAACGGCGAGGAGACATCCGCGCCGGACGGGTGCGAGCCAGGCTCGCGGGTGGTGGGCGGCTGGGCACCCGGCTGGTGCAGGGCGGACGGCTGATGCAGGGCGGACGGCTGCGCACCCGGCTCACGGGTCGCAGACGGCTGGGCACCCGGCGGGTGCAGGGCGGACGGCTGCGCACCCGGCTCACGGGTGGCAGACGGCTGGGCACCCGGCTGGTGTGGGGCGGACGGCTGGGGGCCGGGCTCGCGGGTCGCAGACGGCTGGGCACCCGACGGGTGCGGGGCGGACGGCTGGGGGCCGGGCTCACGGGTCGCAGACGGCTGGGCACCCGGCTGATGCAGGGCAGACGGCTGAGCGCCGGGAGCGTGGGTGTCGGGAGCGTGGGTGCCAGGGGTGGTCGTTGCGTGGGGGGTGGGGGTGTTCGGGGAGGGTGTCTCGGAGTTGGGGGGTTCTACCCATTCGCCGTTGATCCAGGCGCCGCCTACCCAGGGGTTGGCTGGGGTGGGGTCTCCGGGGAAGGGGTTGTACTCGCTGGTGGCGTCTTCGTCGGACCAGGAGGGTTGTTCGGTGGTTTCCCAGTCCTGTTCGTCGGCGGGGGCGGCGGGCTGCTGGTAGGCGGCTGCGGGGGCGTCGGCGAAGAGGCTGGCGTAGAAGTCTTCGCCTTCGTGGACTCCGCCGCCTACTCGAGGCGGCTCGGACGAGGGCAGGGCGCCGTACGGGAGGCCGGAGCCGACGACGCCGTCCGGGACGAAGGCGCCGGGGGCAGGACCGCCCGGCGTGGCACCCCCGGGAAACCCCGAGGCAGTCGCGCCCTGCTCGCCGGCCGGGGCGGCGTCGGGGGCGTCGTCGTGTTTCCGGCGGCGGAGCCAGCCTTGCTTCTTGGAGACCACGCCGTAGTCGTCGTCGCGCGCGGGCGCCCGGTACGGCGCCTGCTCGGAGTAGGGCCCCGGTTCGGCATAAGCAGGCCCGGCCGCCGATTCGTCGATCGGCTGGCCGGTGAACGGGCTGATGCCGGGCGGAACGACGTACGACTCCTCGTCCTCAGGGTCCTCGGGTGCTCCAATCACGACATCTTCAACGACCGAGACCTCGGCTGTGTCAGGCTCGTCGGCCAACTGTTCTGCGACTGCAAGGTTGAAGTCCCCGGCCGCGGCCACCCCGGCGGGCAGGTCCGGCTGCACCGGCGAGCGCGGATCGATCCCGAAAATGCCGAAGAACTCCGCCAAGGAATCCACAGTGACCCCGGCCCGGATCAGCTGCACCCCGAACGGCACCAGCTCGTCGAGTCCGCCGAGGTAGTCGCACCACTCGGCGACCCACTCGACCATCTCCGCGGCAGTGTCCTCGTCGGAGGTGATCCACTGCCCGATCGGCGCGAACCCGTCGTCGGCCGGCTGCCAAGGATCTCCGGGGTACGGCGCCCGCGCCCACGTCCCGTTGAACGCGCCGTACACGAACCCGAGCTCGCCCGCCGCGATCAGCTGCCGCACCTGGGGCTGGCCGATCCAGTCCGGCGAGCCCGCGAGCAGGTCCGCCCCGGCGGTCTGGCTGTGCTGGGTGTGGAACCCGAACAGCACCGCCCGCCCGCCGTCCAGGCGGACCAGGTTCAGGAAGGACGCAGTCTCGTCCTGATGGTGGTAGCCCGCCTCGTCGGCGTACCAGCGCCGGTCGAACCCGGTGGCATGGGCGACCGCGGCGAGTGCGGCCCAGCGGGCACGCAACTCCTCCGGGTCGTCCAGGTCAACGAGCGGCATCAGGTCTCCAGCGCATTGGAATCCAGGGCCAGAACGCTACCCGAGCCCCCCGACACTCGCGACTCAACTGTCCACAGGCTCCAAAATGGCCACGCACTCAATGTGGTGGGTCATCCCGAACAAGTCGAAAGCCCGCAGCGACGCGATCCCGTACCCGAGGCCGGCGAAGGACTTCAGGTCCCGGGCCAGGGCGGCCGGATCGCAGGCCACGTACGCGACCCGACGCGGGGTCAGCGCCGCGATCCGCCGTACGACGTCCTTCCCGGCGCCCGTCCGTGGTGGGTCCAGGACGACGAGGTCCACGTGCTCGAGCCCCTGTCCCGCGGCCGCGTTCAGCACACGGTCGACGTCACCGGTCTCGAGCGTCACGTCCGGCAGGTCGTGCAGGTTCCGCCGTGCGTTGCGCACCGCGTCCTTGTCCCCCTCGATGGCCAGCACCGGGCACCCAGCCTCAGCCAGGAAGGCAGCAAACAGCCCCACACCCGAGTAGAGATCCAGCGCCGTCTCCCCCGCCGCCGGCTCCAGTCCACTCAGTACGGCGTCCACCAGCGTCTCCGGAGCCGCCGGATGCACCTGCCAGAACCCGCCGGCCTCCACGCGGAACCGCCGACCGCGCACAACCTCGACGACACGTCCACCAGGCGCCTCGTCGGTCAGTACGGCGGTCTTGCCCTCCGACGACACCACGGACTGCACAGACGTGACGTCCGGCCACCGCTCCCCCAGCACATCGGGGCTGTCCGGGTGCGCGATCAGGCACCTGTCGATCTTGATCAGGTCGTGCGACCGGTGCGCGTACATCCCGGGCCGCCCGTCGACCACGGCGTACCGCATCCGGGTCCGCCAGCCGAGGCCGTCGTCGCCCGGCGACTCCATCACGATCGTGCGCTCGATCCCGCCGATCCGCCGCAGCGTGTCCGAGACCACGGTCGCCTTCAGCCGCCGTTGCTCGACGATGTTGGCGTGCTGGAAGTCGCACCCACCGCACAGCCCCGGCCCGGCGTACGGGCAGGGCGGATCGATCCGTTGCGGCGACGGCGTCAGGACCTGTACGGCGTCGGCACGCAGGTACTTGGCGTTCTGCTCGGTCACGCGGGCGTGGACCAGCTCACCCGGCAGCGCGTGCCGGACGAAGACCACCTGCCCCTCGTGCCTGGCTACACAGTGTCCCCCGTGGGCAACTGGCCCCACTTCCAGCTCGACTACCGTCCCGACGATGTTCTCGTCTGTCACCGATCTCCTGACGCCTTGCGGGCTCCACGCCGTACCTGGCCTGCCACCCGTTCCTCCCGGTCGTGCCGCTCCTCGGCTGCCTGCGACGAGATCAGCTGGTAAGGAACGGACGTAACCATCACACCAGGTGTGAACAAAAGGCGCCCCTTGAGCCGGAGTGCGCTCTGGTTGTGCAGGATGTGCTCCCACCAGTGGCCGACGACGTACTCGGGGATGTAGACCATCACCACGTCCCGCGGGGACTGCCGCCGGATGTCCCGCACGTACTGCAGGATCGGCCGGGTGATCTCCCGGTACGGCGAGGCCAGCCGCTTCAGCGGAATCGGGATGCCACGGCGGTCCCACTCGGCCTGCAGCGCCTCGGACTCCTCCCGGTCGACGTCGACCGTGACCGCCTCGAGCATGTACGGCCGGGCCGCCTTGGCGAAGGCCAGCGCCCGCAGGGTCGGCTTGTGCAGCTTCGACACCAGCACGATCGAGTGCACCCGCGACGGCAGCATCAGCTGTTCGTCGCCCTCGGCCGCCATCTGCTTGCTGACCGCGTTGTAGTGCCGGCGGATGCCCTTCATCATCAGGAACAGCACCGCCATCGCGATGATCGCGATGTACGCGCCGTGGGTGAACTTGGTCAGCAGCACGATCACCAGCACGACGCCGGTCATGGTCAGGCCGATCGTGTTGATGATCCGGGACCGGTGCATCTGCCGCCTCCTCGCCCCGTCGGTCTCGGTCTTCAGCAAGCGCGTCCAGTGCCGGACCATGCCGGTCTGGCTGATCGTGAACGACACGAACACGCCGACGATGTAGAGCTGGATCAGCCGGGTCACCTCGGCGTCGAAGGCGACGATCAGGAAGATCGCGAACAGGGCCAGGATGATGATGCCGTTGCTGAACGCGAGCCGGTCACCGCGGGTGTGCAGCTGGCGCGGCAGGTAGCCGTCGCGGGCCAGGATCGAGCCGAGCACCGGGAAGCCGTTGAACGCGGTGTTCGCGGCCAGCACCAGGATGACGCCGGTGGCCGCCGCGACCAGGTAGAAGCCGAGCGAGAAGTGGTCGAAGATCCCCTGCGCCAGCTGCCCGATGACCGGGTCCTGGTGGTAGCTGTCCCCGACCGGTACGCCGTTCCGCAGCAGCTGGTGCGCCGGGTCCTCGGCGAACCGCACCTTCATCACGTTGGCCAGCGCCACGACGCTGATCATCATCGCGATCGAGATACAGCCCAGCAGCAGCAGCGTGGTCGCCGCGTTCTTGCTCTTCGGCTTCCGGAAGGCCGGCACGCCGTTGCTGATCGCCTCGACACCGGTCAGCGCCGCGCACCCGGAAGAGAACGCCCGCAGCACCAGGAACCCCATCGCCAGGCCACCCGCGCCCTGGACGAACGGGTCCTCGGCGACGAGGTCCAGGCCGGCGGTCTCGGCCGGCGGCAGCGTCCCGAACACCATCCGCCCGAACCCGAACGCGGCCATCCCGAGGATCGTGACCATGAAGATGTACGTCGGGATGGCGAACGCCGCCCCGGACTCGCGGATACCGCGCAGATTCATCGTGGTCAGGAACAGCACCGCGATCACCGCCGCGGTCGCCTGGTGCCCTTCCAGCGACGGGATCGCGGAGGCGGCGTACTGCGCGGCCGACGAGATCGACACCGCCACAGTCAGCACGTAGTCGACCAGCAGCGCGCTGGCCACAGTCAGGCCGGCGGTCGGCCCGAGGTTGACGTTCGCCACCTCGTAGTCGCCACCACCCGACGGGTACGCGTGCACGTTCTGCCGGTACGACGCCACCACGACGAGCATCACCAGGGCGACGACGATGGCGACCTTCCAGGAGATCGTCAGCGCGGTCAGGCCGGCCAGCGACAGCGTCAGGAAGATCTCGTCGGGCGCGTAGGCGACCGATGACAGCGCGTCGCTGGCGAACACCGGCAGGGCGATGCGCTTGGGCAGCAGCGTCTCACCCAACTGGGTGCTTCGCAGTTTGCGGCCGAGCAGCAGCCGTTTGCCGATATCGCCGAGAGCGGGAGTCACACCGGTGATGTTAGAGGGAGCCCCGGTCCGGTGTAGCGTCTATCCCTGCCGAACCGATGCCAGTGGCCCCTCGCGGGGCAAGGAGTGAAGCCGAGTGCACGTCGTCATCATGGGCTGCGGCCGCGTCGGGTCGACGCTCGCGCGGACCCTGGAGAAGCGGGGCCACACGGTCGCGATCATCGACCAGTCCGCCGACTCGTTCCGCCGGCTGAGCCCGAACTTCACCGGCCGGACCATCACCGGCATGGGGTTCGACCGCGAGATCCTGATCGAGGCCGGGATCGAGGAGGCCGAGGCGTTCGCCGCGGTGTCCAACGGCGACAACTCCAACATCCTGGCCGCCCGGGTGGCCCGGGAGACGTTCGGCGTGAACAACGTGGTGGCCCGGATCTACGACCCGGGCCGCGCCGAGGTGTACCAGCGGCTCGGCATCCCCACCGTCGGCACCGTGCGCTGGACCGTGGACCAGATGATGCGCCGGCTGCTCCCGGAGGGCTCCGAGCCGGAGTGGCGCGACCCGTCCGGCACGGCCCGGCTGGCCGAGGTGCACGTGCACTCCGGCTGGGTCGGCCGGCCCGCGTTCGACATCGAGAAGGCCACCGGTGCCCGGGTCGCGTTCCTGACCCGGCTGGGCGAGGGTCTGCTGCCCAAGGCCGACACGGTCATCCAGGAGGGTGACCTGGTCCACGTCGTGATGCTGGAACGGGACGCCGCCGCCGTCGAGTCCCAGCTCGGCACCAAGCCTGAGGAGCTGTGATGCGGGTAGCCATCGCCGGCGCCGGCAACGTCGGCCGTTCGATCGCCGCCGAGCTGCTGGAGAACGGCCACGAGGTGCTGCTGATCGACAAGGACCCGCGGGCGATCAAGGCCGAGTCGGTGCCGCGGGCCGAGTGGCTGCTGGCCGACGCCTGCGAGCTGTCCTCGCTGGAGGAGGCGGCGCTGCAGCGTTGCCAGGTCGCGATCGCCAGCACCGGCGACGACAAGGTCAACCTGGTCGTCTCGCTGCTCGCCAAGACCGAGTTCGGCGTCCCGCGGACCGTTGCCCGGGTCAACCACCCGCGGAACGAGTGGATGTTCAACGAGGCCTGGGGTGTGGACGTGTCGGTGTCCACGCCGCGGATCATGTCCGCCCTGGTCGAGGAGGCGGTCTCGGTCGGCGACCTGGTCCGGCTGTTCACCTTCCGCCAGGGCGACGCGAACCTGGTCGAGCTGACCCTGCCCGAGGACTCCCCGATGATCGGCAAGCGGGTCGGCGACGTCGACTGGCCGCTGGACACCGCGCTGGTGGTGATCCTGCGCGAGGGCCGGGTACTGCGCCCGGACCCCGAAGGCACCCTCGAGCTCAACGATGAACTGCTGTTCGTCGCGGCCGACGAGACCGAGGAACAGCTCGAGGACATGCTCTCGCCGCACCACCGCAAGTCGGAATGAACGAAGCGCCCGGGGACTCCCCGGGCGCTTCGTCTTCGACGACCTACTTCTTGTTGCCGCGCAGCAGGTGCGTGACGTGGTCGCGGGCCTCGTCCCACTTGTCCTGCGGCAGCGATCCACGCAGTACGGCGTACGCGAGCCAGAGCGCGAGCGCGTAGAACGGGAGCCCGAGGCCGATCTTCGCGATGCCGAGCGCGTTCAGGCTGCCGGTGAAGTACAGCGGCACCTGCACGATCAGCCGGATCGCGAACAGGCCGACGAACACCATCGTGGCCCGGGAGAACCCGCGCAGCATGGCCGGATCCTTGCGCCACGCCGTGCCGGTCTGGGTGATCACGCCGTACAGGACGCCGAACAGCGGCCAGCGGATCAGCACGGTGATCAGGTAGACAGCGCCGTACCCGAGGTTGGTGAGCAGGCCGGGGACGTAGAAGTCCTTGGCGTTGCCGGTGCGGTTCGCGACCCAGGCCGAGATCAGCACGCCGACGAAGCCGCCGAACACGTTCCGCAGCGGTTGCCGGCGGAGCAGGCGCAGTACGGCGATCGCGGCCGCACCGCCGATCGCGACCATCAGCGCGAGCCGCAGGTTGTGGTCGCTGGCCGCGTAGACGATCAGGAACGCGATCCAGGGCAGCCCGATGTCGAGCAGGGCGCCCCAGCCGCCGAGGGCGTGGAAGAAGTCCTTGTCACTCGACGGCGACTTCGCCTTGGTCTCGTCGCTGGTCAGCTCCGCCTCGGCCGCCTCGACCTCCGGACGCAGCATCTCGACGAGCTGCTCGTCGAGATGATCGTCCAGTTGCTTGCGCAGGCCCGACTCGGCCTGCTCGTCGTCGTCGACCTGGTCGCGCCGCGGCTCAGCCATGCGCTGCCTGCGGACGCAGCTCGTAGCGCGGGTTGAACATCACCCGGTCGCCGTCCACCACACCGATCCGCCCGGAGGCGATCAGCTCGGACCCCGGGTGGATCCCGGCGATCTTGCGCCGGCCGAGCCAGATCAGCTTGACCGTGCCGGTTCCGTCGTACAACTCGCCCTCCAAGGCAGGTACGCCGCCGCGCGGGCTGAACGTGATCGTGCGCAGCGTGCCGAACAGGGTGACCAGCTCCCGGTCGTGGCAGCCGGTGATCGACCGCGCGCCACAGTCCTGCGCGAAGTCCCGGAGGACCTCGGCGTCCTGCTGCTCGCGGTCGCCGGCCAAGCCCCGGAAGGCACGCCGCAACAGCCCCGCGGGTTTGTCGCTACCCATGCTTCGAGTGTAGTCCGTCAGGCTTCGGCTTCGGGAGCTGGCTGAGCGCCCGGCGGCAGCCGCAACGGCAGCGACTCACGCACGGCCATCGGCTCGCTGCCGCGGACCACGATGGTGCTACGCAGCGTCTCCTCCATCGGCGGCGCCGCGTCCGGCTCGACGGCGGCCCGGCCGAGCACGGTCGCCCGGAGCAGCCAGCGCGGCCCGTCCACACCGATCACCCGCGAGGTCTGGCTGAAGATCTGGCCGTCCGGGTCCTCGACCGGCACGACGAGCACCAGCTCGGTGCCGAACGGGCCCTCGGTCTCGGTCGCGGTCCCGCCCATCCGGCTCGCCTCGGCGGCGATCTCCCGCCGTACCTCGGTCCAGATGCCGCTGGTCTTCGGCGCCGCGAACGCGCGCAGCTCGAGAGCGGAGTCCTCCAGCACCAGCAGGATCGCCTGCACCTGGCCGGACTGCTCGTCGACCTGCAGCCGCAGCTCCATGCCGGGCCGGCCGCTGATCACGAGGGCGCCGAGGTCGATCCGGTCCTCGGCCTCCAGCACCTCGGCGTCGACCTCGGTGGAGTCGAACGGGCCCTCCGCGCGGGGTTCCGGCGTCGCGTCCTCGGCCGCCTCGTCGGCGATCCCGGGCTCCTCGTTCTTTGCCTTGCGGCGGAAGATCACAGCCTCTTGCCTACTTCCTGGTTCTTGAATTCCTACAGCCGCCGTAGTCTCGCGCATCCGTCAGGTCAACGGACGCACCTGATCAGCGTGTCACACCACCGAAGCCGCCGGTCGAGCCGTACCCCCCGTCGCCGCGGGCCGACCCCGGCAACGTGGCCACCTCGACGAACCGGGCCTTCTCCACCCGCTGGATCACCAGCTGCGCGATCCGGTCGCCGCGCCGCAGGGTGACCTCGGCGTGCGGGTCCAGGTTCACCAGGCAGACCTTGACCTCGCCGCGGTAGCCCGCGTCGACAGTGCCCGGGGCGTTGACGATCGAAACGCCGTGCTTGGCGGCCAGCCCCGAGCGCGGGTGCACGAAGGCGGCGAAGCCGTCCTGCAGCGCGATCGCGATCCCGGTGCCGACCAGGCCGCGCTCGCCGGGCTTGAGAGTGATGTCGCTCGCCGCCACCAGGTCCGCGCCGGCGTCGCCGGGATGCGCGTACGACGGCAGCGGGAGGTCGGGGTCGAGTCGCTGGATCAAAACCTCGGTCACGGGAGGCGACCCTACCGACCCGCCTGCGCCGGCCACGTGCCAGGCTGGTCCTCGTGGGTAGCTATCGCGAACGCCTGAGCGTGCCGGTGTCCTGGTGGATCATCGCCACCGCCTTGGTCATCACGCTGTTCGTCATCACCTACGTGCCGGTCGGGAGCTTCGGCGGCGCCTTCGTCGGCGGCCTGGCCGCGCTCCTGGTGGTCCTCTTCTTCCTGCAGTACGGCGCCGCGGTGGTCGAGGTGGACGGCGAACGGCTCCGGGCCGGGCGGGCCGTGATCGGCCGGGCCCACCTCGGCAAGGTCGAGGCGCTGACCGGGGACGACGCCCGGCACGCGTTCGGGCGGGACTGCGACCCGAAGGCGTACCTGCTGCTGCGCAGCTACGTGCGGGGCGCGGTCCGGGTCGAGATCACCGATCCGCGCGACCCGGCGCCGTACTGGGTGATCGCGACGCGGCACCCGGACAGGTTGGCAGCGGCCCTGACGGGGAACAGCGTGGCAAGATCCTGATGTCGGGGACTTGCCGTTAGGAGGCTGTTGTGGTCGGAGCGAAGATCGGCTGGAAGCTGGTGCTGGCCGCGTTCACGCTGGTCGTGGGCCTGGTCGCGAACAAGGCGGTCAGTACGGCCTGGAAGCTCGGCTCGGGCGGGAAGCCGCCGAAGGGCGGCCAGGGCGGCTACGCCGAGGTGGTGACGTGGGCGGTCGCGAGTGGAGCCGCGGCGGCTGCCGCGAAGCTGTTCGCCGAGCGGCGGGCGGCGGCGTACTGGCTGAAGTCCACGGGGTACGCACCCCCGGGCTACGAGCAGGACGCGGTCAACGGGGTGCTGGTGAAGGGCACGGACACCGCCCTGAGCAAGAAACAAGACGACTAAGACCCCACCTGACTCTGCTTCTGGCGGGGCGATGGGTGGTGTTTGGCAAAACGAGCGGGACCTCCCCAGGGATGGGGTGGTCCCGCTCGTGGTTTCGGCGAAGTAGGGCGCTGGTGTCAGGCTGCGCAGTCGCGGCAGATCAGCTGCCCGTTCTTCGTCTCTGCGAGCTGACTGCGGTGGTGAACCAGGAAGCAGCTCGAACAGGTGAACTCGTCGGCCTGGCGCGGGAGCACCCGCACCGCCAGCTCTTCGTGGCTCAGGTCGGCGCCGGGCAGCTCGAAGCTCTCCGCCGCCTCGGCCTCGTCCTCGTCGACCTTCCCGGAGTTCTTGTCGTGACGGCGAGTCTTCAGCTCCTCGATCGACTCTTCGGAAGCATCCTCGTCCGTCTTGCGCGGGGCGTCGTAATCAGTCGCCATGGTGTTTCCCTGCCCTCTTCGTACCCGTGGTGTTGCCTGCTGAGCCCTTGAACGGGTAGAGCGGCCGAGAAATTCCGCGCCGGGACAGCGCGCTGAATCTTTCGTCCCCCGAAACCCTTGACAGCCAGGCCGGGACCGGCAACAACCGTTCCCGAGGACGGGATTGTGCCCTATGAAGGACCCTACGCGCGCGTCAGGGTCCACCTTCCGGCCAGCGTGTCGCAACAAATGTCAGTACCGAACACGAAAATGCTCGTTAATGCTCAGTACACGCACTAACGAGCACTCAGCGGCGTCTAGGCCCGCAACGGGTCTGACGCGGCCAGCAGCTCGTGGAACGGCTCGAACAGCGCCGGACTGGCCGCGATCGACATCTCCGGCGACACCTCGGCCCCGTTCAGCCCGCCGACGGCCGCGCCGGCCTCGGCCGCGATCAGCGCACCCGCTCCGTAGTCCCACGGGTTCAGTCCGCGCTCGTAGACCGCGTCCAGCCGGCCGCAGGCGACGTAGCAGAGGTCGATCGCGCCGACCCCGATCCGCCGGATGTCGCGGACCTTGGTGATCAGCTGCTGGATCACCTCGGCCTGCACCTGCCGCCGCTCCGGGTCGTAGCCGAACCCGGTGCCGACCAGGGCCTTGCTCAGGTCCGTACACCCCGAGACCTGGATCGGCTTCCCGTCCAGGAACGCGCCGCCGCCGAGGGTCGCGGTGAACACCTCACCCTTCGGCGCGTCGACGACCACGCCGGCGACGGTCCGGCCGTCGTACTCCACCGCGATCGAGACGGCGTACGTCGGGAGGTCGTACAGGTAGTTCACGGTGCCGTCGATCGGGTCGACGACCCACCGGACACCGCTGGTGCCGAGTACGTCGTCACCCTCCTCGCCGAGGAACGAGTCGTCCGGGCGGGCCTGCAGGATCCGGGCCCGGATCAGCTCCTCGGACTCCCGGTCGACCGCGGTGACCACGTCGGTGACGGTGCTCTTGGTGTCGGCGACCGTGATCGTGCCGCGGCGGCGTTCGACGATCAGCCTCGCTGCCTCCTCCGCCACCTCCACGGCCAACTTGAGCAGGTCCTGGGGGTCTGTCATACGGCTTCCTTAGAGGTAGGACGGCGAAGCGGTGGGCAGCAGTCGTGGCGGCAGTCGTCCCAGGCCGGGCCGAGCTTGCCGACGCACGGCCGGGCCGGCTGCTCGCCGCGCTCGGCCGCGGCCCGCTCGACGACCAGGTCGCGCAGCATGGTGACGAACGGCTGGTCGGCGCCGGGGGTCGCGGCCCGCGCCATCGGCAGCCGCAGCTTCTCGGCGGTCTGGGCGGCCTCGGTGTCGAGGTCGTAGATGACCTCCATGTGGTCGCTGACGAACCCGATCGGGACCACGGCCACGCCGGGTACGCCGTCCGCGGCGAGCGCCTCCAGGTGGTCGTTCACGTCCGGCTCGAGCCACGGCACCTGCGGCGGGCCGGAGCGCGAGCAGTAGACCAGGTCGGTCCGCCGGGTCCGGCCGGTACGGCGCTCGATCTCGGCGCTGATCTCCGCGGCGACGTCCAGGTGCCAGTCGACGTACCCGTTGCCGTCCGGTCCGCTGGTGGCGTTCATCGCGTTCGGGATGGAGTGCGTCACGTAGGCGATCGCTGAGCCGTCCGGCAGCTCGCTGAGCGCCTTCGCGGTCGACTCGACGAACGAGCCGACGAAGCCGGGGTGGTTCGCGTAGTGCCGGAGCTTGTCGATCCGGGGCGCGTCCGGGACCTGCTTCGCGGCGTCCTCGAGGTTTTCGCGGTACTGCCGGCAGCCCGAGTACGACGGGTACGCGGAGGTCACGATGACGACGGCCCGGCGGATGCCGTCGGCGGCCATCTCACGCAGGGTGTCGGTGAGGTACGGCGCCCAGTTGCGGTTGCCCCAGTAGATCGGCAGGTCCAGGCCGATCTCGTCGAACGACTCCCGCAAGGCCTGGAGCAGGGCCCGGTTCTGGTCGTTGATCGGGCTCTTGCCGCCGAACGAGTAGTAGTGCTCGCCGACCTCCTTCAGCCGCTCGTCCGGAATCCCCCGGCCCCGGGTCACGTTCTGCAGGAACGGCAGCACGTCGTCCGGCTTCTCCGGTCCCCCGAAGGACAGCAACAGCACCGCGTCGTACGGCGAAGCATCCACAGCCATACCCCAAGTTTCGCAGTTGGGGTCGGGGCGCGGACCGCCAGGCCATCACAATCGCGCCGCCTCGGGCCGATCGAGCGCCGCCCGGGGTCGGCGCCGGTGGTTGTGATGGCCTGGCGGTCCCACCAGTTAGGGTGTTGCCGGTCCCTCATGCTCAAGCCTTACGTCCACCTCATGCGCCGTCCCGGCGCCAGCGCGTTCTTCGCCGCCGGGATCCTCGGGCGTATGCCGATCTCGATGATCGGGCTCGGCATCGTCATCCTGATCGCGCAGGAGAGCGGCTCGTACGGCCTGGCCGGCGCGGTGTCCGGTGTGGCCGTGATCGCGGGTGCGCTGACCGGTCCGATCCAGGGCCGGATGGTGGACCGGTTCGGGCAGCGCCTGCTGCTGATCATCGGCTCCGTGGTCTGCACGATCGCGCTGGCCGCGCTGCTGGTCGCCGTACGTGCCGACGCCGCTACCTGGGTGCTCTACCTGCTGTCGTTCGTTGCCGGTGGCACCCGTCCGCAGGTCGGGTCGTTCGTCCGCGCGCGCTGGACGCACCTGCTCGGCCGGGGCCGGGCGCTGCAGACCGCATTCGCTCTCGAAGCGGTCGGTGACGAGGTCGTCTTCATCGTCGGGCCGGTGCTGGTCACGTTGCTCGCGACTCAGGTCAGCCCGTACGCCGCTCTGTCCGCAGCCGGAGTGCTTGGACTGGCCGGCGGCATCTGGCTGGCGCTGCTGCGGGCGTCCGACCCGCCGGGCCGGGGTAAGTCCGACGGGACCGAGCAGGCGCCACTCCCCTGGGTCTCGATCCTGCTGCTCAGTCTGATCGGGCTCGGCCTCGGCGCGACTCTCGGTGGCGCGGAGGTCATCACGGTCGCGTTCACCACCGAGCGCGGCCAGGCCGGCATGTCCGGCGTCGTACTGGCCGTCTGGGCGTTCGGCAGCTTGCTGGCCGGTCTCTGGTACGGCTCGGTGCACTGGCGCGCCCCAGTCGAGCGGCGGCTGCTGATCGGCACCATCCTGCTCGCGATCACGCTGGCGCCACTGCCCTGGGTCAACAGCGTGTGGTTGCTCGGCGTGGTCCTGTTCGGCTGCGGTATGACGATCGCGCCGACCATGGTCGCGGTCACCGCCTGCGTCGAGGAGTGGGTCCCGCCGCAGCGCCTCACCGAGGCGATCACCTGGACCGTCACCGGCATCCTGCTCGGCGTCGCCCCCGGCAACGCCGCCGCCGGCCACGCCGTCGACCTGTGGGGCGCATCCACCGCCTACTGGGTCCCGTTCGCCATCGGCATCGCCTGCGCCCTCGTCGCGGCTGTGTCCACCACTTTCGCGCGGCCGAAGACGAGGTTCGCGCACAACTAGGCTTGTATCTCCTCCGAGGGGAGATGTGAGGGTCGTCCCGTGGATTACTCGATCGGTGAGCTGGCGCGGCGGGCCGGGGTCTCGGTGAAGACGGTTCGGTACTACTCGGACCAGGGGCTGCTGGCGTCTCGCCGTACGGCGGCCGGGCATCGCCGGTACGACGGCGGCGCGCCGGCGCGGCTCGAGTTGATCCGGACGTTGCGTGCCCTGGGCATCGATCTGGCCACGGTCCGCGCCGTGCTGAACCAGGAGCGCACGCTCGCCGACGTACTCACAGCACATGCCGACGCGGTCGCCGTACAGATCCGGACGCTGCAGCTGCAGCACGCGGTGCTGTCGGTCGTCGCCCGTCGGCACTCGACCCCGGAGGACCTCGAACTCATGCACGAACTGACCACCCGTTCCGAGCAGCAGCGCCGCGCCCTGATCGCCGACTTCCTGACCTCGACGCTCGGCGACGACCCCCGTTTCGCCGCGATCCGGCAGAACCTCACGCCCATGCTCTCCGAGGACGCCGACGCCCGGCAGGTCGAGGCCTGGCTGGAGCTGGCGGCGCTGGTCCAGGACGACGCCTTCCGGTCATCGGTACGGCGGATGGCCGTCGGCTACCGCGCGCTCGCCGACGACTGGCGGGATCCTGAGCTCCGCAGCCGGCTGATCGAGCTCCGTCGTACCGAGGCGGATCCCCGCTGGGACCGCTACCTGGAGCTGCTCGCCGTGGTCAACGGCTGGGCGCCGCCGTCACGAGCCGCGGGGTAGCGGAGCGTTCCAGCCGCGGCGGATCGCGAGCAGGCGGATGCCGAAGCAGGTCAACGCGGCGACGATCGGCACCCAGAGCGCGTGGTACTCGAGAGCCGCCGCGATCACCACGATGCCCGCGCCGAGGAACGCCGGCGTGGCGTAGATCTCCGCGCGCAGTACGACGGGGACGCGGCCGCTGAGCACGTCGCGGATCACGCCGCCGCCGATACCGGAGATGGTGCCGAGCAGGGCGGCCGACAGCGGCGACAGGCCGGCCTCGATCGCCTTCCGGGCGCCGATCACGCAGAACAGCGCGAGGCCGGCCGCGTCGAAGATGTTCACCAACCGCTCGACCCGGCCGATCCCGGGGTGCAGGAAGAACGTGACCAGCCCGGCCGCGACCGGGACGACGAGGTAGCGCCAGTCCTCCAGCGCGGCCGGCGGGGTCGCGCCGATCAGCACGTCCCGGACGAAGCCGCCACCGAGCCCGGTCACCAGCGCGAGCACCAGGATGCCGAACACGTCCAGCTTCTTGCGTACGCCGACCAGCGCGCCGGTGATGCCGAACACGAAGATCCCGACCAGGTCGAGCACATGCAGAGCCATGCACCGCACGCTAAACCACAGGCGCCGGCTCCCCGGCCGCTCTATCGTCTGTGGACATGACCGGAGCGCCTGACGTCGACTACACCGCCACCTCGCTGCGCCCTGACTGGCATGCGCTCCCGGCCGGCCTCCGCGAAAACCTGACCGTTGCCCTGGGCAGCGAGGTGGTGTCCGCCGGCCCGTCCGTCAGCTCAGGCTTCACCGGCGGCTTCGCCGCACCCCTGCGGTTGGCCGACGGCCGACGCGTCTTCGTGAAGGCCTCGGACGACTCACTCCACTCCTACCGCGCCTACCAACGCGAGGCGGAGGTAGTCCCGCAACTCCCGCCGGAGATCCGGGTGCCGGCCATCCTGGCAACTGCCCACGCGGTGGACGAGCGCCGGACGTCGGGCGATGCCGGGTCGGCAGGAGCCGCGCACTGTGCCGATGGGCCGGATGGCGCTCGCCAGCCCGTCCCGCCCGCGGGAGGCGGGCGGTGGTTTGCGGTGGCGTCCGAGTGGGTGGTGGGGCGGATGCCGGGGACTCCTTGGACGGCGGGGGACTTTGCAGTTGTGACTGCGGCTTGTGAGGGGGTTGCGGAGGTGATGGAGCCGAGTCCGTTGGAGGGGTTGCGGAGTTTTCTGGAGGATTTGGACGCGGGCGACTCGCCGCTGCAGACGCCGGCTCGGATTCTGGCCGGGGAGGCGCCGCTGCCGACGGGACTGCAGCCGTGGGTGCCGAAGGTTCTGCCTGAGGTGATCAGTCTCCTGGAGTTGGCGCCGGAGGCGTTCGCTGGGGAGACGGCGACGCACAGCGATCTGCGGCCCGACAACCTGCTGATCGACGGCGACGGCGCCTGCTGGACGGTCGACTGGAACTGGCTGGCCCTGGGTCCGCGGTGGATGGACTGGGTCGGCCTGCTCCCGGTCGCGCAGCACCACGGGATCGACACCGCCGCCGCGATCCGGAGCAGCCCGCTGACGGCCGGCGTACCGGCCGACCACCTCGACTGCTTCATCGCGGCCGTCGCGGCGTACATGATGAAGAACGCGGACGCGCCACCGCCGTTCGGTTGCACCCCCGCCTTGCGCGAGCACCAGCGGTTCTACGCGTGGACCTTCCTCGACTGGCTCGCGGTACGGCGGGAGTGGCTACGGTGAAGGTATGACCAAACGTCCGACCACCAGGTTCAAGGTCGAGGTGCTGGACGGCGACCGGACGTCCCGGCGCGAGGACGTCGTCGTCACCGAGGAGCCGCTCGAGCTCCGGCTGGAGTGGCCGGGCCGCGCGCCCGAGCCGCTGGTGGTGACGATGCGGACGCCGGGCTCGGACTTCGAGCTGGCGGCCGGGTTCTGCCTCGGCGAGGGGTTCGCGGTCCGCCCGGACGCGATCAAGACCGTTGCCTACTGCACCGATCAGCAACTGACGCCCGACCAGCAGTTCAACACGGTCACCGTCACGTTCGACGGCCCGCCCGACCGGGAGCCACCCCAGCGGTACGGCGTGACATCGGCAGCGTGCGGTGTCTGCGGCCAGCAGAGCCTCGACGAGCTGGCCGAGCGCGACTACTCCCCCGTCGACCCGGTCGAGGCAGACCTCGACGTCGTACGGCGGCTGCCCGACCTCCTGCGCGAGGGCCAGCCGATGTTCTCCCGGACCGGCGGGTTGCACGCCGCCGGCCTGTTCACCGCCGACGGCCGGCAGGTCGTGGTGAAGGAGGACGTCGGCCGCCACAACGCCGTCGACAAGGTGGTCGGCTGGACCGTCCTCAACAACCACAGCCGCCAGGGCCTGATCCTCGCGGTCAGCGGCCGCGCCGGCTACGAGATCGTCCAGAAGGCAGTCGCCGCCGGGATCGGGATGATCGTGGCCGTCGGCGCGCCGTCCAGCCTGGCCGTCGACCTCGCACGCCGCTTCGACGTCACGGTCGCCGGCTTCGTCCGCGGCGACCGCTGCGTCGTCTACAGCGCGCCGGAACGGATCAAGCGTCCAGCTTGATGAAGGTGGCCCGCGGGACGTACTCATAGCGGTCCGGCATGCAGGTCAGGATGATGACCTGCCCGTGGTCGCCGGCCCGGCCGAGCAGCGCGCCCATGTCGCGCAGCCGGGCCTTGTCCGACCAGCCGAGCGCGTCGTCGAAGATCACCGGCACGCTGCCCTCGCCGGTGCTGACGAGGTGGCTGATCGCCAGCCGGGTGATGATCGCCAACTGCTCCTGCGCACCCGTCGACAGCGCCTCGACCGGCAGTCGTGTGCCGTCCAGCTCGCGCTCCGACACCGCGAGGTCGTCGTCCAGCCAGACCCGGAACGACGGCCCGTACACACTGCGCCCGAGCGACTCGATCCGGCTCTGCAGCGGCTCAGAGTACTTCGTCTGCGCCTCGGCCCGATGCCGGCTCAACGTCTCGTACACCCGGCGGGCCGCCTCGGCCCGGCGCCGCAAGCTGTCATGCTCAGCGCGTACGGCGGCAAGCTCCAACTCGGCCACGTCGCGCCGCGTCGCCAGCCCGTCCCGCCCCGACTGCTCCAGCCGGCCCTCCGTCGTACGCAGCGCATCGCGCAGCGTGTCCCGCTCCGCCTGCAACCGCTCGGCAACCGCCAAGGCGTCCGCCAACTCACCGGCGACCTGATCGGCCCCGGCCGCATCGGCCTGCTCCTGTACGGCGGTCAGCTCCTCCAGCACCGCCTCGACCTCAGCGGTCGCCGCGGTCTCGGCCGCGGCCACGGCGTCGTCGTCGATGACAGCCCGAGCAGACTCCAACGCCTCCACTGCCGCAGCCAGCCGCTCGGCGGCGATCTCCGACCGGGCCCGCGCGTTCTGAGCCTCGGACCGATCCTCGTCCGCCGCCTTCCGGGCCTGCGCCGCCGCGAACTCCGCGTCGCCCAGCAACCGCTCCACCTCGGCCAGCGCGGACCGGGCCTCCTCGAGGAACGCCTGCGCACCGGCCAGATCGCCAGGCTCGGCGGCCGGCGGCTCGAAACCCTCGAAGAGCGTGTCGAGCGGCGAGGCGAACTCCTCGAACAGCGACATCTGTCCCGGGACACCCTCGACCGCAGCCTGCTTGTCCGCGGTCTCCTCGGGTTCGTCCGTCCCGAGCCGCGCGGTCAGCACCGCGATCCGCTCCCCCGGATCACCCCCGGCGGTCAGCGATCGCTCGGTCCGCCGCGCCTCGTTCAACTCGGCCGTGGCGATGTCCGCCTTCCGCAGCAGCTCCCGCGCAGCGGCGACATCCTTCACCCCAGCCTTCTTCAGCAGGTCCTTCTCGCGCCGGACCGCCTCGTCTACGCGGGATCGCAGGGTCGCCGCTTCCCCACCGGCCCGGACGGTCACCTCGACCTGCCCCGGAACGCCGACCACCAGCTCGCCGGAGACGAGCACCTCGGCCGACTCGTCGAAGCCCAACTCCGACGGCAGCGCGCCGGCGGTCACGTCCAGCCCGGTCCCCGACAACTCGACCGGCTCGGCGCCAAGTCGCCGTACCGAGACTTCCGGTACGCCGGCGGCGAGCGCGGCGCGAGCCTCGACGACCGCGGCGTGCGCGTCCTCGAGGGCGGCGACCTTCGCGTCGTCGACCTTGATCCGGTCCAGGATCGTCCCGGCGACGGCGATCCGCGCCCGGACGTCGACCAGCTCGGCCTGCTGGCCGAGCAAGCGGTCCAGCTCGGCGCGGTCCATCAACTCCGCGACCCGGCGCTCGGCTTCCTGGACGTCGGTACGGCGTGCGTCCTTGAGCTCGACCACCTCGGCCAGCGCCGCCTCGGCCGCGTGCACGGTCTCGGCCGCGGTCCTGGCGACCGTCTCGGCTTCGGTACGGCGTTTGGTCAGCTCGGCGTCGGCCTTGGTGAACCGCTCGACCTCGTCGAGCAGCCGCTCCCGCTCGACCCGGGTCCGGGTGTGGTTCTCCAACCGCGCCCGAGCCGTCTCGGCCCGCGCCCGCACCGAGTCGCGGCGGAGCAGGATCTCGTCGGTCGCCTTCTTGCGTTCGCGCAGCTCCTCGACCGACGTGAGGTGATCGCTGCGGCGACCGGTCACGTCCTCGAGGTCGAGGGCGAGCCGCTCGGCGCGGCGGATGTCCTGCTGGACCTCTTCCATCGCCTTCAGCGCCTGCGCCGCGGTCAGCTCGGCGGCGGCCACGGCCTTCTCGGACCGAGCGAAGTCGCCGGTCGGCCGGCCGCGCGGAGTCCAGTAGCGCAGGTACTCGTGCTCGACCGCGGAAACCAGTGGCATCGACGCACCGTCGATCGGCGTCCCCGACTCTGCGTTCACCGCGGTGATCAACGGCTCGGCATCGGCCGGCGTCGGCAGCACCAGCGACTGCCCCTGGCTGACCATCAAGGTCTGCCACAGCACCGGGTCGACGTGCTCGTGGAAGAGCCGCTCGGCCTCGTTGTGCGCCTCGCGCCCGGTCCATGAGGTACGGCGTCCATCGCCGTCGACGACCGTGAGCTCGGTGGCGCGGTTCTTCAGCCAGCGCTTCGTGTAGGTCAGCTCGCGCCCGCCCAGGGTGAGCTCGGCGGTCACCTCGGGCCCGACGTCCTGCCCGACCGGCTGGATGTCGCGGATCCGGGTCGACTTCGAGTCGTCCGGCAGGTCGAAGATCAGCGCGAACGCCTCGACCAGGCTGGACTTGCCGACCTCGTTGTCGCCGACCACGACGGTGGTGCCGAGCGCGGGCAGCCGAACGGTACGGTCCTTGACGCCGCGGAAGTCCCGCAGCGTCAGAGCATGCAGCCTCATCCCGCGTCCCGGGCCAGGCGGTGCATCAGCGACAGCGCCGCGCCGGCGCCCTCGTCACCGGCGGCCAGCGCCTGCCGGAGCTCTTCCATCGCGGCCCGCGCCGGTCCGCTCAACTGCAACGCATCCAGGTCGGCCGCGTCGGGAGCCGGCCGCACGGTCCAGAACTTCGCCCACCGCTCGACACTCGCGAACACCTCGCCCTGCGCGTCGATCAGCATGTCGAGCCGACTGTGCAGCGGCAGCGGCAGCGACCCGTCACCGGCCAGCCGCACGTAGGTCCGCTCCTTGTCCGGAAGCTCCGCGAACCAGTCCTCGAGCGCGTCCAGCGACTCCTCGTCGAACAGCTCGACCCGGTGGTCGACCATGTGCCAAGCGCCGACGCGGACCGGCTCGACGTCGATCGCACCCGCGCCGATGGTCACCTTGAGCACGTTGCCCGGATCGGTCTCCTCCGGAGTCGTCACTTCCTGCGTCCCGGAGAACCAGATCCGGTCGGTCACCCGGGTCGTGGAGTGCCGGTCGCCCAGACCGACGTACTGCAGCCGGCCGTCCGCGACAGCCGCTTCGAGGGCCGCCTGGTCGATGGTCGGCACGTCGGACATGCCGCCACTGAGGCTGGTCAGCTGGCCGTGCGCGAGCAGGACCCGCGTCGTCCCGGCCGGCGTCGGCTTCAGGTCGCCGTACCCGGGAGCTGCCGGGTCCGACAGCGGGCGGCGGGAACGCCAAGGCGCGCCGATGATCTCGACCCCCGGCAGGATCTCCAGCGGCTGGGTGTCGGTCAGGACGGTCACGTGCTCGGGCGCGTGCGCCTGCCACTGCGCCGACGTCCACAGCGAGCCCGGCTCGAGGGCGTCGTGGTTGCCGGGCAGCAGGACGACCGGGACCGGGATCGCCTTGAGGGCCTCACAGGCCCGCAGGATGGTCTGCCGCTCGACCTGGTTGTGCTCGAACACGTCGCCGGTGACGACCACGAAGGCCGCTCCGGTGGTGGTTGCGACGTCACCGATCCGCGCGACAGCATCCAGCCGGGCCTGGCCCCACCGGGCCTGACCGTCCGGCCCCAGGAACCGGCGCATCATCCCCAGCTGCCAGTCCGAGCTGTGCAGAAACGTGATCGAGTCTTCCATCGCGCTGAGAACGCTAACCCGACCCACCGACAACCACCCAACCCAACACACCAGAACCGGTCCGGATGCCCGCCATCCGAACAGCCCGGCGCTCCGGCGGCGTCATCGTGAATGGTAGAGATGGGCCGCGTGGATGGGTATCTCGAGACCGAGCGGTTGACCTTGCGACGGTTCACCGCCGACGACGTGGAGCTGCTGGCCGGGCTGGACTCGGATCCGGAGGTGATGCGGTTCCTGACCGGGCAGCCGACACCGCGGGAGGAGATCGAGCGGGTCGTCCTGCCCGAGATCCTGAAGGTGTACGGCGAACATCCGCAGCTCGGCACGTTCGCGGCGCATCAGAAGGCGGACGGCGAGTTCGTCGGATGGTTCGGGCTGCAGCCGACCAAGGAGCCGCAGACCGTGGATGTCGGCTACCGGCTGAACCGGGTCGCGTGGGGCAAGGGGTACGCGACCGAGGGCACCAGGGCGCTGATCGACAAGGCGTTCGGCGAGCTCGGCATGGAGAAGGTCGTCGCGGACACGATGGCGGTCAACCACCGGTCCCGGGCGGTGATGCGGCGGTCCGGGCTGCGGTTCGTGCGGATCTTCCACGAGCACTTCGACGACCCGCTGCCCGGCACCGAGTTCGGCGAGGTCGAGTACGCCGTCGACCGCCGTACCTGGGAAGCTGGACGACGTGCCTGACGATCAACGCCCGTACGCCGTCCTGGACATCGACGCCACGTTGTCCGACACCAGTCAGCGGATCCACTTCATCGAGAAGCGGCCGAAGGACTGGGACTCGTTCTTCGCGCACGCGAAGGAGGACGCCGTCCTGGACGAGGGGCTCGCGGTCGCGACCACTCTGGCGGCCGACCACGAGATCGTCTACCTGACCGGCCGGCCCGAGCGGCTGCGCCGGGACACGCTCAGGTGGCTGAAGGACAACGGGTTCCCGGACGGCAAGGTCTACATGCGTGGCAACACCGACCGCCGCCCGTCGGTGACGATGAAGCTCGGCCGGCTGCAGCGGCTGGCCGCGGAGCGCCCGGTCGCCGTCCTGGTCGACGACGACGTGAAGGTGTGCGCGGCGGCCGAGAAGGCCGGGTACACCGTGCTGAGGGCCGACTGGGGACTCGACGCCGAGACCCAGCCGACCCTCTTCGAAGCTCAGGAGACCGAAGGCCGGACCTGAGGCACGACCTACTTGCTCAGTCCGACGATCAGCACGTTCGGGTACGGCGGGTACGGCGGCAGGTAGAAGCTCTGCACCTTCGAGCCGTGCAGGAACGCGTTCCGGGCGTAGATCAGCGGGACGATCGGGGCGTCCTTCATGATCTGCTGGTCCACCGCGCCCCAGGCCGCGGCCGCCTTGGCCGGGTCCGACTCGGCCGTGGCCGCGGCGATCGCGGCGTCTACCGCCGGGTTGGAGTAGCGCGAGATGTTGTACCCACCGTTGCCGGCCTCCGAGGACGCGAACAGCGGCTGGATGTTGCCGAGCGCGCTCGGGTAGTCGGGCAGCCAGCTCGACACGGTCAGGTCGAAGTCGGGCTTGTTGCCGGTGATCAGGTCGGTCAGCGGCTCGGTGTCCAGCGGCTTGATGGTGACCGTGATCCCGGCCCGCTTCAGGCCCTGCTGGATCGCCTGGGCGACGCTCAGGCCGGACGCGTTGTCCGCCGCCAGCACCAGGTTCAGGTTGCTCACCCCGGCCGCCGCGAGCATCGACTTGGCCTTCTCCGGGTCGCCCTGCGGCGGCGCCTGGTACAGGTCGTACTTCTGGTAACCCTCGATGCCCGGCGTGATCAGGGTGGTGGCGATCTCACCGCCGTACTCCGGTCCGCCCTCGGCGACCTGGACGGCCTGCTTGTCGACGGCGTACTGGATCGCCTTGCGGACCTCGGGGTTGGCCAGCGCCGGGCGCTTGGTGTTCATCGCCAGGTACTGCAGCGCGCCGGACGGCGACGTCGCGACCCGGGACTTGACCGCCGGGTTGCCCGACACGGTCGGGATCAGCGCGGCCGGCACCGAGACACCGGTGGCGGCGGCGAACTTGTCGTCGCCCGCGTCCGCGATCAGCCGCTGGTTGACCACGTCGGCCTGCAGGCCCATGTCGATCACGATCGAGTCCGGCAGACCGGTCCGGGCCTCGTCGGTCGCGTTGTCCCAGTTCGGGTTCCGCTCCAGCTCGAGCTTCGAGCCGGGGGTGTACGCCTTCACCTGGTACGGGCCGCTCGCGACCGGGTCCTCGCCGTAGTGCGCCGGGTCCTTGTCGGCCGCCTTCGGCACCGGCGAGAAGGCCGGCATGCTGACCACCCACGGCCAGTCGCCGAACGGCTTGTTCAGCTTGAACACGATCGTGGTGTCGTCCGGCGTCTCGACCGACGCCAGCTGGGCGCCCTTGTACGGGCCGGTGTACTTGTCGCCGCCGACCAGCAGCGACTTGTGGTAGCCGAGGCCGCCGGACAGCTCCGGCGCGAACGACCGCTCGATGCCGTACTTGATGTCGGCGGCAACGATCGGCGACCCGTCGGCGTACTTGAGACCCGGCTTCAGCTTGTAGGTCCAGGTCTTGCCGCCGTCGCTGACCTGACCGGTGTCGGTGGCCAGGTCCGGGACCAGCTCGGCCGCCTTGTCCGGCGCGGTCTTCCACGAGGTCAGGCCGCGCAGCACCAGGTGGATCGTGCTCGTGCCCAGGTTCTGGCTCTTGGCCGGGTCGAGGCTGATCTCCTTGCTGGTGCTGAGGACGTGGAACGTGCCGCCTGCCTCAGCGGCCGCCGACGTGCTGCCACCACCACTGGTGGACTGGTTGTTGGCGTTGCAGGCGGCCGCCGCCAACGCCAACGCGGCCGCAACCGCGGCCGCTCGGATAACGCGCTTCATATGGTCCTCTCAGGGGGTGGGGGGCTCAGGGAAGTAGCAGGCGGCCCGGTGCTCGGTGCTGCCCTCGACGGGCTCGAGCACCGGCCGTTTCGTCGCGCAGACGGCTTCGGCCTTGTAGCAGCGGGTCCGGAACGGACACCCGGACGGCGGATCGATCGGCGTCGGCACATCACCCGACAGCACGATCCGGTCCCGCTCGATCCCGGGCGCGGGCACAGGTACGGCGGACAGCAGGGCCTTCGTGTACGGGTGAGCCGGAGCCGAGTACACCTGGGCCGCCGGTCCCTCCTCCACGATCGTGCCGAGGTACATGACGGCCACCCGGCTCGCCACCTGCCGTACGACGGCCAGGTCGTGCGCGACGAGGACGTACGACAGGCCGAGCTCGTCGCGGAGGTCGGCGAGCAGGTTCAGCACCTGCGCCTGCACGGACACGTCGAGCGCGGAGACCGGCTCGTCGCAGATGAGCAGGTCGGGCTGCACCGACAGGGCTCGGGCGATGCCGATGCGCTGACGCTGGCCGCCGGAGAACTCGTGCGGGTAGCGCTCGAGGTGTTCCTCGGACAGCCCGACCTGCTGAAGCAGCTCCACGAGCTGCGCCCGGGTCGGACGAACGCCCTGCGCCCGGAACGGCGTGGTCAGGATCGTGCCGACCGACTGCCGCGGGTTGAGCGAGGCCTGCGGATCCTGGAACACCATCTGGACCTTGCGGCGCACCGGCCGCAGCTTGCGCCCGCTGACCTTCGTGACGTCCGCGCCGGCGATCGCGACCCGGCCGTCCGTCGGGTCGAGCAGTCGCGTCGCGACCCGGGCGAGCGTCGACTTGCCGGAGCCGGACTCGCCGACCAGCCCGACCGTCTCGCCCTTGCGGACGACGAAGTCGACACCGTCGACGGCCTTGACCGACTTGCCGGATCGCCAGGGTGCGCCGCGCACACCGAAGTACTTCCGGACTCCGTCGAGGCGGAGCAGTTCTTCAGACATCCGACGGCCTCCGCCCCAGGTGGCAGGCCGCCTCGTGATCGCCTTCGCCCGGACGCGGCGTCAGCTCGGGTCGCTCGGTGGTGCAGCGCTCACCGACCTGTGCGGTGTAGGCGCAGCGCGGCTGGAACGGGCAACCGGTCGTGATGGACCCCGGTGACGGCGGACTGCCCGGGATCGTGGTGAGCCGCGGCTTCGGCGGTACGTCGACCCGCGGCATCGCACCGAGCAGACCGAGGCTGTACGGATGCGCCGCCCGCTGGAACAGGTCACGGACCGTGCCGCGCTCGGCGGCGCGTCCGGCGTACATCACCAGGACGTCGTCGGCCGCCTCGGCGACCACCCCGAGATCGTGCGAGATCAGGACCAGCGCCGTACCGAACTCCGCCTGGACGTCCTCCAGCAGCCGCATGATCTGCGCCTGCACGGTGACGTCGAGCGCGGTGGTCGGCTCGTCCGCGATCAGCACCTTCGGGTTGTTCACCAGAGCCATAGCAATCACGACCCGCTGCCGCATTCCGCCGGAGAACTCGTGCGGGTAGTTGTTCGCCCGGCGGGCGGCGTCCGGGATGCCGACCTGGTCGAGCAGCTCGACCGCGCGCCGGCGGGCCTCCTTCTTCGGCACGTCGTGGTGCAGGCGGTACGCCTCGGCAACCTGCCAGCCGACGCTGTAGTACGGGTTGAGCGCCGACAGCGCGTCCTGGAAGACCAGGGCGATGTCGTTGCCGCGGATGCTGCGGAGCTCCTCGTTGGACAGGCCGACGAGTTCGCGGCCGTCGAGCAGCACCTCGCCCTTGACGTCGGCGTTCGCCGGCAGCAGCCCCATCACGGCGGCCGAGCTGACGCTCTTGCCCGAGCCGGACTCGCCGACGATGGCCAGTGTCCGGCCGGGTGCGACCGCGAAGTCGATACCGTCGACGGCCGGGACCAGGCCGCCCTCGGTCCGGAACGTGACGTGCAGGTCGTGGACCTCCAGCACCGGCCGGTCAGGCATGGCTGACCCTCGGGTCGAGCGCACCGTGCACGATGTCCACCACCAGGTTCGCGAGGATGATCAGGAAGGCCGAGAACAGCGTCGTACCGACCACCACGGCGACGTCGAGCTGGCCGACCGCGCTGATCAGCAGCTCGCCCAGGCCCTGCATGGAGAACACCTTCTCGGTCAGGATCGCGCCGCCGAGCAGGGCGCCGAGGTCGAGTCCGAACAGCGTCACGATCGGCACCAGCGCGCCACGCAGTCCGTGGGTCAGGACGACCCGCGCCTCCCCCGCGCCCTTGGCCCGGGCGGTGGTGATGTGGTCGAGGTTCAGCTCCTCGAGCATCTGCGCGCGGGTGAGCCTGATGTACGCCGCCGCCTGCAGCAGCGCGAGCACCAGCCAGGGCGTGATCAGGTGCCAGGCCCAGTCGACCGGGCTCTCGGTGAGGGGAACGTAGCCGTTGACCGGGACCATGTTGAGCCAGAACCCGAACACCAGGATGGCCAGCAGGCCGACCAGGAACGAAGGTGACGCGATCCCGATCAGCGCGAAGCCGACGGCCAGCCGGTCGGTCAGCTTCCCCCGCTTCAGTGCCGCGACGACACCGAGCGAGACACCGACGAGCAGCCACAGTACGGCGGCGCCGATCGCGATCGAGGCGGTCACGGGCAGCCGTTCGAGGATCAGCGTGGTGACCGGCCGGGCCAGCGGGAACGAGTACCCGAAGCAGGGTGCCTCGCAGTGGACCGCCGCCGCGCCTTCGCCGAACGTGCGGCCGGCGAAGATGCCCTTGAGGAAGTTCAGGTACTGCTGGATCGTGCTCTGGTCCAGCTGCATGAAGTGCCGGGCCTGCTCGAGCCGTTCCGGCGTGCACGGCTTGCCACAGGCAAGGTGGGCCGGGTCGGCCGGGATCGCGTAGAAGATCAGGTAGACGGCGAGGCTCAGCGCGAGCATCACCAGGACGGTGGCAGCGAGCCGCCGTACGACGAACCAGGCGAGGTCAGGCATCAGTTCGCCCTCCGCAGCCGGACGTCGAAGGCATCCCGGACCCCGTCACCGAGCAGCGTGAACCCGAGAACGGCGAGGAACAGCGCAGCCCCTGGGAAGACCAGGAACCATGGATCCGCGCCGGTGTAGACCCAGGCGATCGAGTCGGAGATGGACCGGCCGAGACTCGGCGTCGGTGGCGGCACGCCGACGCCCAGGAAGGACAGCGCGGCCTCGGCGCCGATATAGCCCGGGATCGCGAGTGTCGCGATGACCAGGACCGGGCCGAGCAGGTTCGGCAGCAGCTCGCGGGCGATCACGTGCCAGCCGCTCGACCCGACACTGCGGGCGGCTTCGACGAACTCGCGGTTGACCAGCGACCGCGCCTGGTTGCGGATCAGCCGGGCCAAGGTCGCCCAGCCGAACACGCTGAGCACCCCGCACAGCAGCAGCGTCCGCGGCACGCTGGCCGGCACGACGATGCCCAGGGCAATCATGAAGACCAGCTGCGGGAAGCCGAACAGGAAGTCGAGCAGCCGGGACGCGACCGCGTCGTACCAGCCGCCGAAGTACGCCGCGCTGATGCCGACCAGGGTGCCGATCACCGTGGTGACGGCGGTGACCACGATCGCGATGACCAGCGAGGTGCGCAGGCCGTACACCACGATCGAGAACAGGTCGCGACCGGTCAACGGCTCCACGCCGAACCAGTGCTCACTGCTCACGCCGCCCATCGGGCCCTTCGGCGCGTTGCCGCGGGCCGGATCGAGCAGGTCGATGTGGTACGTGTACGGGTCCTGCCCGGCGAGCTTGACCAGCAACGGCGCCGCGGCCGCGACCACGATCAGCACGGCGACGATCACCACCCCGACGCGCGCGCTGCGATCACGCCGTACCCGGCGCAACGCCTGCCGGGTCGGCGAAACGGTCCCGGCGACCGACGAACTCACAAGCACTCCCGACAGATCGATGCATGCAGCCGACAAACGTTAGGCCGCATCCTTGCACCCGCCGGGTGCCATCTCGAATGGCGAGAATCTCAACTCGAGAACTCGAGAATTTGGTCGCTTCAGAGCGCCAGCTGGTACCGGCTCACCCAGGTCAGCGGGACGCCGATCTCGGCATCGCCCTGGTGCTGGAACCCGCGGGCTTCGTAGTACGCCCGGAGCCGGCTGTTCGACCTGACGCAGTCCAGCCGGAGATACCTGCAGCCGAGCGCGCTGCTGGTGGCCGCAGCCCAGTCGAGCAGCGCGGCGCCCAAACCGCTCGCCGACCGCCGGACCGCCATCCGGTGCACGTAGCCCGCCAGCCCGGGCACGTCCTCCCACAGCGGGTCGTCCCAGTCCAGCGTGATCGTCCCGACGACCGCACCGTCGATCCGCGCGAGCCAGGTCTCGCCGCGTTCGATCGCCGGCTCGACCCACCTGGCCTTGAAGCTGTCGGGCCACTGCTCGATCCCCGAGTCCCGCAACCAGGCGGCGGCTTCGTCCAGTACGGCGAGCACGTCGGCGAGCTCGTCCGGCGCCGCGGGTTGCAGGGTCAGCTTCTTGTGCACGACCTCCAGCATAACGGCGTTTGATATAGTGAACGTATGGTTCAGCAGATTGCACCAGTCGCCCAGCACCCGATCTACCTCGAGGACAGCTACCTGACCGAGGTGGTGACGCGAGTCCTCGCCGTCGGGGACACCGGGATTGCGGTGCGGGAGAACCTGTTCCATCCGCAGGGTGGCGGCCAGCCCGCGGACCAGGGATGGGTCGGCGACCTTCTGGGTGTTCCGGTCCGGGGTGAGGACGGGCTCGTCTATCTGGTGACTTCAGAGCCGGCACCGTTGGAGGTAGGCGACGTCGTGCGGGCGCGGGTGGATGCCGAAGCCCGGCTTCTCCACGCGGCCCTGCACACCGCGGGGCACTTGGTGGACGGAATCGCTCGTGGTCTGGGGTGGACGTGGGCGGGCAACAACCACTTCCCGGGGCAGGCTCGCATCGAGTTCTCCGCACCTGATGCCGTCGAGCTGACTGACGCCGCCGAGCAGATTCAGGCCGGTGTGGAGGCGGCGATCGCCGCAGAGCTGGTGGTCACTGCGACCGAGCGAGACGGGCTCCGGGTGGTGCGCGTCGGGGACCTGCACGAGGCGCCGTGCGGCGGGACGCACGTACGCAGCCTTGCGGACCTGGCATCGGTCACTGTCTCCGGCGTGAAGGTGAAGAAGGGGCGCATCCGCGTCTCCTACACTGCGACGCATCGGCCGTTGCGGTGACGCGGTCGGTCAGCAGTGCGGCCGCGGCGGCCGGCCTGCAGGTACTGCGACGTCGCCAGCAGCGCGGGATGAGTCAGGCCGAGCTGGCGCGGCGGACCGGCCTCAGCAAGGCGACGCTGTCCCAGCTCGAGGCCGGTGCCAGCAATCCGACGATCGACACGCTCGACGCGATCGCTGTCGCCTTGGCACTCCCCCTCACCGACCTGCTGACTCGTCCTGCCGACACCGGGACGCTGCACCTGCAGGCGACCAAGGCCGACGCTGACGGGCCGACCAGAGAGCTGCTCCGGCGGATCAGCGGCGGCAACAGTCTGGAGATCTGGCGACTCCGCCTGCCGCCGAACACCTCCGTGGAAGGCGTACCGCACGCCCCGGGCACCAACGAGCACCTGCTGGTCTCCGCGGGTCACCTGGCGGCCGGACCGTCCGGAGACCTCCGCCAGCTCGCCCAGGGCGATCTGCTGGCCTTCGCAGGCGACGCACCCCACGGCTACCACACGAACGACAGCTCGGCCGACGTCACTGTCGTCATCGCGTCCCCTGTACAGGCCTGAAACTCGGTGGAGTCCCGCAGCAGGCCAGCGGACACTGGTCCAATGGCAATCGACGCGGCGGAGGTCGCACGGCAACTGGTGGACGAGGAGTACCCGGACGCGCGGGCCGCGTGGCTCGGCGGCAGCGTCGTACGCGGCGACGCCTCCTCGACGTCCGACCTGGACATCACCGTGCTGCTGAGCGGTCCGCCGGCGCCGATGCGGCGTTCGCTCGAGTACGGCGACTGGCCGGTCGAGCTGTTCGTGCACACCGAGGCCTCGCTCGAGCACTTCAGCGAGAAGGACCGGCAGCGGCGGCAACCGACCATGATGCGGCTCGTCGGCGAGTCGATCGTGCTGCTCGACACCGACGGGTCCGGAGCACGGCTGCAGCAGGCCTGCCTCGATCAGGTCGCGGCCGGTCCGCGGCCGTTGACGACTGCCGAGCTCGACCTGTTCCGCTACGGGATCACTTGTCTCCTGGACGACCTGACCGACGCTGCGACTGACGACGTACGCACGGCCATCGCGTCGGTGCTGTGGCAGGACGCGGCCAGGCTGCTGCTGACTGGTTCGCGGCACTGGTCGGGCACGGGCAAGGGACTGCTGCGGGAGCTCAAGTCGTACGACGCAGCACACGGGACGGACCACGCACGCGTGTTGCTGGCCGGCGTACGAGACACCGCTGCGCTGGTCGAGGACGTGGACCGCATCCTCGACCAGCACGGTGGGAGGCTGTTCGCCGGGTTCGAGCTGGCCGCTCAGCCGGTCTGAGCGGTCACTCGGCGTCTACCAGCTGCCAGTCGCGGCGTTTGGGCAGCATGCGTACGGCGATCACCGCCACGACCGCACCGAGCAGGAAGCCGGGGATGGTCCAGCGCCAGCCGGTGAAGAAGCCCGTGGTCGAGGCCTCGGCGACCGGCGCTTCCGCCGCGGGCTCCTCGGCCGCGGGGGCTGCGTCGACCTGCCCGTAGGACTCGGTCGGCCCGCCCCAGGCGTCGCCGTTGAGCAGCTGCATGGAGTTGAGGAGCTTCAGCAGGGCCACGCGGTCGTTGGCGGTGTGCCAGACCGGCTTCTCGGGGAGGTTGCTGCCGTCCGTCGACGCCCTGGTCGCGATCCAGGGGCCGCCGGGCGCGTCCGGGTAGATGATGTCGATGCGCCAGACCGACATGTCGTGGATCAGCCAGGTGGCACGGACGAACCGGCCGACCTCATGGTTTTCCTTGCCGACCGGGTCGCGTGCGCCACTGACGTCGGTCAGTCGCTGGAGCTCGGCGTACTCGCCATCCTCGTAGCCGATGGCAACCACCTTGGGCGGGCTGCTGAGCACCACGCTGGTCGGCCCGCCGGCCTGGGCAGGCGCGACTCCGACGGCGGCGACAGCTAACAGCGCGATGCAGAACGCAAGAGTACGGCGGACCATGGCAGTCCTCCCCTGGGAACGATGACTACCCCTGGTACACCGCCGACGGCTACGAGGTTCCCTGCGCCAGCTGGATCGCGCGTGCCTTGTCGGCGACCCCTTCCAGGCGGAAGGTGACGCCGCGGTCCACCCAGACCAGCGTCGGACCCGCCACGCGGACGCGCCGCTCGGTCCCGGTGGCCTCTTCCAGTACCAGTTCGTGCGGCCCGTCGAACCAGTAGCCGTCGAGCTCCGGCACATGCTGCAGGCTGCTGTAGTACTTCTTCACGTACATCGGCGACACCTCGGCGCGGAACTGCTCCAGCCGCACGCCGGTCCAGCCGACCGCTACGAAGCCCGGCGAGGCTTCGACACCCGCCGGCGCGCCCAGCTCGGCAGGCACACCGGGCTTGAACCCCGCGATGCGCTCCGCTTCTGCCAGCGACAGCTGACCAGTGACCGCAGGCAGTGTCGGCGGACTGGTGGGTGCACTCGCCACAGGCTGGGCCCGCACTCCCCCGATGTTGAGCCACTCCGCCACGGTCGCCCGGACTGGTGGCGTCGCAACCGCACCTGCGACCAGCACGAGGAACAGGGCCAGGAACGTCCGCCACCGGTCCCGCAGCGAGCGCCGGATCGGCACGTCGGCCACGCGGGTGAGCACGGCAGCCGTCAGGCCCTCGTCTACCGGAGGTACGACGGTGGAACGGCCGAGAGCCCTCAGCTCGTCGTCCAAGTTCATCGCTGCACCTCCTTGTCAGGTAGTGACTCCCGTAGGCGTCCCAGTGCTCGGTGCAGGCGGGACTTGACCGTCCCGCGCGGCCAGCCGAGCACCACGGCCGTCTCCTGCTCGTCCAGGTCCAACAGGTAGCGGCAGGTCACCACCAGGCGGAACGGCTCGGGCAGCGACCGCACAGCAGCCAGCAACTCCCGCCGCCGCTCCAGCGACACAGCCTCCTCGGCAGGGTCGAGTACGACGTCCAGCGGCGCGGCCAGCTCCTCGCGGCGGAACCGGCGGCTGCGCGACCGCAGTACGTTCCGCGTCTCGTTGGCCACGATCCGCAGCAGCCACGGCCGGAATGCGGCGCCGGTCCGGAAGCTCCCGAGTGCCCGGTACGCCTTGACGAACGCCTCCTGCACGACGTCGTCCGCATCCGCACCGGCCCCGAGGAACACCGCCGTACGCTTCGCCACCTGGGCATGCAGCACCACCAGCTCGCCGTACGCGGCAGACTCCCCGCCGCGCACCCGAGCCAAGATCTCCGCCTCGCCGCCTCCGCTGATCGCGCCTCCTGGTCAACCTGTTGACATTGTGACTACACCGCAGGCGCACAGCAGGTTCCGTGTATAGGGTCGTGATGTGCCAGAAGTCGATGCGAGTTTTCTCGCCCTTCCCCGTCATGAGCTTGCCGAGGCCGCCCTGCAGCGGGCCAAGAACCTCGGCGCGACCTTCGCCGAGTTCCGGCTGGAGCGGATCCGGTCGGAGTCGATCTCGCTGCGCGACAGCCAGCTGGAGAACGCCCAGGACGACGAGGACCTCGGCCTCGCGGTCCGGGTGATCCACGACGGCACCTGGGGGTTCGCCGCCGGCGTCGCGCTGACCAAGGACGAGGCAGTCCAGGTCGCCGAGCAGGCCGTGAACATGGCCCAGGTGTCCCGGCCGATCAACGCCGAGACGATCGAGCTGGCCGACGAGCCCGTCTACACCGGGGTCACCTGGGTGTCGTCGTACGAGATCGACCCGTTCAGCCTGCCCCGCACCGAGAAGATCGCGCTGCTGACCGACTACAGCGACCGGCTGCTCAACGCCGACGGCGTCGCCCACGTCAGCGTCAGCGTCGCCTCGATCCACGAGTGCAAGTACTACGCGAACTCCGCGGGCACGTCGTACACCCAGCAGCGGGTCCGGATCGGTCCGAAGATCACCGCGTTCGCGGTCGACGCGGACAGCGGCCGGTTCGACTCGATGAGCACCTGCGCGCCGCCGGCCGGCCGCGGCTGGGAGTACCTCACCGGCACCGGCTGGAACTGGGACGACGAACTGGCCCAGCTCCCCGGCTGGCTGGCCGAGAAGATGGCCGCCCCGACCGTCGAGGCCGGCGTGTACGACGTGGTGATCGACCCGACCAACCTCTGGCTCACCATCCACGAGTCGATCGGCCACGCCACCGAGCTCGACCGCGCGCTCGGCTACGAGGCCAACTACGCCGGCACCAGCTTCGCCACCATCGACAAGCTCGGCACGCTGAAGTACGGCTCGCCGATCATGCACGTCACCGGCGACCGCACCGCCGAGCACGGCCTGTCCACCGTCGGGTACGACGACGAGGGCGTGGCCGGCCAGCAGTGGGACCTGGTGAAAGACGGCGTCCTGGTCGGCTACCAGGTGGACCGGCGGATGGCGAAGGTCAACGAGGACCTGCTCGGCACGCCGCGCTCCAACGGCTGCGCGTACGCCGACTCGTCCGGCCACATCCCGATCCAGCGGATGGCCAACGTCTCGCTGCAGCCGGCGCCCGGCGGCCCGTCCACCGAGGAGCTGATCTCCCGGGTGCGGAACGGCATCTACATCGTCGGCGACAAGTCCTGGTCGATCGACATGCAGCGGTACAACTTCCAGTTCACCGGCCAGCGGTTCTACAAGATCACCGACGGCAAGCTGGACGGCCAGGTCCGTGACGTCGCGTACCAGGCGACCACGACCGACTTCTGGGGCTCGATGGAGGCGATCGGCGGCCCGCAGACGTACGTCCTCGGCGGCGCGCTGAACTGCGGCAAGGCCCAGCCCGGCCAGAGCGGCGCCGTCAGCCACGGCTGCCCGTCCGCCCTGTTCCGCAGCGTCAACATCCTCAACACCACGCAGGAGGCCGGCCGGTGACGACCGCCATTCAGCTCACCCCGCAGGACACCATCGAGCGGGGTCTCGCCCAGGCCGCGGCCGAGGGCGCCGACGGCTGCGTCGTCATCGTCACCGAGACGTCGAGCACGAACCTGCGCTGGGCCAACAACACCCTGACCACCAACGGCGCCATGCGCGGCTCCAGCGTGACCGTGATCGCGACCGTCGGAGCCGGCGAGGGTACGGCGGCCGGAGTGGTCGGCCGCTCCTCGGTCACCGACGCCTCGTTGCGGGACATCGTGGCTGCCGCGGTGGCGACCGCACGGTCGTCGAGCCCGGCCGAGGACGCCCGCCCGCTGGTCGACGGCTCCGCCGGCGCGGACTGGGACGCCGAGCCCGAGGAGACCTCGGTCAGCGTCTACGAGAAGTTCGCGCCCGCCCTCGGCGACACCCTCAAGCGGGCCGGCCACGAGAACCGCTGGCTCTACGGCTTCGCCGACCACCAGGTCACCACTCTGTATGTCGGTTCGTCCGCCGGACTGCGGCTTCGGCAGGCCCTCCCCCGCGGTTTCGTCACCGCGACCGGCAAGTCGGGCGACCTCAGCCAGTCCGCGTGGGTCGGCGCCGCCACCCGCGACTTCACCGACATCGACGCGCACGCGATCGACGCCGAGCTGACCCGTCGCCTCGGCTGGGCGCGCCGGACCGTCTCGGTGGAGGCCGGCCGACACCCGACCGTGCTGCCACCGGCTGCGGTTGCCGACCTCACGACGTACCTGTACTGGTGCTTGGACGGGCGGGAGGCGTTCGAGGGGCGCAGCGTGTTCGCCAAACCGTCAGGTGGAACGCGGGTCGGCGAGGTGCTGTCGCCGCAGCCGGTGCACCTGCGGTCCGACCCGCAGTTCCCCGGGCTGGAGACGTATCCGTTCGCGGTGGCCCGGTCGTCCGGTGGCTCGTCCAGCGTGTTCGACAACGGGCTCAGGCTGCGCGCGACGGACTGGATCCGCGGCGGCAAGCTCGAGGCGCTGATGACCAGCCGGCACACGGCCGACCTGATCGGCGCGCAGGCCGAGACACCGGACATCGACAACTACGTGCTGACCGTCGACGGCGCGAGCGGCTCCACCGACGACCTGGTCGCCGGGCTCGACCACGGGCTGCTGCTGACCTGCCTCTGGTACATCCGGATGGTGGATCCGCAGACCCTGCTGCTCACCGGGCTGACCCGTGACGGCGTGTACCTGGTCGAGAACGGCGAGGTGACCGGCGCCGTGAACAACTTCCGGTTCAACGAGAGCCCGGTCGACCTGCTGGCCCGCTTCACCAAGGCCGGCGCCACCGTGCCGTCGTTCTCCCGCGAGTGGGGCGACTACTTCTCCCGGACCGCGACGCCGCCGCTGCTCGTACCGGACTTCAACATGTCGACGGTCAGCCAGGCCAGCTGATTCTCTGTCCACAAGGCCAGAACTTATCCACAGGTCCACATTTTCCGAAGATTTCCACAGGACAGCACAACGCCCCGCGAACCTGAGTTCGCGGGGCGTTGTGTCAGCTCTGAACGGGCAGCTCAGACCGTCGGGTAGCCCGGCTCGGCCGGACCCGCGCCCGGCTGGCCGAAGCGCTCGGCGGCCTTCGGGTCGGGGCCGTACTGGTTGTCGCCGACGGTGCCCTCCTGGGCGGCCAGCACGATGAACCAGATGAAACCGACACACGGGATCAGGTTGATCAGGATCCACCAGCCGCTGCGGTTGGTGTCGTGCATCCGGCGGATGCCCACACCGATGGACGGCAGCAGGACCGCCAGGCTGTAGATCGAGCTGATCACACCCGAGTTCGCCGAGCCGTACGTCGTCCCGATGATGTTGTCGATGATGCTCAGGATGATCGAGACGATGACGTTGAAGAGCACGAACATCCAGTACTCTTTGCGCCGGGCTCGCCCGTCGAACACGGCGTACTTCTTGAGGACCTCGATGTACCACTGCATTGCTGATTCTCCGATGGTCGAATGTGAGACGCGGACAGAGCCTGTCGGAACCGGTCGGGTTCGTCAATGCAACTTTTCGCTTTGGTGACCACACCGCAACCTGGCGCGCCGCAGCTAGAGTGAACTTCACCTTTTCGGAACCGGGTACTGCTAGAGCCGGCTTCAGCTTCCCGCCGGGGAGTGCGCAATCAGCTTGCTGGGTTGGGTTTCGCGAGCGCCACCCGCCACAGCCGGCGGGCGCCCTCGGCGTACGACGTGGTGTCGTCGACCCGCCAGCGGTCGGCCAGCTCGCGGATCAGCGTCTCGTCGAAGAACCGGCCCACGAATCCGTCGTGCTCCGACAGCCCGTCCTCGAGCTGCTGCCGATGAGCCGAGCACGGGTCGTCGGCCGACCAGACGGCGTACACGAAGAGCCCGCCCGGCCGTAGGACGCGGTGGATCTCGCCGACCAGTGAGCGAAGCTCGCCGCGTGCGAACGCCATGTTCAGCAGGAGGTTCGCGAACACCGCGTTGACGGTCGCGTCGGCGGGCGGCAGCGGGTCGCGGACGTCGTGCAGCGCCGCCGTGACCCGGTCGTCGAGGCCCTCGCGCTGCGCGTCCAGCCGGAGCTGGTCGAGCGCGGACTCGGAGAAGTCGGTGGCGTGCACGCTGAATCCCTGCCGCGCGAGGAAGAGCGCGTCGCGCCCCTGCCCGGCGCCCAGCTCCAGGACGTCATCGATGCCTGCGGCACCGAATGCCTCGGCGGCCCAGCGCGCGGCCGCGGACGGTTCCGTCCCGTGCAGGTGCGGCTGCTGCTTGTACGCCGTCTGCCAGCGTTCCTGCTGAGCCCTCGCGAGCTCGACATGTCCAGTGTTCATGGTGCTCCCCGTGTTCGTCACGCCAATCTGGACGACCGGCAGACCGCAGCAGCCTACGTCACGAATTGAGTAGACGTACTCACGCGGGCACCCGTTCCGGCTCGCGATAGTGAGGTGAGACTCAGGAGGAACGCCATGAACACGCAGGTTTCCGCCCCCTTGGAGTGCCCGGCTTGTCACACACTGCTACACCTCACGGTGGAAGCACCCCCACAGCCCGCGCCGGCCTTCCCGCCCCCAGCTCCGCCGGCGCCAGTCCACCCGCCTGCGCCCTACTACCCACCGCCTCCGCCACGTGGAGTCCCGGCGCCTGTTCATACCCCTCCGCCGGTGCGCCGACCGGCGACTAGCTTCCAGCAGCCTCTCCCACCGCCACCTCAGCCGGTACGCCGACCCACCCCACCGCGACGGCGGCTGAGTCCACAGGCCACCCTGCTCAGCCTCGGCGTACTCCTGCTGCTCGCGGCAGGCGTCACCTTCCTCGCGGTCAACTGGGACAGCCTGCCCGTCGCCGCGCAGGCGGGCATCATCGGCACCCTCGCCGCCCTCGCCTTCGCCGGAGCCGTCCCCGCCAGCCGTAGCTCCCTCGCCGCGTCCGCCGAAGCCCTCGGCATCCTCGGCTCCGGCCTCCTCATCCTCGACCTGTACGGCGCCCGCGCCCTCGGACTGTTCTCCGCCGAGACCGTCGACGACCTCACCTACAGCGCGATCGTCTTCGCCGCCGTTGCCCTGGTCAACCTCCTCATGACTCGGCTGGCACCGAAGGTCGTCACCTTCGGCGTCACCACAGTCATCGCCGGCCAGCTTCCCCTTCCGCTGGTCCTCGTCGACCGGGTCAGCCTGCCGTGGCTGCTCGCGGCCCTGCTCGCCCAGGTGGTCGCGACACTCGTCCTGTCGGCGAAGGGTACGGCGATCGTCCGCCGTACCGGAGAGATCACCTCGGCGGTCGTCTTCTGCGGCATCCTTGCCACCGGCATGGTCCGGACCTTCACGGCACTGCTGGCCGACTACGCCGTCGACTTCAGTCGTACGTCGTTGTCCGGCGTCCTCGGTGACACGTCGTTCGAGGCGCCACTCGCGACGGTGGTCGCCACCACCGTGGTTGTCTGCGTCGCCGCGGTCACCGGCATCCTCATCCTGCGGAAGCGGCCGCTCCCAGCATCCATCACCCAGGGCCTCGGCGAGGCCGTCTGCGCTGCCGCCGCCGGCTTCGTCGTCGCGACGTGCCTGCCGCAGGTCCCCGGACCGGGCCGCTGGCTGACAACCGGCCTCTTTGCGGTTCTCGGAATCGCGGTGATCCTGCGAGGTCGCCGTACCGGAACGAGCTCGTTGATCCTGCACACGGCGACGATCACCGTTGCCGCGGTCAACCTTGTGTTCTGCCTGTGGCAGGCGGACGTCCGGCAGCTCGGGTTCATCGCCGGCATCGTCGCCGTACTGGCCGTCTTCGCCGCGCTGCGCAAGGCGGTCGACGCGGTCCCGGCGGCCGGGGTGGCGAGTGCGGGCGCGCAGTTCGCCGTCGTGATGTTCGTGCTGGACGAGTTCATCGGGCTGTGGGCGGGTGCGGTCAGCCTCGCCGTGATCGGGGCGTGCGGCATCGGGCTCGCCTGCCGGTACGTCGGCCAGCGGTTGGAGCGTGTCCTGATGTGGTCGTCGGCGAGCGCCGTACTGGTCGCCGAGATCGTCGCGGTGCTGGTGTCGACGGAGAGCGCCACCGGGGTCGTGCTCACGATCGCCGCCGCGCCGCTGGTTGCGTACGGCATGAACGCGGCCCGCCGCCCGGCCCTGCTGGTGGCCGGTCTGCTGCTGATCGTCGCCAACACCGCGTTCGTCCTGGCCGCCGGCGCCACCACGATCGAGTGGTTCACCGTCCCGCCCGCGATCGTGATGATCGCGATCGGCGTCCTGGCCTGGCGCGACCAGCCGAGCTGGATCTTCCTCGGCCCCGGCCTGCTGATCGGCCTGGTCCCGTCGGCTTTGATTGCTGACGGCAACGACAGCTGGATCCGCGTCACCCTCGTTGTGGCCGCCGCCCTGACCGTCATCGTCCTGGGCGCCCAACTGGGCCTCCAGGCCCCCTTCGTCATCGGCGCCGCCGTCCTCGCCAAGATCGGCATCTGGCAGTTCCTCGAGGTGGCCCCGCTCATCCCCCGCTGGATCACCCTGGGCACCGCCGGCGCCATCCTCCTCGCCGTCGGCGCCACCTACGAACGCCGCCTCACCCAAGCCAAACAAGCCGCCGCCTGGCTCACCGCGCTCCGCTGACGCGCGCATCCGGTTTCCCCGGTGGCCCGCTGATCCGCATACTTGGTTCGAGACGGATCAGGGACCCGGGGGCCGGATGACCAACCGCGGCGACAAGCAGACGGCGGACGTGCTGCTGCTTGCCAGCGTGCTCGAAAAGCTGCGCACCCACGACGGGCTGACCGTCGCCCGGCTGCACGCCACCCGGACCGGCATCGCGGCCCCACTGATGGAGCTGGCCGCGACCCGCCGGTTCGCCACCGTCCACGAGCTCGACGTCGCCTCCGCCGCCTTCGACCTGGTCGCCACCTGCGTCCGCGACGACCTGCACGGCACCCAGCAGATCGTCGCCGACGCGATCCTCGCCCTCGGCCTGCACACCGACAACCACAACCAGGCCGGCATCGAGGACCGCATCACACGTTCGCTTTACAGCACGTCCCTCGGCCGCCGCCGCGAGACCCTGCTCGCGAACTGGCACCGCCTGCACCAGGCCCTCGGCCACCAGCCTGGCGAGGCCCCGAGCGACCGTGCGCTCCGCGGCACCACCGAACCCGCCGTACTGCGGGAACTCGCCAACCAACTCATCCGCCGCGACATCTACTCGGTCGGCTCGAAGACCGTCGTGATGATCGACGCCGCCCCGGCCGTCGACGTCGCACCGGCCGGCCGGATCATCGTGGTCGGCGGCGCGGTGATGGACGCGACCTTCCGGATGCGAACACTGCCGGCACCCGAGACGTCGAGCGAGGCCTACAGCTTCGACCTGTCGCCCGGCGGCAAAGGCCTGAACCAGGCGGTCGCAGCGGCCCGCCTCGGCCTGCACACCTCCCTGATCGCCGCGGTCGCCGACGACCGCTTCGGCGACGAGATCGTGCAGTACCTGCGGGACGAAGGCGTCGACACCTCACTGGTCAAGCGGGTGCGCGGCGGACGGACGCCGTTCACCGGAGTCTTCGAGAAGGAACTCGGCGACAGCATCGCGGTCAACTGGCGCAACCAGGCCGAGGTCTACCTGGCCCCGGAGGACATGGACGATCGGTACGAGCAGCTGATCGAGTGCGACGCGTTGCTGATGACGTTCGAGGTGCCGCGGGCGACGATGCAGCACACCCTCGCGATCGCCCACCGCGACCCGGACAACCGCCCGGTGGCGATCGTTACCCCGGGCCAGCCGTACGAGGACGAACGCATCTCGGGTGACACCTTCGGCCGGATCGACTACCTCGTCGCGCACCCCTGGGAGCTCGGCAGCTTCGCCTCGCAGGGACACGGCCCGTTCGACCCGGACCCGGTCGCCCGGAACCTGCTTGCCTTCGGCGTCGAGACGCTCTGCATGCTGGTCAACGGCGGCTGCACGGTGTACTCCGGCCCGGCCCACGACGTCCTGATGGTGCCGACGATCCCGTCCATCTACAAGGAGTCGTCGGCGGCCCGGGACGCCTTCTGCGCGGCGCTCGCGGCCAAGCTCATCGACAACGACCGGAAGTTCACCGAGAAGGTGGCGATCTGGGCCGCCGCCGCCATGTCGTGCGCGACCGCCGACTTCCCGCTCTCCAACTCCATGCCCGACCGCAAGCGCATCGAGGGTCTGCTCGCGCGTTCCCCCTTCAGCGCGAACGGCGGCACCGCCTGAACGTCAGCGACGGAGGCGGCGCTGCTCGACCAGGGGAACGGCCTCGGTCTCGCCGCGGATGCGGCAGCAGTAGATGACCGAGTCGAGCAGCTTGGCCCGGCTCTGCTCGAACCGACCGTGTGGGTAGGCGGCCCGCAACTCGGCCAGGTTCGCGCCGCCGAAGCGGGTCCGGAGCTGACGCGGGCTCGCGTAGACGCCGTCGACGTACAGGTAGGGGCGTGCCTCGATCGACATCCACTGCTGCCAGTTGGCCGCCCGGTAGCTCGAACCGACGAATCCCAAATTGGGATCGACCGCGGTGGTGAGCAGTTGAACCGCTGGAATCTCCCGCCGGATCACCTGCCGGACTTTCGCCAGCAGAAAGGAGATCGCATTCGGCGGCGCGACGTCGAACGAATACACCCGGGACACGTCCCAGGCCGCGCCCAGCGGCACCCCGAACTGCGCCTGCAACTGCCGTCCGACCCGCATCCATTCCAGCGACGAAACGCTGCACAACGTCACCGGGAGCTTGTTCACCGGATCCACCAGGGCGAAGTTGAGTGATCCCGGACGGGCGCTGCGCAGGTAATGCAGACGGCTGAAGATCTGGTCCGCCTCGAGATGTCCGAGCCGCACGAAACGCAGGTCCGGAAGTGCGTACTTGTCGGTCGGAATCAGTTTCTGGATACTTCGCTGGTCGTGCGCCAGCCGGCCCGCGTTGCGATTCAGCTCGGCGACCACCTGGTTCCGGCCGACGGTCCCGTTCGGACGCGCCAGCCGTGGCAGGTGCAGCAGGGTGCGGACACTCAGGGCCCGGTGCGGCACCTCGTGCCGGCGCACGGCATCGGCCAGCAGGTCGGCGAACTCCGGAGCGGGCCGTCGGCAATCATCGAGCGAGAACCGGTCGGCCCGGGGAGGCGCGGCTGCTGGGACTGGAGGCGGTGGGACGACCGCGGGAGCCGCCGGGCCGGCGGCGCTGATCACCACGCCTGCATGCTAACCGACCGCTGCGGCGTCATCGCAACTTCCCAAACAAACGAGTTTTGGCGGCGTGTTGGACCCCTGGCTGCCAGTTGGCAGCCAAGGTTTGCCAACTGGCGCGAAACGGTACGCCGAAACGCGCCGGCGTACCGCCGGACGCCGCCAAAGCCGCAACCACCGCTGCGGGCACGATGCCAAAATCATGTCCGGACATAGCCGGTGGTGCCAATTTTTCTGGATTGACAACCGATTGTCGTGACGTTCACTGAAAGCGTAACCAGAACCGCCGATACGCCGACTCACTCTAACCCAGGAGCGGCGAAAGACAAGCAACCAAGGGAAGTGAACCGAAGGAAAAGAGGAAACGCCATGCCTCCCAACGAATTCGTCGCGACCGTCGTCGTGCTGGCCAGTGCGATACTCCTGATCTCCTTCTGGAAACAGATCCTGTTCATTCTGCTCTTCGGAGTGGTCATGGTCTTCTGCTTCGGCCTCTACAACGTCGCCGCCGCGATGGGACGCTGATCTCCAGCCGCAATCTCAGCCGCTCGACACCCGCCCGGGGCTCCCCGGGCGGGTATTTTTTCGTAGGCTCGCAGACGTGAGTGACTCCGCCGCGGATCTCAGCCTGACCGAGGTGCTCCGATTACTGGGGCAGCGCAAGCTCTCCGCGCGCGAGCTCGTCGAGGACTGCCTGCGCCGGATCGACCTGGCCGAGCCCGCCGTCCGTGCCTTCGTCACCCTCACTCCCGAGCTGGCGCTGGAGGCCGCAGTCCGGGCGGACGAAGCGAGGGCGGCGAGCGAGCCGGTCGGCCCGCTGGCCGGCGTACCGGTTGCCGTGAAGGACGTGTTCCTCACCAAAGGAGTGCTCACGACCGCGGGCAGCCAGGTGCTGGCCAACTACGTCCCGGCCGAGGATGCCGCCGTCTGGGAACGTCTCGCCGCCGCCGGCGCCGGGATGCTCGGCAAGACGACGACCCACGAGTTCGCCTACGGTACGGCGTCCACCCCGACGGCCAACCCGTGGGACGTTCGCCGTACCCCTGGTGGATCGTCGGGTGGATCCGCGGCCGCGCTCGCCGGACGCATGGTCCCGATCGCGACCGGGACCGACACCGGCGGTTCGCTCCGCATCCCGGCGGCCGCCTGCGGCGTCTCCACCCTGCGCAGCGCCCGCGGCCGCATCTCCCGGTACGGCGTCATCCCGCTGAGCCCGTCGTTCGACGTCGCCGGCCCGATGGCGCGCCGGATGCTCGACATCTCGATCCTGATGCGCGTGCTGGCCGGCCACGATCCCCGCGACCCGGCGTCTCTCGACGAACCGTGCCCGCCGTACCCGCTCGAGCCACCGGACGATCTCACCGGGGTCCGGATCGGCCTGCCGATCGAGATGTCCTGGCAACGCGTCGACGAGCGGATCGCGGTGGTCTGCCGGGAAGCGCTCGACCTGCTCGTCGGCCGCGGCGCCGTACTGGTCGAGATCGAGAACCCGCCGAGCACCAAGGTGGTCCTGGAGAAGTCCACCGGCGTGTTCGACACGATCAACGAAAGCGAAGCGCACCAGATCCACGACGCCCTCGTCCCGCACAGCCATCTCTACACACCCCAGGTCCGCGAACGCGTGCGCAAGGGCGAGCGCATCAGTCCAGAGCGCTACAACGCGGCGCTCCGCCTCCGCGACCAGTGGACCCGCGACTGGCGACAACTCATGCTGTCCCATCGCCTGGACGCGATCGCCCACCCCACCATCGACGCCGCTCCCCCGGTGATCGACCACACCCGCCCACCCAAAGGCCCCCGCATCCGCCTCTCGGTCCCCTGGTCCATCGCCGACTTCCCCGCCCTCAGCGTCCCCGCCGGCTTCGACGCCCGCGCCCTCCCCGTCGGCCTCTCGCTAGCCACCCTCCCCGAACACGAAGCCAACCTCCTGTCCCTGGGCATCCGCATAGACGAAGACCTCCAACTCTGGCGCCACGGCCCCCCAACCGCTATTTCGGACCACTGAGCACAGCCCCACTCAACGCCAGCAACCCAGCCCCCACCAACGCCGCCCCAATCCGCACTCCCACCGGCGATCCGTCCCCGAGAATCGCAGGCAGAGCCACCAGTACGGCGCCTGCACTGGCGGCAGTCCAACGGCGGAACATTCTCGAGCGCGATCGACTCACGACCAGTGGGAGTTCGACGAGGGCCGGGATCGTCTGCGGCGCCGCCTTCTCGCTCGCGAGCCTGATCGTCACCCGGGAGAACGTGTCGAAGCTCTGCGCTGTCAGGAACTGCCAGAACTCCACCACGTCGTACTTCAGTGCAACGCGGTACACCTCGTTCGAGGCCGGCCGAAGGTTGGTGCCATCCGGGGTGCAGGTCAGAGTGAACTCGGCCTCCGGGTCGTAGTGGTCGCTCCAGATGTTCGTGACGAGCCGCAGCGACTGCCCGTCGACGGCTTGCATTCGGCCGGCCTCGTCGAACGCCAACGCCTTGCCCCGCTGGGTCTCGACTGGCGCAACCCGCAGGAAGTACGACTTCTCGAAGGTGGGATGCACCGCCAGGCGCCGGGCCGCGGCGAGCCAGCGCTCGGGTACGTCGTCGGTGACTTCCTCGGGCAGTTGGGGGAAGTTGGAGGTCGCTGGGTAGAAGACGCCGGCCTGGTCCGTCTCCAGCTGACCGATCAGGTGCCGGCTCATCGCGACGAGGTCCGCCCGCGACCGCGGGTACTGCTGCAGATTCACGTATCCGCCGACGCGCAGCTTGAAGATGATCATGTCGGCGACGTACTCCGCCTTGGCAACGGTGGCGTAGCGGATCGGCAGCAGAAACGGCTCGGCGCTTCCGACGAACCCCACAACCGCAGTCAGCCCTTCGGCCTGATGACTCGGCACCGCCCGCCGTACCGTCGGCGTCACGAACTTCTCGAGGTAGCGGAGCTGGACGACTGCCCCCGCCGGAGCCGCCAGCACGGTCTGGATGTCCTCCGCGTAGCGCAGTCGGCGGTCGGACGAGAGCAACAGCAGACTCTTCATCGATCCCCCCTCGTCGTGCACCTGGAGATCTACCCAGGAAGCGCTGGCCTCTACCAGGAGCGCAGCGGCGGGATCGAGTCGGCGGCGTGCAGCGGGTTGGGGATGGTGCCGGTGCTGGGGATGGGTGGGCGGGTGTCCAAGTCGGTGTAGCCGAGGGTTAGGCGGTAGGTGTTCAGGGGGTAGCGGGTGAAGGTTCTGCCGGTGAGGGCGGTGGCGGACAGGCGGTCGGCGTGTTCGGGGAAGGTGTCGGCGTAGAGGTCCAGTTCGCCTCGGGTCAGGCCCCAGAAGGCGTCGGGGTCGAGGAGGTTGGTTTCTTCCAGGAGGTTGGCGAGGGGGTTGAGGACGCCCAGCAAGAGGGCGTCGACCAGGTACTGGCGGAGGATGGGCCAGGGTTTGCGAGGGAGGACTCTGGCGTGGGAGTCGGGTTCGGGGCCTCGGGCAAGGATGGGGGTGGTGGAGATGTTGATGTCGTCGACGAGGTCCTTGATGACGATGCGGGCGGGGAGGCCTTCGGGGCCGCAGATGACGGCCAGGTTCTCGCCGTGGGGGTTCACCGTGATGCCGTAGTGGTGCATCAGGTGCAGGAGCGGGCGGAGGACGGCGGAGAGGAGGTGTGAGGTCCATTCGTGGGCGGTAGCGCCGGACTTCTCGATGAAGGCCTGGACCAGAGGGCCTTCGGGGGTTGTGTGCAGTACGGCGGCCAGCGCCCAAGCGGTCTCGTTCGGGAGCAGGCGTGGATCCAGTGGGTCACGCCAGATGCAGCCGAGGGTCTCGGTCCACTGGTACGGGATGCCGGGGGCGCTCGAGAGTTGCGGGTGCCGGACGGTGACGGACGCGACCTCGCCGAGCAACTCGGTGCCGAGTCGGCCGAGCACCTCGTCGCGGTACCACAGGCCGCGCAGCCACTGGGTGATCATCGGCGCCGCCAGCGTGCAGTGCTCGGGGATGCCGCGGTACACCGAGGTGTTGAGGATCTTCAGCGGCAGCTTCACCTGGTAGCGCAGCGGCTGGGAGATGTTCACCATGGTCCGGATCGACTGCGTCGGCAGGTAGTCGTCCGGACCCTCCCCCAGTACGACGATCTCCCCGTTGGCCAGCTCACGCGCCCACTGCGTCCGTACGACGTGGTCCAGCTGCCACGGGTGGCACGGCAACCACACGTACGAGTCCGGATCGACCAACTGACCCCGGAACACCTCCAGCGCCTCCGGCCCCAGCTCGCGTCCGACCACCGCGTGCTCCGACAGGTCCGGCGTACCACGGAACTCCGCAAGCCCCCGGCGTACGGCGAGCCACACCAGACGGAGCGGGGTCCGTGCCTCCGGCGCATACCGCCGGCTGTCCTCGGCAGAGAAGCCCAGCCGCCCCTTGTTGGCCACCAGCAACGGGTGTCCGGTCAGATGTCCTTCCAGCCGACTGTGGTGCAGGTCCAGCAACTCGGACCGCGCGGCAGCCGACGACGCCATCCGTACGTCGGCCGCCAACGTGCTGGCCAACTCCGCCACGTACCCGGCCACAGTGGACCCGTCCAGCCCCAGTACGTCGGCCGCGTCGACCAAAAACTGCACTGGGTCCGTCGCGACCTCACTCTCGTCGTTGCCGAGGATCCCAGCAGTCGTACGGCGTACCGAGTCCGGCGCCACCCGCCAACTCCCGAACGCGCCTCGCGTCGCGGCAAAGGTGTACGACACCGTCCCCAGGTCCAGGCGATTGTCGACCGGCTGCAGCAGGTTCTCGGTGCAGAACTGCGAGATCAGCTTCGCCAGCAGCTCCGCCGAGCACCGGGTCCAGTCGTTCATCCGGGCCGTGCTCATCCGGGGAGGGCGAAGTTCGTGAAGGCGGTGGACTTGGGCAACCGGAACACCTCGCGGCCGGCCACGGCGTTGAGGATGGTGGCGTTGCGGATGGCACCGATCCCGAGGTCCGGCGCCGCGACACCGTGGCTGTGCAGGTCGGCGTTCGAGACGAAGAGCCGGCCGGTCAGCGTGTCCTCGGTGGCGACGCTGTGGTCCCGGTTGATGATCCATCGACCGGCGGCGTCCCGCCGTACCTGGTCTTCCAGCGCAGTCATGAAGGGCAGCGGGCGGTTGCGGTAGCCGGTCGCGGCCACGACCGCGTCGGTGAAGTGCTGGAAGTTCTTGCCGCTGTCGGCGTGGTGCAGCGTCAACTCGATGCCGTCGGCACGGGCCACCGCGGACACGACGCCCACGCCACACTGCAGCTCGACCGGTGCGACTGGCGCAGCGCCGAGGTCTCGTTGATAGAGCACGTCGTGGATGTCGTCGAGCGTGTCGGACGAGATGCCCTTGTAGTGCCGCCATTGGTCCTTGACCAGCTTGTCGCGGGTGGACTCGTCCAGTGCATGGAAGTAGTCGACGTACGACGGCGTCGTCATCTCCAGCACGAGCTTCGAGTAGTCCAGCGGCGCGAACGACGGCGTACGGGTCAGCCACGACACTGCAGGACCACCGGAGCCGTTGGCGCGCAGCAGGTCGAGTGCACACTCGGCGCCGGACTGACCCGAGCCGACGACGGTGACTCGCCCTGCCCGCAGCAAGTCGTCCCGGCGGAACAGGTAGTCGGCGGAGTGCAGGAAGCGCTCCTGCGGCAGCCCGCTCAACGCAGCAGGCACGAACGGCTCAGTACCCACACCGACCACCAGATGCCGCGCCGCCAACACCTCCACTCCGTCGGTGCGCTCCACGGTCAGCTGGAACACCGAGCCGTCCCACGACACGTCCTGGACGTGGTGGCCGAAGTGCAGCGAGTCCAGCTGTGCCGCACACCAGCGCAGGTAGGCCTCGTACTCCCGGCGGGTCGGGTGGAACTTCTCCCGGACGTAGAACTGGTACAGCCGGTCGTTGTCCCGCAGGTACGACAGGAACGACAGCGGATGCGCCGGCTCGACGAGGCTGACCAGGTCGGCCAGGAACGACACCTGCAGCATCGCGTCGTCGAACATCAGCCCGCGGTGCCAGGTGAACTCCGGACGGCTGTCCAGCACCGCGATGCGTACGTCGTCGACACCGTCGGCCAGCGCGGCCAGTCCGAGGTTGAACGGGCCACAGCCGATCGCGATCACGTCATAAGGGGCGGTGTTCATGTCATGCCTCCACGGTCCGGGTGCGGACCATCAGTAGTGCTGTCTTGTCGGGGAGCTGTAGCTCCCCGTGCCGGACGAACCCGGCCGCGGCGAACGCACGGACGGACTGCGTGTTGTCGATGTCGGGCTCGGCCACGACCCGGCGGCAGTCCGGGTCGGACTCCAGCAGGGCGTCGGCCAGTGCGCGCAGCAACCGGCGGCCGAGGCCGCGGCCGATGCGCGTCAGGTCGCCGATGGCGACGTGGACTCCCCAGTCGTGGTCGTCGCTCGGGTAGTACTCGGCCAGCCGGTCGTACCGCACCCGGTACAGCTCGACGTACCCGAAGTCCTCCGAGTCGACCGACACCACACAAGGAGTCGAGTGCTCGCCCGCCGTCTGCGTGCCGAGCTCCTCCACCCACCGCTCGACCGACCAGTCCTGGTGCCACCAACGCTTGATGTGCGGCTGCGCCATCCAGAGCGCGATCGTGGCGGCGTCGTCAGGCCCTGCGGGCCGAAGGTCGAAGCCGTTGTCCAGATGCAACATCGGCCCGACCTCACACAGCACGGTCACCTGGCCGGAGTGGGTTGGGAATGTCTAAGTAGACCGACTGCGCATCCAGCGGGGCCACCACCTCGTCGATGCCGCGCAGCCGCGTCAGCATGTTCGCCTTGCACGGCAACGATTCGGCCTCCAGCCACCGGCGAGCCAGCCGATCACCATCCGGCCCGGCTGCCTTCAGCAGCGGCAACGCGAGCGTCAGCCGATCACGCACCACCCCGAGCAGCGCGTCCTCGTCGGCGATCCCGTCGTAGGCCAGACAGCCGACCACGGCCAGAGCCTGGTTGTGCAGCAGGTAGTAGGTCAGTCGATCGTCGACAATCGGATCATCGACAACCGCCAGCGTCGAGTCGCGCAACCCGGTCACGCCCAACAGGCCACGCAGGTACGACGAAGCCAGGTAGTAACCCTGGTTGTCCCGATACGCCCCGCCCTTGATCCGCCCGACGCCGTCCAGCCGCACCAGCGTGTTCTGCTGATGCGCCTCGAGCCCGATCCCGGTCTCGGCGTACAGGTGCAGCATCGGGATCAGCACGTTGTCGATGTACGACGCCACCCACGCGGCCGGGTCCTCAGCCGCGTACTCGCTCAACCGGCTGACCCCGCCGGGCCGCGGCGCGACCAGACCGGCCAGACACGCGTAGCTGTCGACGTCGGCCAGCACCTCCCGTACGGCGACGTCCAGCCCGGTCAGCGTGGGTCCGCCCTCGTCCAGGGCCACCCACGCCGGATCGCGGACGATGGTGAACCGCGGGTGCGCGGTCGCCGTACCGGCGTTGTACGCCGCGTCCAGCAACCGGTTGATCTCCAGACCGCGGCGCAGCTCGGTCGGCGTCGACTCACGCCGCGAGTTGGTGATCCGCAGACCGAGCGACAGCTTCAGCATCACCGGCAGGTCCGGGTGGTACACGGTCCGCAGGCTCGACGTCGGGTACCACTGGGCCCCCTGCGGACCCAACGCCTTGACGCGGCCGGCCGACACGAGCTCGGCCACCCGTGGACGCTGCAGCACGGCCGCCGCCTGCCAGGGGTGGGCCGGGATCAGCACCCGGCCCGCCGACGGAGTGATGCCCGCCAGCGCGCCCATCAGCTGCAGAGCGTCCAGTCCCTGCAGTGCGGGCGCGCCGGCCACCTGGTCCGACGACACCAGTTCGGCGTCGGCTTCGAACCAGTGCACAGCGAAGCGGCCGCCGAGCTCCGGCGAGTACGCCGCCAGCTCGTCACCGCTCAGTCCGTCCCGGCTCTTGGGCGCCGGGTGGTTCAGATGCCCGAACAGCAGCGCCTGCTCGAACTCCAGGAACCGGCCCGGACCACGCTCGCCGTCGGCCTCGGCGACGAACCGGTCGACGTTGCGGACCGACTCCGCCGTACGCGTCGCCAGGTCGTCGACCTCGGCCGGGTCCGCATCGGTGGACAGCAACCGCACCAGGTCCTCCGGCGCCGGCGGCACGCCGTCCACCAGCACGTCGGTGAACTGGTGCAAACCGGTCCGGGACGCGTGCTCGACCCGCGCGGTCACGGTCGACTCACCGACGTCGAACGCCAGCGGACCGACCGCGACCTGGACCGGCGTCTCCCGGGTGTAGCACCGCAGAATCGCGTTGAGGTGGGCAGCAACTGCTGTTGAGGTCATGGGGCCTCCCGGCACTGTCACGCGGCTCCTTCGCCACTCTCCGCGCGGACGTCCAGGCTGGTGGCGACGACCTGGTCGAGCAGTTCCTCGATGTCCGTCGCGGTGGCGTTCGGGTTCAGCAGCGTCAGCTTCAACGCGACTGCGGCCGGCCGGCCGGCGCGCGCCGGCAGCTTGGTCCGGCCGATCAGCGCCCGTCCGGACGTCAGCAACCGGCGCCGGACCTCCCCCTGGAGAGCGTCCGCCTCGGCCGCCTCCAGGCCCTCCCCCGCGACCCGGAACAGCACCGTGGTCAGGGTCACCGGCGCCAGCAACTCCAGGTTGCTGTCGGCAACGACCCGGGCCGCGGCGGCGTGCGCGAGCTCGTGACAGGTGTCGAGCATTGTGCCCAGCCCGGCCCGCCCGTATGCCGTCAACGTGGTGGCGACTTTGACCGCGTCCGGACGGCGGGTGGTCTGCAGGCTCCGGCCGAGCAGGCCGTCCAGACCGGAGTCGATGTCGTCGGCCGGGTTCAGGTAGTCGACCGAGCGGCCGAACGAGGCGAACCGGTTCTTGTCCGCCACCAGCAGCACGCTGGTCGCGGCCGGCTGCCAGCCGATCTTGTGCAGGTCCAGCGTCACCGAGTCCGCGTGCGGCAGGTCGGCCAGCAGCGGCGCGAGCTGGTCGGAGAACAGCGCGCCGAACCCGTACGCCGCGTCGACGTGCACCCAGGCGCCGTACTGCCGGGCCAGCTCGGCGATCAGCGCGATCGGGTCGACCGATCCGAAGTCCGTCGTACCGGCCGTCGCGACCACCGCGACCGGGGTACGGCCCGGCTTGGCGAGCTCGTCGGCCAGCACGTCGGTGCGCATCCGGAAGTTCTCGTCGGCGGCGATGGTGACCGCGGCATCCTCGCCGAGCCCGAGGGCGGCGCAGGCGCGCTGGACCGAGAAGTGGGCGAGCTCGGAGCAGAACACGACCGGGTGGTCGAGCCCCTGCAGGCCGTTGCGCCGTACGTCGACGCCGACCGTCGCGGCCGCGCTGTCGCGGGCGATCAGTACGGCGAGCAGGTTGGAGATCGAACCACCCGGAGTGAGTACGCCGTCCGCGTCCGCACCGAAGCCGGCCAGGCCGGCCAGCGCCTGGACGACCCAGCGCTCGATCGCCAGCGTCGCCGGGCCGGAGTCGTAGGTGTCCATCGACGCGTTGCTCGCCGAGGCGAGGGCGTCGGCGTCGACCGCGACCTGCAGGACCGGCGGCTGCAGGTGGGCCGCAGCGTGCGGGTGGCTGAGGTCGATCCCGTTGTCCGCGAGCAGCCCCGCGATCAGGTCCAGCGCGGCCGACTCACCGACCCCGGTCGAGGGAATGCGCGGCTCGCCCAGTACGTCGGCGGTCCGCCGCAACACGTCGGCGGGCGAACCGGCCGGCAACGGTCCACGGCCCGGGTCGGCGACGGTCGAGGCCAGTGGCCACGAGGTGAACGGGCTGCGCACCGGGGCGGGCAGCGCAGTCAGACGCGCGGGTTGCGGCATCCAGATCTCCCGAAGAAGTTGTTAGGTAAACCTTAGTAAGGCAGCCCTAACTTAGTCCTTCCGATCAGTACCGTGTCAACTCCGCTGCGTGGCTGTCCAACAGCTGAAACCCCAATCCCTGCAGGAGAAACACCCATCGCCGACCCTGAGGTGTGGCGAGCTTCACGTGGCTGATCTCCGCCCCGGCCGCGGCACCGGTAAATTCCCGCCCCGTCGATGCAACCGACCGCGCGCGGGAAGCATCAAACCTTGCCAAGGGGGTGGTGGGTGTGAAGACCATGCTGCGGCGCCGGCCGATCGGGGCGCTCGGGCTGCTGCTGACGATCGCCGGAGTGGGACTGTGGATCGCCGGTCTCGGGATGGGCAGGACGGTAGCGGTGGTCGGCGCTTTCGTCGCGGTACTGGGCGGCAACACCGACAACGTCCGTGCGTGGTACCTCAGCCTTGCCATCGTCCACGGCAGGCGCGCCCTCAAGCTGTCCGCGGCCGGCCGCTACGAGGAGGCTGAGGAGGACGCAGCCGGGTGGGTCCGGAACGCGCGGAAGCTCGTGTTCGCCCGGCCTGCCGACGTCAAACAGCTCAGCCAGGCCCTGACCTCGCTCTGGTCCGTGCTGACGAAGCTCGATCGGCACGCGGACGCGCTGGTCATCGCCGAGGAAGCGGTCGCCGTCGGACGAATCGCTGCCGCTCGGAGCCACCGGGAGCGGATCTACCTCGCCGATGCTCTCGAACTGCTCGAGTGCAGCGTCTCTGCGCTTCCCGGCGAACGCGTCGGACCGGCAGCCGACGAGCTGATCATGGTGCGCGCGGACATCGCGAACGACGCCGGCAACCGGCATGCCCGGGCGCTCGCGCTCGTCGCCGAGCAGCACACCGACCTGCAGGAGCACGACGCTGCCCTGCCCCTGTTCGAGGAACTGGTCCGCATCCGCCGCAACCTCCCGAACGCACGCGCCAAGCTCGAGTCGGCCCTCACGGACCTGGGCCACTGCCTGACCGAACTCCGCGAGTACGACCGTGCCCGCGCCGCATACGCCGAAGCGGTGGAGATCCGCCGGACGCTCGACGACCTGGACCCGAACCGGCTCGCCGGTCTCCTGTTCAACCTGGCCGGGAGCCTCCGCGAACTCCAGCGGTACGACGACGCCGCGATCGCCGGGGCGGAGGCGGTCGAGATCTTCCGTGCCGACCTGCACTCCGACGAGCCACATCCGAAGGCCGTCGAGAGAGTCACCTGGGCGCTCGGCCTGCTCGCCGACGACCTGCGTGATCTACACCGCCACGAGGAGGCCCTGGCTGCGTACAGCGAGGTGCTGGACGTCTACCGCTCCGCTGAGGAACCGGACGCGCAGTCGATCTCCGACGCTCTGCAGCCGGTCATCCGCACATTGCGCACGCTCGGACGCCACGACGAAGCACGGCCGCTCGAGGATGAGCTGGCCGCGCTTCAGAAGCAGCGCCCGACCGCAGGGACCTATGTGCTGCGGATCCCGGCGCAGGATCAAGCGTCGTAAGGAGTCCGGGTCAGGATGAAGGTGGCCAGGTTCAGGTGGGTCGAGCCGTTGGTTCGGATCACGCGGAGTTTTTCGCCGGCGAAGTAGCCGTCGCGGCCCTGGTAGAGGTCGGGTCCGAGCGGCGAGAAGCGTGAGGTGAGCGCGCCGGTGAGCTGCAGGATGCCGCCGGAGACGGACATCATCAGCGGTGAGTTGCCCCAGTACCAGTGGCCGAGCAGCTCGGAGCCCTGGTCGAGCGTCGGCTCCGGCACCCACTCCTGCGGCAGCAAGGGCTCGTGGCTGACCAGGATGCGGAGCAGGTCCGGCGGCAGCGACGCCACCCGGCCGTACGTCGCGTTGCCCAGCGTCACCGCACCGATCCGGCGGGCCCGGTCGACGAACAGCCCGGCCAGGAAGCCGGGCATCGAGCCGGTGTGGCCGATCAGCAGGTGCGGGTCGTCGGCGATCAGCCGCAGGCCGAGCCCGTACGACGCGGTCAGCCCCTCCCGCGGATCCGCAGCCGACGGCGCCGCCATCTCCTCCACCGTGTCCCGGCTGAGCACCTCGTAGACCGGATCGATCCAGAACATCGCATAGCGGGCCAGGTCCTCGATCGTGCTCCACAACTGCCCGGCCGGCGCCATCGCACCTGCGTCGTACGCGGGCTCATCGACCAACTGCCCGCTGAACGGATGTACCGAGAACCCTTGCGCGGACGGTCCGGCCGGGAAGTACGACGTACGCCGCATCTCCAGCGGGTCGAGGATGCGCTCCTGGACCAGCTCGAGCCAGGACGCGCCACGCAGCCGGGCGACGAGCTCACCGAGCAGGCCGTAGCCGAGGTTCGAGTAGTGGTGCCGCCGGTCGGCCGGACCGGCGGCCAGCGACTCGTCCATCGCGGCCGCCAGCTGCTCGAACGAGACGCCCGGGTTCCGCTCCCACCACGGGCCTTCCGGCTCGGCGTTCATACCGCCGCTGTGCGCGAGCAGGTGCCGGATCGTCCTGTCGCCGAAGGCGATCCCGGGCAGGTGCTTGCCCACAGCATCGTTCAGCGTCAGCAACCCGTCGTCGCGGCACTGCATCACGAGAACGGCGGTCAGCGTCTTCGTGATCGACCCGATCCGGTACTGCACGTCCGGACCGGGCGCCCCGCCGTCCGCCGTCGCGAACTGCCCGCGCGACCCGGTCCACACCAGCGCCCCGTCCCGGACCACCCCGGCATTGACCGACGGCAACTTCCACTCACTCTGCGCCGCCGCAAGCTCAGCGAACAGCGCAGCGGCGGTGTCAGGGCGAACAGAACTCACTCAAAGGCCTCCGGGGATGGGCAGGAGCAGATGAGGTTGCGGTCGCCGTACGCGCCGTCGATGCGGCGGACCGGCGGCCAGTACTTCGACGTGCGGTCGACCGAGCGCGGGAACGCGGCCTCCTCGCGAGTGTAGGCGTGGTCCCACTTGTCGTTGATGACCGACTCGGCGGTGTGCGGCGCGTTCACCAGCGGGTTGTCCGCGGCCGGCCACTCCCCCGCCGCGACCCGGTCGATCTCGTGCCGGATCGCGATCATCGCGTCGCAGAACCGGTCCAGCTCACCGAGGTCTTCGGACTCGGTCGGCTCGACCATCAGCGTGCCGGCCACCGGGAACGACATCGTCGGCGCGTGGAAGCCGTAGTCGATCAGCCGCTTCGCGACGTCGTCGACGCTGATCCCGGTCTCCTTCGTCATCGGCCGCAGGTCGAGGATGCACTCGTGCGCGACCAGGCCGTTCTCGCCGGTGTACAGCACCGGGAAGACGCCCTCGAGCCGCTTCGCCACGTAGTTCGCGGTGAGCACGGCGGCCTTGGTCGCGGCGGTCAGGCCCTCGGCGCCCATCATCCGGATGTAGGCCCAGGAGATCGCCAGCACCCCCGCGGACCCGAACGGCGCCGCGCTGATCGGGCCGACGCCGGACTCCGGCCCGGCCTGGTCCAGCAGCGGGTGGTTCGGCAGGTACGGCGCCAGGTGCTCAGCGACCGCCACCGGGCCGACCCCCGGGCCACCGCCGCCGTGCGGGATGCAGAACGTCTTGTGCAGGTTCAGGTGGCTGACGTCGCCGCCGAACTCACCCGGCTTGGCCAGGCCGAGCAGCGCGTTCAGGTTCGCGCCGTCGACGTACACCTGGCCGCCGTGGTCGTGGACGATCCGGCAGACCTCGGTGACGCTCTCCTCGTACACGCCGTGCGTGGACGGGTAGGTGATCATGATCGCCGCGAGCTTGTCCGCGTGCTCGGACGCCTTCGCGCGCAGGTCGTCCAGGTCGATCGTGCCGTCGTCGTTGCCCTTGACAACGACCACCTTCATGCCGGCCATCACCGCGGAGGCGGCGTTGGTGCCGTGCGCGCTGGCCGGGATCAGGCAGACGTTGCGGTCCTGGTCGCCGTTCGCCCGGTGGTAGCCGCGGATCGCGAGCAGGCCGGCCAGCTCACCCTGGGAGCCGGCGTTCGGCTGGATCGACACCTTCGCGTAGCCGGTCACCTCGGCCAGCCAGCGCTCCAGCTGACCGATCAGCTTCACGTACCCGGCCGCGTCCTCGACCGGCGCGAACGGGTGCAGGTCGGCGAACTCCGGCCAGGTGACCGGCTCCATCTCGGTGGTCGCGTTGAGCTTCATCGTGCACGAGCCGAGCGGGATCATCCCGCGGTCCAGCGCGTAGTCGTAGTCCGACAGCTTGCGCAGGTACCGCAGCATCGCGGTCTCGGACCGGTGCGTGTTGAACACCGGGTGGGTCAGGTAGTCCGAGGTACGGCGCACCGCCTCGGGCAACGCGGTCACGGACACCGCGCCGTCGTACCGCAGGTCGAAGGCGTCGCAGACCGAGCGGAGCGCGTGGGCGTCGGTCTTCTCGTCGCAGGAGATGCCGACGTGGTCGGCGTCGACGAGCCGCAGCCAGATGCCGTTCTGCCGGGCGGCGTCGACCACGTCGGCGGCGCGGCCCGGGACCCGGGCCAGCACGGTGTCGAAGAAGTTGTCGTGGACAACCTCCACGCCGCCGGCCCGCAGCGACTCGGCGAGCTTGCCGGCGTAGTCGTGGACGCGCGCGGCGATCGCCTTCAGGCCGTCCGGCCCGTGGTAGACCGCGTACATCGACGCGACCACGGCCAGCAGGACCTGCGCCGTACAGATGTTCGAGGTCGCCTTCTCACGGCGGATGTGCTGCTCGCGGGTCTGCAGCGCGAGCCGGTACGCCGGTGCGCCGTCGGCGTCGACCGAGACCCCGACGAGGCGACCCGGCAACGACCGCTCGAGGCCGGTGCGCACGGACATGAACCCGGCGTGCGGACCGCCGTAGAACAGCGGTACGCCGAAGCGCTGCGACGACCCGATGACGATGTCGGCGCCGACCTCGCCCGGCGCCTCCAGCAACGTCAGCGCGAGCAGGTCGGACGCGACCGCGACCAGGGTGTCGCGCTCGTGCGCGGCCTCGACCAGCGGCTTCAGGTCGCGGACCACGCCGCCGGCGCCCGGGTACTGCACCAGGAAGCCGAAGAAGTCGCCCTCGGGCAGGCCGTCGGTGGTGTCGGCGACCACGACGTCGATCCCGAGCGCCTCGGCCCGGGTCTGCACCACCGCGATGGTCTGGGCGAAGCAGTCCGCGTCGACCAGGAACCGGTCCGACTTGCTCTTCTTGTTCGACCGGTGCGCCAGCGTCATCGCCTCGGCGGCCGCGGTGCCCTCGTCGAGCAGCGACGCGTTCGCGGTCGGCAGGCCGGTCAGGTCGGAGACCACGGTCTGGAAGTTCAGCAGCGCCTCGAGCCGGCCCTGGGAGATCTCCGGCTGGTACGGCGTGTACGCCGTGTACCAGGCAGGGTTCTCGACCAGGCGGCGGACGATGACGGACGGGGTGAAGGTGCCGTAGTACCCCTGGCCGATCATCGAGGTGGCGACGTTGTTGCGCGCGGCGAGCTGGCGCAGCTCGTGCAGCGCGTCGACCTCGGAGGCCGGGTCGGGCAGCCGGAGCGCCTCGGCGGACCGGATCGACGCGGGGACGGCGGCGTCCACGAGCGCGTCGACGTCGTCGTACCCGAGAAGCTGGGTCATCCGCGCGACCTCGTCCGGGCGCGGTCCGATGTGGCGGTCGGCGAAGGCGGCCGAGACCTGTGGCGTGTCGTTCACTAGAGGCTCCGTTGCTGACAGTTCTGCCGGTGGCCTCCCCCTCTGTCACGCCCGGTGCGCGCTCCAGAGTCGCCTGTGGCACTCGGTCCATGGGCCTGAGAGGTTCCGGGGAGGAATTGCCCCTTCGGCGCCCGGGTCAGCGGGTCTCTCCCGAGTGCTGTGTACGGCTGTCCCGAGGCTACCAGGAATCGCCGAACAGTTCGGGCAGCAGCCTCCGCGCGACCGGCCGGGCCGCCCAGTCACCGACCGCAGCCAGGAACTCGTCCAGCACTGTGGTTCGGGTCGGTCAGCCGGTCATGCGGGCGCGGCGGCGGGCGGCGAGCTCGTCGTTCGCGTGGTGGTCGCCGTCGTCGTGCCCGTCGGCGCGCTCGGTCGGCAGCTCGGACAGCGAGCCCTCGACCTCCCGCCAGACACCGCCGAGCGCGATCCCGAACACGCCCTGGCCGCCGGCCAGCAGGTCGATGACCTCGTCCGGCGAGGTGCACATGTAGACCGAGGCGCCGTCGCTCATCAGGGTGATCTGGGTCAGGTCGTCGATCCCGCGCTTGCTCAGGTGCGCGATCGCGGTCCGGATCTGCTGCAGCGAGATCCCGGCGTCCAGGAGGCGCTTGATCACCTTCAGCAACAAGACGTCGCGGAAGCCGTACAGCCGCTGCGTGCCCGAGCCGGTCGCCGGGCGAACCGACGGGGAGACCAGGCCGGTGCGGGCCCAGTAGTCGAGCTGACGGTAGGTGATCCCGGCCGCGGCGCACGCCGTCGGCCCGCGGAACCCGACGTCCTCCGGCATCGGCCGCAGGTCGTCGTCGAAGAGCAGACCCTGGACGCCGGCGGTAGCGGCCGCCTCGGCGTGCGCTTCGGACGTCGACTGCGCCGTCAGATCCGTGTCGCCGGTGCGTGTCACGCCTGAGCCTCCCTGGGTACCGACTGGAACGGGTCACATCCGTGGAGTGACAACACCCCACAACTCCTTCAAGGTAAGCCGCCGATCAGGGAGGGTCAACGATCACCGCCCTGGTCCGAGAGCGTGTCGCAACCCTGACCTCAATCGTTACCTTGCGTGCCTTGTACCAGACCGTTCAAATCTGCCACAGCTGACCGGTCAGTAGGTCAGCTCTTGTCGAAGTCTTCCGGGGTCACCTGGTCCAGGAACTCGCGGAACCGCTCGACCTCTTCCTCCTCCTCCACCTCGTCGGCGCCGGACGTCTCACTCTCCGGCACCGGGATGCCGGCCTCGGCCAGAATCTCCTCGGCGCAGAACACCGGCGTCCCGGTGCGCAGCGCCAGCGCGATCGAGTCCGACGGCCGCGCGGAGATCTCGGTCTTGTCGTCGAACACCAGGATCGCCTCGAACACGCCGTCGGTCAGGTTCACGATCCGGACCTGGCTGAGGGTGTGCCCGAGCACCCGGATGGTCTCGGCGAACAGGTCGTGCGTCAGCGGCCGGGGTGGTTCCATGCCCTGCTGGGCGAAAGCGATCGCACTCGCCTCGGCCGCGCCGATCCAGATCGGCAGGTACCGCTCGCCCCCGACCTCCCGGAGCAGCACGATCGGCTGGCTCGAGGGCATCTCTACCCGGACTCCGATTACGTCGACTTCGCGCACACCTTCAGCCTACTCCGCGGGGCAGCCCCGGGCAGGCCCTCGGGTGCGCCGGTGGACAACTCGTGCTTCAGCGCGGGAGGCGGGAGCGGACCAGTGCCGCATGCAACCGGACGGCCAGCGCCGCCAGCTCCTCGGTCTGCGCGGTACGGCGGGGCCCGGTGACCTGCTCGATCAGGCCGGCCTCGCGGTCGGCCGCCGTACGGAACAGGCGCAGGTGCCGCGGCTCGATCCCGTGGCCGGCGAACTCACCGGCGAGCTTGGCGACCAGGATCGCGTCGCCGTCGTAGTGGTTGCCACGGGCCACCACCAGGCCGTGGTTCTCCAGCTGGTCGAGCAGCTCCGGCTCGATACCGGCCGCGGTCCGCAGCTCGTCCCGGGTCAGCCTGAGCTCGGTGCCGTAGGCACCGAAGTCCTCGGCGGCGGGCAGGCCGGGGGTCTCCGGCAGCGAGCTCGGGGCCACCGGCGGGCCCGCGGCCGCCGGGCGCAGGCCGCGGTCCATCGCGGCGAGGTGCTCCTTGATGATGCGCAGCGGCAGGTACTGGTCGCGCTGCGCGGTCAGCACGTACCGCAACCGGTCGACGTCGGCGGCGCTGAACTTGCGGTAGCCCGACGCGGTCCGGGCCGGCGTCACCAGCCCCTCGGCCTCGAGGAAGCGGATCTTGGAGATGGTGACGCCGTCGAACTCGGCCTGCAGCAGCTGCAGCACCGCACCGATGCCCCTGCCGTCGACAGGGCCTTCGGCGGACGGCTCAGGCTTGGCCACTGGCGTAGTAGACCAGCCGGTACTTGCCGATCTGGACCTCGTCGCCGTTGTTGAGCTGGACCTCGTCGATCCGGTCGCGGTTCACGTAGGTGCCGTTCAGGCTGCCGACGTCGCGGACCTTCACGCCGTACGCGTCCCGGCGGAACTCCGCGTGCCGGCGCGACACGGTCACGTCGTCGAGGAAGATGTCGCTGTCCGGGTGCCGGCCGGCGGTGACCACGTCGACGTCGAGCAGGAACCGGCTGCCCGCGTTCGGCCCGCGCTGGACGATCAGCAGGGCGGACCCGGCCGGCAGCGCGCCGACCGCGGCCTCGTCGTCGGCCGACAGCGGCTCACCGGTGCCGGCCGGCTCGGGCTCGACGCCGATCGGGGTGAGCATCGCGGTGTCGGTGACACCGGGCGTGACACCGGGTGCCGCCGGGGTTGCCGCCGGGCGGTCCGCGCCAGGGAGCATCGCTCCGCACTGCGAGCAGAACCGGCTGCCCTCGGAGTTCTCGTGCCCGCACTGGTTGCAGAACGGCATGCTGTGATCCTCCCGATCGCCGGCGGTCCGGCGACGTTTTCGATAGACCCCGTATGAACAAGTGTGGACGCCAAAGCGCGGACCTCAACCCTCTACCAGCGGTTGAGGTCCGGCCAACCTATCAGGAGCCGCCAAGCCCGTTACGGGCGGTGCCCAGGCACCCAGGCGGCCGGTGCGGCTCAGCTCTGGTCGAGCTGGCCCTGGTAGGTCTCGGCGTCCATCAGCGCCTCGACCTCCTCGACGTCCTCGACCTCGATGTCGAGCAGCCAGCCCTCGCCGTACGGGTCGGTGTTGACCAGGTCCGGCTGGTCGGCCAGCGACTCGTTCACCGCGGTCACGGTGCCGTTCACCGGGGCGAACAGGTCGCTCACGCTCTTGGTCGACTCCAGCTCGCCGCAGGCGTCGCCGGCGCGCACCTTGCTGCCGACGTCGGGCAGCTGCACGTACACGATGTCGCCGAGCGCATCCTGCGCGAAGTCGGTGATGCCGACCCGCACCGGTCCGTCGCCGTCGGCCTTCACCCACTCGTGCTCGGCCGTGTACTTCAGGTCTTCGGGGTACACCTTTGGTCCTCTTTCACTCAAGTACAGATCTGTCCGTCAGCTACTTGGTCGGGCTGGGCGCCGGGCGAGCGTAACGATGCTCCTCGGGCGCGTGCAAGGCGGTGATCGACACCTGCGTCAGCTCGTTCACCTCGGCCGTTCCACCCACCTGCGGACCGGTCACCTCACTGACCAGGCCGCCGGGGAAGTTCGCCGCCTCGGCGAGGTTGTGCGACTCGCCGATCGCCTCGATCACGTACGGCGAGGTGACCTTCTGGCCGTCGATCCGGATACCGGGCGAGTCGTCGACGAAGTCGGTGCTGGCCACCACCCGGGCCGAGCCGTTGATCTGGATCGCCTCCGCGCCGGCGTCGCGCAGCTCCTCGATCGCGTCCAGCAGGTTGCTCGAGGTCATCTTGCCCTCGGGGTCGTTCAGCGTGATCCGCACCCCCGGGCCCTGGGCCGGCAGGGTGCCGGCCAGGATGCCGAGCACCCGGACCTGCGCCTCGGCCTGCTCGCGGGCGGTCTGCGCCTTGTCCGCGCTGGACTCGAGGGTGTTCTTGCGCTCATCCAGCTCGGCGATCTCGCTCTCCAGCCGGCGGGTGTTCTGGCCGAGGCCGTCGAGGATCGCGATCAGGTCCTCGCGGCGGGCGTTCTGGTAGCCGTCGTCGGCCCGGTTCACCCGGACCTGGACGACCGCCATGCAGGCGACCAGCGCGAGCACGACGGCGACGATCGCCTGGCCGCGGGACGGCTTGAACCCGGCCTTCAGCCGCCGCCAGGCCAGGTTCGGCGTCCGCGGCTTCTTCGGCTGCGGCATCGGCGTCGGCTCCCCCGGGTGCGCCACCTCCGCGGCCGGCTCGGGCGTCACCTCGGGCTGCTCCGGCTTCGCCTCGGGCTGCACGGGCTTCACCTCGGGCTGCACGGGCTGCACGGGCTTCGCCTCGGGCTGCACGGGCTTCGCGGCCGGGGTCTGGTCGGGTTTGTCGTCGCTCATGTCAGGCCCTGAAGATGTGCCGCCGGATGGCGGCCATGTTGGTGAAGATCCGGATGCCCAGGACGACGACCACGCCCGTGGACAGCTGGGAGCCGACCCCGAGCTGGTCGCCCAGGTAGACGATCAGCGCCGCGATCAGCACGTTGGAGATGAACGAAACCACGAAGACCTTGTCGTCGAAGATCCCGTCCAGGAACGCGCGCAGCGCCCCGAACACCGCGTCCAGGGCCGCCACCACCGCGATCGGCAGGTACGGCTGGGCCCACTCGGGGACGTCGGGCGCGACCAGCAGGCCGACCACGACCCCGATCACCAGTCCGAGTACGGCGATCATCTCGGTCCCACCTTCGCGTAGCGCAACGCGATGGTCGCATCGGCCGGCACCAGCAAGGAGTCCTCCGTCGTGATCGTCATCCGGACATCGAAGTTGCTGACCAGGTACTGCATCCACTGGCCGCCCGAGCTCTGCGCGAACCGGGCCGGCATGGTCGCGGTGTCGCCGATCGCGAGCACCGTGTACGGCGGGGTCAGCGAGCTGTAGTCGACGGTGATCGCGCTGCCGGCGCCGCGGATCGCGGTCATCGAGGTGAGCCGGTGACCGTTCACCGAGATCGCCTCCGCGCCGGAGGTCCACAGGCCGTTGACCAGCTGCTGCAGGTCGACGTCGAGCAGCCGGCCTTCCTTGCCGGCGTCCTTCGCGTCGTCCACCACGGCCTTGATCCCCGGGCCGGTGGCGGCGATCGCGCCGGTCTGCAGCTCCAGGGTGTCCAGCTGCTGCTGCAGGGCGGCGCCCGAGCTGGTGTTGCTCAGTCCGCTGGCCTGCAACCGCCGTACCTCGTCGGCCAGCTGGGTCTGCTGGGTGCGCATCCCGGTCAGCCGGGTGTCGGCCTGGTTGATCCGGGTGATCAGCTCCTTGCGCTGCTTCTCCGCCTCGGGCGCGCTGCGGTAGTTCTGCGAGGCCGCGACCGCGAGCAGGAAGCCGAGCACCAGGGTGGCGGCCACCAGCATGACCCGGTGCCTGGTCCGGGCCGGCTTGCCGTCCTGCTTCGGGCGGCGGGCGGCGACGGCGTAGCCCTCGTCGAGCGGGTGGGCCATCAGGTTGTTGAGCAGCGACATCGAGGCATCGACACGCCTCTTGGGTGGGCCTTCCTGCGGTGGGGCTTGCTGTGTCACGGGTCTACCCGGCCGGGTCCTTGATCGGTGGCACCGTCTGGACCAGGTGGCGCAGCTGAGCGAAGTACAGTGCGCCGGCCCAGTAGTACAGCCCGGTGCCCCAGATCGCGAACGCCCAGCCGAACACCCGAGCGAGCAGGTTCAGCGTGCTGTCGCCGTCACCGAGCAGCAGCAGCGGGAACGCGTACAGCAGGCAGAACGTGGCCGACTTGCCGAGGAAGTGCACCGGCAGCGCGTTGAAGCCGCGGCGGTGCAGGGCGGGCAGGGTGAAGGTCAGCAGCAGGTCGCGCAGCGGCAACGCGATCGCCAGCCACCACGGGATGATGTCGCGCAGCGCCAGGCCGAGCACGGTGGCGAAGATGTAGAGCCGGTCGGCGACCGGGTCGAGCATCTGGCCGAGCCGGGTGGTCTGGTTCATCCGCCGGGCGATCTGGCCGTCGGCCCAGTCGGTGAAGCCGGAGACGGCGAGCACCAGCAGCGCCCAGCCGTCCTCCTCCGGCCCGAGGATCAGCCACAGGAACAGCGGCACACCCAGCAACCGGAGGAAGCTGAGCGCGTTCGGGATCGTCAGTACCCGGTCGGACACTTCCAAGTCCGGCACGCGACCCCTCCCTCTCTCACCCTGATACCCGTCGTAACTCTACTTGTCCGCCCCGACAGGTTTACGCCCGGCCACTCCGGGGCAGCCCCTGCCTTTCCCCTGATACCTGAACGCCGCCGCTCCGTCCCCGCTACGCCTGCTGCGAACCGGTGACCCGATCGATATCGGAGGGTGATGCTTGTGGTGCCTCTACGCTGACCTGAACGGGAGGAGAGCTGGTGAAGTTCCTGGTGCTGATCTACGGGAACCCGGAGTCCCGGAAGGTGTGGGACTCGCTGACCGACGAGCAGAAGCGGGAGGGGATGGCCGGCTACACGGCGTTGCACGAGGCGCTGGCCGTGCGCGGCGAGCTGCTCGCCTCGGAGTCGCTCGACGACCCCGGGCTGACCAAGCAGGTACGGGTCCAGGACGGCCGGGCGCTGACCACCGACGGGCCGTTCGCCGAGGTGAAGGAGCAGCTGGCCGGGTTCTACCTGCTCGACTGCGAGAGCATGGAGCGCGCGGTCGAGATCGTGCCGCAGATCCCGGAGGCGCCGTTCAGCATCGTCGAGATCCGCCCGGTCCGGGACCTCGGCGCGTTGATGTGATCGAGGAGCTGCTGCGCGAGCTCGCTCCCCAGGTGCTCGGGCCGCTGGTCCGCCGGTACGGCGACTTCGACGCCTGCGAGGATGCCGTCCAGGAGGCTCTGCTGGCGGCGGCGCAGCAGTGGCCGGCGGACGGCGTGCCGGACAACCCGCGGAGCTGGCTGATCACGGTCGCGGCCCGGCGGCGGATCGAGGTGCTGCGCAGCGAGGCGGCCCGGGTACGGCGTGAGGAGACGGTGGCAGCGTGGCCGGAGGCGGAACAGTCGTCTTCGGTCGACGACTCGCTGACCCTGCTGATGCTCTGCTGTCACCCGGCGCTGACGTCGCAGTCCCAGGTCGCGCTGACCCTGCGGGCGGTCGGCGGGCTGACCACCGGTGAGATCGCCCGGGCCTTTCTGGTGCCGGAAGCAACAATCGGCCAACGGATCAGCCGGGCGAAGGCGAAACTGCGGGACGCCGGCTTCGCGCTGCCGCCGGCGGACGAGCTGCCGTCGCGGCTGGCCGCCGTACTGCATGTGCTGTACCTGATCTTCAACGAGGGGTACACCGCGTCGTCCGGTGCGTCGCTGCACCGGGTCGAGCTGAGCGCCGAGGCGATCCGGCTGACCCGGCAGCTCCGGGAGCAGTTGCCGGCCGAGGGCGAAGTTGCCGGGCTGCTGGCGCTCATGCTGCTGACGGACGCCCGGCGACCGGCCCGTACGACGGCCGACGGCGCGCTGGTGCCGTTGCCGGAGCAGGACCGGTCGCTGTGGAACGCCGACGCGATTGCCGAGGGCACCGAGCTGATCGAGTCGACGTTGCGCACGGCACCGGTCGGGCCGTACCAGTTGCAGGCCGCGATCGCCGCCGTACACGACCAGGCTCGGCGTGCCGAGGACACCGACTGGCGGCAGATCCTGATGCTGTACGAACTGCTCGAGTCCGCCGCGCCCGGGCCGATGGTGACCCTCAACCGGATCGTCGCCGTCGCGATGGTGCATGGGCCTGACCGCGGGCTCGCGCTGCTCGACGACGTGGATCCGGCGTTGAAGGACCATCACAGGGTGGCCGCCGTACGCGCGCATCTGCTGGAGCTGTCCGGCGACCTGCCCGCTGCCCGGGCCGCCTACCAGCAGGCGGCCCGGCTCACCGGCAGCGTGCCTGAGCAGCGCTATCTGCAGTCGCGCGCTGATGCCCTCTGAGGTGGGTCAGAATCGACCAGTGCAGACACCGGAAGCGACGTACGACGATCTGATCGATCGGGTTGACGTGTTCTACGAGCAGGGCTCCTACCGGGAAGCTCTGGATGTGCTCGACGAGGCCGACGACTCGGTGCTCCCGTGGCTGGCGGAGCTGACCCACACGCGCGCTTGTCTCCTTGGCGTGCTCGGTCGACCGGCGGAAGGCCTGGCTGTACTCCAGTCCGCCGCTGCGGCCGGCGCCTGGTGGGACGAGTCGCTTCTGACCGAGGACGACGACCTGGCGAGTCTCCAGGAGCTGCCGGGCTTCACCGAGCTGCTCGACATCTCTCGAAGGCAGCGCGCAGTCACGCCTCCTGCGGCACCGATCTTGCAGCTGCCCGATGGTGCGGTGCAGGGCGTCGTGGTCGCGTTGCATGGTGCCGGGCAGCGGGCTACGCGTGCGGGGCGCGACTGGGCGAGTGTGACGTCACTCGGCTACGCGCTCCTGTGTGTGGAGTCGTCGCAGCAGATGTCACCGATGTACCGCACTTGGCCTTCTCCGGAACAGTCTCGTGACGATGTGGCTTCGGCGCTCGCCGCGTTGCCTGCGGACCTGGAGTCGCTGCCTCTCGTCGCGGCTGGGTTCTCCGCAGGTGGTCGGGTGGCGCTCGACTGGGCTCTCACCGCACAGCCGCGGTCTGTTGCCGGCGTCGTCGTACTGGCTCCTGCGCTTCGGCAGCTGCCGGATGCCGCGCAGGGTGCGCTGGAGCCGGCGGTGGTGTTGATGGGGACGGACGACGAGCTGCGTGACGTGGTCGAGGAGGCTGGTGAGCAGCTGCGCGGGTTCGGGGTCGCGGTGGAGTGGTTGCCGGGTGTGGCCCACGAGTTCCCGGCGGACTTCGCGGATCGGCTCGCGCAGGTGTTCCGGAAGTAGAGCGTCCGGAACCCGGGCTAACGTGCCAGGCATGAACAGGGTGAACGCGCCGATCGAGGCGGAGCAGTTGACCGTCGTCCCCGCGAACGAGGCGTCCTGGGAGGATCTGCAGGCGGTCTTCGGGACCGCCGACGCCGGCCACTGCCAGTGCCAGCGGTTCAAGATCCGCGGCTGGATCTGGCGCGACTCCACCCAGGACGAGCGGACGGCGATGCTGCAGGACCAGACCGCTTGCGGCGATCCCGCCGCCCCGGCGACCAGCGGTCTGGTCGGGTACGTCGACGGCACACCGGCCGGCTGGGTAGCGGTCGAGCCGCGGACGGCGTACCCGAAGCTCCGCACCTCCCGCATCCCGTGGACCGGCCGGTCGGAGGACAAGGACGACGACGGGGTCTGGTCGGTCACCTGCATGGTCGTCCGCAAAGGCTACCGCGGCCGCGGCCTCACCTATCTGCTTGCCCGCGCCACCATCGAGCACGCCCGGACGCGCGGCGCCCGGGCGCTCGAGGCCTATCCGATGGTCACCCAAGCCGGCAAGCAGATCACGTGGGGCGAGCTGCACGTCGGGCCGCGCCAGGCCTTCGAGGAGGCCGGCTTCAAGGAGGTCACTCGGCCGACCGTGCGCCGTACGGTGATGCGCATCGACTTCTGATCCTCCGCTTGGAACCTCGGCCCGGGCCTCGCCTGTCTATACCGTGAGAGGGGTACGGGGAGAGCGGGTGGCTTGAGCGACGACTTCAGCGAGTACGTGGCGGCGCGTTGGGCGGGGCTGGTGCGCTCAGCCGTGCTGGTGCCCGAGTGCGGCGGCGTCGACCACACCACCCGGCTGTCCAGAGCCGTGAAGGCCCTGGCCGAGGACCCGGACCTGGCCGAACTGCGGGGAACCCGATGAACGAGTCCAAACTGACCGACCTGCTCGACCGCGCCGCCGAGCGCACCACCGTCGGGCCGCCCCCGATCGACGCGATGCACGCCCACGCCACCCGAGTACGCCGCCGCCGCACCGTGGCGGTCTGTGTCACCGCCGCGGTCGCCGTGGTGGCCGCAGCCGGCGGCACCGCCCTCCTCACCAGACCCAGCGCCTCGGTCACCCCACCACAGGTCGCCTCCACCAGCCCGCAGGTCGCGCCCACCGAGACGCGCTTGGTAGGCCTAGGCCACGCCGCGATCCCCATCCCCAAGAACTGGGGCACCGATCGAACGCATTGCCTCACGCCCTATCAGGACACGGTCATCCTCGCCCGAGACGGGCATCTGTGTGCGACGCCCCGTCCATCGGGTGTCGAGAGCGTGCAACTGGGGCTCGGCACTCCGACGCTGTTCGAGTTCACCGCCGACGAGAACGTCGAGATCGACGGGGTCCCCGCCGAGCGCCAGCGCACGACCTGCACCGACGAGAACATCGGGGAGGTCAGAACCTGCTCGGGGGTCGTGCGCATCCCGTCGCTGGACACGTGGTTCTGGGCCGAGTCGTCCACGAACGCCGCCGAGGTCGATCGCATCCTCTCGTGGATCCAGATCGTGCCCAACCGGGTCGGCGTGCCGGACGAGCAGGCGGTTCGCGGAGGGAGTGGATCGGAGCGTGCCGGCCAGACGTACGCCGCGGCGCTCACCAGACTGGGTCTGACGCCGAAGATCCAGCCCAAGAAGTCTTCGCACTACCTCCCCGGCGACGTCTTGAGCGTCTCCCCCGCGCCCGGCACGATGCTCGCACCGGGCGCGACCGTCACCCTGACCGTCGCCGCTCGCTGAGAGCTTCCAGGGTGGTGAGGTCGCGGAGGGCGAAGCGGTAGTGCTCGCACTCCTCGTCCATGAGGACTCCGAGGCAGTCTGCGACTGTGCGGTCTTCCTCGGGGTAGCCGGGGGCGGGTGAGCGTGGGCAGCGGCGGCCGAGGGCGGTGTCGGTGAGATCTTCGAGGACAGCGCTGACTACTGCTTGCCGGTCGGCGCGTGCTTCGATGACCTCGCCGTACGCCGGTTTGGCGTCGAGGTCCATGCCCAGCGTCGCGGCGTCCGCGGGGTTGTAGGCGGTCTGCGGGAGTGCGAGCGGGTGGAACGGTCGGTCCTGGTCGAGGATCGTGCGGCTCACCCAGGAGTCGGTGATCCAGATCAGGTGGCGCAACGTCTCGACGAAGGACCACTCGTCCGCGACCCGCTCGTGGCGAACGGACTCGGGCAACCGCTCGGCTCGGGCGGTCAGCTCCGACCACAGCCCGTCCAGCGTCGCCCACATCGCACGGAAGCCGCCTGCGTCCTGGATGGTCCGCAGTTGGACCCGCTCGGGGTGCCGGCGGTCGAGCTCGGCGTCGACGTACTCGGTGACGTCGACGCCGTTGACGACCAGGTTGCTCACCCACCCGGAGATGTCGACGTCGACCAGTGCCGCGTCGACGATCTTCACCCCGGTCAGATCACAGTCGACGAACCGCGCGCCGCGCAGATCCGCCACCATGAACGTCGCCCCGCGAAATCTCTCGTCCGCACCGTGGTACCCCGCCGACCACCGGTGCGGCCCGAACTGCCCCAGTTCGTCCATCGCGCCATTCTCACCCCCACCGCCGACAGTTCCCGCGCGTAGCTGCTGGTGGCTGGTGCGGACGACAGCGTCAGGTGGCTGCCGGTTTGCGCTTGGGGGCTGCGCGGACGTGGGCGCGTTCGCCTTGTTTTCCGATCAGGCTCAGGAACTCGACCGGACCTGCGCTGGTGGCGCCGAACCAGTGCGGAGTGCGGGTGTCGAACTCCGCGGCTTCGCCCGGCTCGAGGATGAGCTCCTGGTCGCCGAGGACAAGCCGGAGCCGGCCGTTGAGGACGTAGGCCCAGTCGTACCCCTCGTGGGTGCGAAGGTCGGGAACTTGGTCGTCGCGGGCGGCCGGGAGCACGAACTTGTATGCCTGGATGCCGCCGGGCCGGCGGGTGAGCGGCAGGACGACCATTCCGTCGCCGCAGGCGATCGGGCGTAGGTTGATGCGCGGGTTGCCGGTAGGCGGCGCGTCGACCAGCTCGTCGAGGGTGACCCCGTAGGCGCCCGCGAGCGGCAGCAACTGCTCCAGCGTCGGCCGCCGCAGCCCTGACTCCAGCCTGGACAACGTGCTGATCGAGATGCCGGTCTCGTCGGCGAGGTCGGCGAGCGTGACCTCGCGTCGCAGGCGCAGCTGCTTCAGCCTGGGCCCGACCGCGTCCAGCGTTCTGTTCACCGCTTCACTCATGCGCCCCATTTTGCCATTCGGCAACAAGCTTTGCTGATTTGGCAGCTCACTCGGGACCATCGGTGGTGAATCTCGACGTTGTGAAGGGAAGCCCATGAGTACCCACGTGGCGGCCACTGCGCCGACCATCGACGACCCCCGCCGGCGGCGCACGATCCTGGTCGCGGTCTGTGTCGCGCTGATGGCGGTGATCGCCTCGGTGTCCGGCTTGAACGTCGCGCAGCCCGAGCTCGCGGTCACGTTCGGCGCGTCCCAGACGGAGGTCCTGTGGTTCATCAACCTCTACACGATCAGCCTGGCCGCGCTGCTGCTGCCACTCGGCGCGGCCGGCGATCGGTGGGGCCGCAAACCGGTGCTGCTGGCCGGTCTGGTGCTGTTCGGCGTGGCCAGCGCAGCAGCCGGCTTGGCCACGTCGTCGGAGATGATGCTCGCGGCCCGGTTTCTCAGCGGTGTCGGCGCGGCGATGATCATGCCGGTCACGCTCGCCGTCATCACCTCGGCCTTCCCGGACGAGCACCGTTCGAAGGCGATCGGCGTGTGGACCGGGGTCGCGGGTGGTGGCGGCATCCTCGGTATGTACCTGTCCGCCGTCCTGGTCGACCTGGCGAGTTGGCGCTGGCTCTTCGTCCTGCCGGTCGCTCTGGTCGTGGTGGCGATTGTGATGGCGCTGCGAGCGGTGCCCAACTCGCGTGAGGTGTCGGCGCACCGGTTCGACTTCGCCGGTTCGCTGGCTTCCGTTGTGGCCGTGGTCGGCTTCGTCCTCGCGCTGCACGAGGGGCCGGAGCGGGGTTGGGGCGCGCCCCTGACGCTGCTGAGTCTTGCGGTGGGTGTGATCGGCGCGGTCGCCTTCGTGATGTGGGAACTGCGCCGGCCGGCGCCGCTGCTCGACGTACGGCTGTTTCGCAAGCGTGGTTTGGCAAGTGGGTCGGTGTCGTTGGTCACGGTGTTCGGTGTGCAGGCCGGGATCTTCGTCGTACTGTTCCCGTTCTTCCAGGCTGTGCTCGGCTGGTCCGGGTTGCGCTCCACGCTTGCGCTGCTGCCGATGGCGCTGTTGATGATGTTCGCCTCCGGGCTCGCTGCGCGGATCGGGGGCCGCGCGACGATGGCGGCCGGGATCCTGCTCGGGGGCGTCGGTCTGGTCCTGATGGCGACGCTCGTCTCCGTGGCCGGTGGCTACGTCTCGATCCTGCCGGGCATGCTCGCGATGGGACTCGGGATGGGCTTGTCGATGACTCCGTCCACCGAGGCGATCACCAGCGCGCTGCCGCGGGAACGGCAAGGCGTCGCCTCCGCGCTGAACGACGTGACCCGGGAATTCGGCACCGCGCTTGGTGTCGCGCTGCTCGGAGCGGTGCTGTCGGCCGGCTACCGCAACGCCATCGACCAGCGACTCGTGGGCATCCCCGAACCAGCCGCGGACACCGCTCGCGAAGGCATCGCCAACGCTGTCGCAGTCGCTCCCGAAGCCGGACCCCACGCAGAGGCCCTGATCCGGGCGGCTCAGGAGTCCTTCGTCAGCGGCTGGCAGCAGTCCATGTGGGCGGGGGCGGTCCTGATGGCGCTCCTGTTCCTCTCCATCGTCAGTCATAGGTGGCTTCGGCTTGCCAGGTGGTCTGGTGGAGAGTGAAAAGCCAGGCCCGGGTGTCGGCGGTGGTGAACTGGAAGCGGGCGCGGCGGGACTCGGTGTCCGGGTCCCACCAGCGTTCGTCGACCAGCCACGGGCCCGCCCAGGCGGTGATCGGGTGCAGCTTGTTGCTGTCGGCAACTTGAGCGGCGGGACCGAGGCGGAAGGCGGTGGGGGTGCCGGAGAGCGCGCCGCGGGCGCTGACCGAGACCTGGGTGCCGTCCTCGGCGAGGACCTGGGCGGGAAGCGGGGCGGGGAAGATGGTGGTCGGCGCGAGGGTGGGCCAGCGCGTGGTGTCGGCGGAGCTGATCGAGCCCGGCCACGGCTGATCCGCGGGATGGGCCGGCACCGGGCGGTCGCCCCAGGGGACCAGCGTCTGCCGCTCGGCGTACCCGCGGCCGCCGCCGATCACCACCGACGCGACGGCCCCGTGACCGAGCATGCTCTGGACCCGCGACAGCGCCCGGTGGATCCGCTCGTCCGGTCCGCCACCCCACAACCCGTCGACATGCGCGCCGACCGGGTCGACCTGCTCGGGCACGAGCCGGAGCCGTACGACGGGTGACGTCAGCTCGGTGGTCGCCGTCCCGCTCCCCTGCAACTGCCAGCGGACCCGGTCCACCACGTCCGCCGCGGTGAACCAGCGTGGGTGCAACCACTCCCGCTCGTGGATCCGGCCGGACTCGGTGCCGGCCTCGACCCGCAGCGTCGTGCAGACCAGGCCGAGCTCGGTCAGCCGGGCGATCAGTTCGTCGGCGACCGACCGGACCGCGAAGGCGACCTGGTCGACCCGGTCCACCGCCGGCTCGAAGTCGAGGGTGCGGATGAGCTCCGGCGGAACCTCGCGGCCGACCACCGAGCGATCGTCGTACCCACAGGCAAGCCGGTGGGCGAAGGCGCCGTCGGGGCCGAACCGGGTCAGCACCTCGGTGGGAGACAGCCCCGCGAACGCACCCAGCGACCGCAGCCCGAGCCGGCGGAGCAGGTCAGTGAGCGTCGGCTGCTCGAGCGTGTCGACGCTGAACGGCGCCAGGAACTCCGCCGACTCCCCCGGCGGGACCACCAGGATCCGCGTCTCCGGCGAGCTCGACCGGGCCGCCTGCTCGGCGGCGAACGGGCCGTCGGCGATCCCCACCCGGCTCCCCGGCACGTCGAACGTCTCGAGCCGGTCGAGCAGCTTCTCCGCCGCGGCCGGCTCGCTGCCGTAGAACCGGGACGGACCGCGCGCCTTCAACGCGCACATCCCGGGGCGGATCACCTGGATGCCGGGGATGAGCGCCTCCAGGCAGCCGATCACCGGGTCGAACGAGCGGGCGTCGATCACCGGGTCGTACTTCAGCACGACGAGCTCCGGACAGCGCGACTGCGCGTCCCGGGCGCGCAGACCGCGGCGCACGCCTCCGGCCCGGGCCGCGGCGGAGGTGGCGAGCACCTTGCCCTTCTCCAGCACGGCGATGGGCTCGTCCGGGGAACGCCCGGCCGCCACCGCGGCCGCTGTCACCGGCCAGTCCGGCACCCAGACCACCATCGTGCGAGTCAGCCCACGCCCCATCACCCCACCGCCTCGTCCTGCCACCGCGGCCCCTCTGCGCCACCCGATTCGACCGAACGAAAGGCGTCGTCCGCCGCGCGAACAGCGCCGTCCCCGGTGTCGACCGAGCGAATGGCGCTGTCCGCGGAGGCCGGGCGAAAGGCGGTGTCCGGCGCGGTGCCGATCGAGCGGATGGCGCCGTCCGGTCCGGGAAGCCAGAGCTGGTGCCGGCGCTGGCGCACCGCGGCTCGCCGGCCGGTGACCACGACGGTCGCCTGCCGGGCGGTGAGCAGGCCTTCGCCGAACCCCAAGCCGCTCCAGACGTTGCTCTCCACCTCCAGCCGCGCCTCGCTCCCCGGCCAGGAGCCGACCGCGATCAGCACCGCACCCCGGGTCCGCAGGCGCGCGGCCAGCCGGGACGCCTCACCTGGCGTCACCTCCCCCGGCGGACGAACCACCACCACCGTCAGAGCGTCGACCAGAGCGGCGACGACGTTCAGCCAGTCCTGCTCCGGATCCGGCACCAGGACCAGGCGCTCGAGATCCACCCCGAGCGCCCGCGCAGCCTCCGCCCCGAACGACGGCAACCCGACCACCCCGCACCACGCACCCTCCGCGGACGGACCGGCCATCATCGCCATCGCCAGCGCCGACGAACCCCGCACGGAGTACGCCGCGCCACCACGCAACCCCGCCCCCGCCAGCAACTCGGAAACCGCCGGCACCGTGGGCAGCACCCGGTCCACACTCGCGGTGTCCAACGCCTGCTGCACCCGCGTCTCGGTGGTCCGCGGCGCCGCCACCACCGGCCTCAGCCGCACCGGCTCAGCGGTCTCAGCCACCTCCTGAGCCCTCGCTGCCTTCTGGGCTTTGGCCCGGGCGAGGAGCGTGCGCGCCTGATCCAGCGCCGTGACCGCCGGCGCTCGATCCGATGCCGTTCTCCCCGTCATGAATCCATGTTCGAACACCTGTTCGAACATGTCAATCCGGTCGTCCACAGCCCACCGGGACACTAGAGTCCAGCGCATGCGGCGGGTGGAGCACGCGCGGTTGACGGACGCGCTTCGGGCGGTCGAGGACAGTATCGACGACGCCTGGCGGGCGTTCTGCGCAGAGTCGGGCGTCACAGCCGGTACGGCGGACGAGCGGGAGTTGGCCGAGGTCGTTCTGCAGGACACCTCCGAGTTCGATTGGCGAGTCGTGGACGGTGCGCTCAAGCAGCTGACGTGCAGCGAGTGTGGCTCCGGCCTCGGCGCCGGCCCGGCCGGGTGCGTGAGCTGCGACAAGGCGAACGGCTTCCGCTTCGCTGCCCGTGAGGTCGACCGCCCCGACGTACCACCGGGCAACGAGCACGCCATCCGGGTCTCCTCGGCGGTCGCCAGGACCAGGCACAGGTACACGCCCCGGGCCCGCGCCGGATACGAGCTCTTCCTCCCCGACCTCCTCGCCGGCGCCCTCCCGACCACCCCGCAAGCCCAACGCGCCAAAGACCTCATCAACCACCTCACCGACGAAGAGCTGGAACAACTCCTCACCCCGGACGACCTGCTACGGAAGGACACCTGATGGACCAGCTGTACGACGAGGTCGTCCGCCACCACGACCACCTCGCCGACTGGCTGGGCGGTGCGGCAGGTCCAGAGCTGCTGGAGACCTTCACCGCCGCGCACCACCCGGACTTCATCCTCGTGACGATCGACGGCGACCGCCTCGACCTCGCTGCCCTGACAACCGGGCTGGAGAAGGCGCACAGCGCCGTACCGGGACTGCAGATCGGCATCGAGGAGTTCGAGGTGGTGCTCAGCACCGAGCAGGTGGCGATCGTCAGGTTCCTGGAGCGGCACTCGATCGGAGCGAGCCGCCGGACGACCGCGGTGCTGGTGCCGGGCGGGGACCGCGTCCGGTGGCTGGGCGTGCAGGAGACACGGGTGCCGTGAGCAAACATAGGGTGGGGGCATGCCGAGGACTATTGCCACCAATACGAAGGTCGGGGTCGAGGAGCTGCTGGAGTTCGTGCGGCCGCGGCACCACATGTTGCTGATCACCACGAGGGCGGATGGGACGCCGCAGGCGTCCCCGGTGTCGGGTGGGGTGGACAGCGAGGGCCGCATCGTCATCTCGTCATACCCGGAGCGGGCCAAGAGCACCAACGTGGAGCGGAACCCGCAGACCAGCGTCGTTGTGCTGTCGGACGAGTGGAACGGCCCGTGGGTGCAGGTGGACGGCAGCGGCGAGGTGATCCAGCTGCCGGACGCAGTGGAGCCGCTGGTGGAGTACTACCGGTCGATCTCCGGTGAGCACCCGGACTGGGACGAGTACCGCGAGGCAATGCGAACGCAGGGCAAGTGCCTGATCCGCATCACCCCGGAGCGCTGGGGCCCGGTCGCGACAGGTGGTTTCCCGGCCCGCCTGGCCGACTGAGCGTGCGTACGGCGCTCGTCGTCCACGCGCACCCGGACGACGAGGTCTTCGCTACCGGTGCCGCCACCGCAGTGCTGAGCGCTGCGGGGTGGCACGTCGTACTGCGGGTCGCCACACCAGGGATCGGCGACGCGGCGGACAAGCTGCAAGCGTCGTGCGACTTGCTCGGCATCGACGAGTGGGACTGGCTGAGCACCGCGGGCCGCTGGGTCGACGACGGTGGATCCGGCGGTCCGCACACGTTGGCGAGTGCAGAGCCGGGTGAGGTCGCGGCAGAGGTCGCGCGGGCCGTCAGCGAGGTCCAACCGCACCTGGTGCTGACGGTCGGCAGGGACGGGCTCACAGGACACCCGGACCACATCGCCATCTCACGAGCCGTGCAACAGCAGCGGTGTCACGCCTTGGGTGCAAGGCTGCGAGCGCAGGACGTGCAGGCAGGTCACAACCACCTGCAGCAGTTGCTGCCCGGAGAGAAGGTGGGCTCCGGCCTGGTTGTCGGCTGCGAAACAGACCTGCAAGAGATCACCAGCACAGCGGAAGCAGCCCAACGGCGCCGCAAAGCGTTGGACCAGTACTACAACGGCCTTGGTACGACGGACATCTCCGAGCTCGTCACCACCTACGGCAGACGCGGCGACTCCCTGCTGCTGCGTGCGATCTTCGACGCGAGTGGCTGGCAGACAGACCGCTTCGAAGTGCTCAGCTCTTCTGGTAGCGACGCTCCATCGTTTGGGTGATGCGCTGCATCGCGCCCTCGAGGTGTTCGCGCAGCGCGGCCTCCGCGCCGGCCTCGTCGTGCGCGACGCACGCGTCGAGGATCGCCTGGTGCTCACGCCGGGTCTGCTCGATCCGCGCCTTGGTCTGGCGCGAGCCGAACCGGTAGCGCTCGCTGTTCTGCCACACCGGCTCGATGGCGCGCGGCAGCCAGCGCGACCCACCGGCCCGGTAGATGGCGAAGTGGAACTCGGTGTGCGCCTGCCGGGAGGCGATGTTGTCGCCGGCCTTCGACAGCCGCACGTGCTCGGCCAGCGCGGCCCGGGCCAGCGTGACGTCGGAGTCGGAGAAGCGAGTCGCGGCCGCCCGTACGGCGAGGGACTCCAGCGCCAGCCGGGTCTGGTGCGTGTCGCGCAGGTCCTCCATCGACAGCTCGCGCACCCACGCGCCCTTGTGCGGAACGATCTCGACCAGCCCGAGCGCCTGCATCCGCCGCAGCCCTTCGCGGATCGGCATCTGGCTCATGTCCAGCCGCTTCGCGAGCTCCTCGAGCCGGAGCGCCGTACCACTCGGAAGCTCGCCGGACAGGATGAGTTCGTGCAGTTCGGCGGCCGCCTCCTCGGCGAGGGTACGACGGCCGGTCGGTCCCCCGGGCGTGAGCTCGAGTCGTCGGGTCATAGGGTGCGGGCTGCCTCTCTCCTCCACTGCACAACTCTGGGAGGTAACCGTAGCGGGCAGCGGGTGATCTGCGGGACTCCGACAGCAGATTGCTCAGCAACACTGATTGGTCTAGTCCAGCGGACCGAACCGGTAGCTGCGTCAGAACCCCGTCAGATCAAGGAAAACCCTGCGATCGGGTGCGATCCGGTCCAGTGCGTCGCCGGCCCGGTCGGCAGTCACCACCTCGACGTCCGGCCGCACCTGCACCGGCGCGACCGCAGCCAGCGCCTCGCTGACCGCACCAGGTTCGAGGACTGTTCGTTGCAGGTTCACCGGCAGCACCCGAAGGTCTCGCCCGATCAGCTGGTGCAGATCGATCGTGGTGAATTCACCAGCCCTGTAACCCAGTACGGCGATCCGCCCGCCCGGTGTGATCTGGCCAAGCACCCCACTGGTGACCGGACCGCCGACAGTGTCGATCGCCGCATCGCACCACGGCAGCTCACGCCCGACCTGACCCAACTCGTCCACGCGCACGATCTGGTCGACCAACGGCGCAGCCGCGTCCACAGCCTCGCCAATCCACGCCAGCCCGATCACCTTCCGCGCGCCGGCCGCACGCGCCATCGCGGCACACAGACGCCCCAGCAAACTGGTCACCCCAGTGACCACGACCGTCTCGCCTTCCAGTACGGCGGCAACGCGCCGCACTGCCGTGTGCGCAGTCAACGCCGGCGTCAGCAGAGCAAGAGCAACGACACCGTCCAACTCCGCAGGCAGCCGATGTACGGCGGCATCGGGCACGACGGCGTACCGGCCCCAGAGGCCCGGCCGCGACACCCCGACGCCCTCGCCACGGATCAGCACCGGCGTCCCAGGCTCGAGGTCGGCAGAGGTCACCACGACACCGACGCCCTCGGACCCGGGCACGAAAGGTTGTGTCGGCTGTTTGCCGGCCAGCACCGACCTGTCGGCCTGCGTCACCGCGGCCAGGCGCATCTCGACCAGGGTCTCCCCCGGGCCGGCGACCAGTTCGACCTCTTCGGCCTTCAAGTGCTGTCCAGGCCCATGACTGCGCAGCACAGCCCCCGTCCGCGCGCTCATCGTTCTACCCCCATGATTTGATATCTGATCACAACTTTGTCCTGACGAAAAGGCCGTCTCACGGCGCGACGACCTCCTTCGCCAGCGGCGCGGTCAGCTCACCGGCCGCCAGCGCCCGCGGCCCGGACACGGAGTCGCTGCCCATCGGGAACGGCCAGTCGCTGCCGGCCAGCACCCGCTCCGGACCGAACGTCGAGCCGAGCAACTCCAGTACGGCGTCGTCGTGCACCAAGTCGTCGACGTAGAACCGGCGCAACGCGTCCGCCACCGCCAGCGACGGCGGCTCGATCCCCGGCCGCGCCGTGTCGATCCCCCGCTGCCAGCGGCCGGCCAGCGCCGCCGTCACACCACCCCCATGGCACAGGCAGAACCGGATCCCCGGAAACCGCCCCGGCACATCCGCGAAGATCAGGCCGGCCGCGGCCAGCCCGGTCTCGTACGGATTCCCCAACAGATTCGTCAAGTAGAACGACTCGAGCCGCTTGTCGTCACTGTGCCCCGGGTGGATCAGCGTGAAGGCCTCCAGCGCGTGCAGCACCTTCCACACGGGATCCAGCCCTTCGTAGCTCGGCGTCCCCAAGGCAAAGCCGCTGAAGACGCCCTCGCGAGCCAGGGCAGCAGCTACCGCAGGTGCGGCAGCATCGAGTAGTGGTAGCTGGCCCAGCACCCGCAACTGGGGTGTGGCGAGCTCACGCAGGCCCTGGTTCACCAACTCGGCCCACTCGACGCCGGCGTCGTACCGGAAGAGTGCGGGTGGCACGGAGACCACAGCACCGTCCAGGTCCTGCTCGTCGATCCATCGCAGGAGTGCGGCCGGGTCGGCCAGCCGACCCAACGGCAGCCGCTGTCCGTCGACGACCAGCGCGCCGTTGTCGACGGACAGGCCGAACTCACCCTTGTGCGCAGCGGAGAGCACAGTGGGCGGGATCAGGTGGGTGTGGACGTCCCAACCGGCCATGTCAGCGGGCGTCCTCGTCGTTGTCGTAGAACGACGGGCGCTCCGGGTAGTGCGGCCCGTCGTACACCTCCAGCAGGACGGACGTCTCCTCGGCGAGCGTCGGCCCGTGCACGTTGCCCTTGGGGTTCCAGTAGAAGCTGCCCTTGGTCAGCGTCGTCCCGGTCGGCAGGTACACGTACCGCCCGGACAGGCAGAACATGAACTGGTTCGACGCGTGCTTGTGCTCGGACGGGATGCCCGACCCCTTCTCGAACCGCACCAGCGCGATCGACGCCTCGGTCTCCGGGTCACGCCAGAGCATCTTGTGGGACAGCCCGCCCAGGGACTTGTCCACCCACTCCAGGTCGTCCGTCTGCAGCAGCAACTCGCGCAGCGGCTCGTCAAACGAAGCCATCAGATCTCCCGAGGCACGGGTCGGCCGGTGATGCCGGAGTAGAGCTCGTCCGCCACGCCGGCTCGCATGGGCGCCACTGCGGCGATGTGCCCGTCCGGCCGGACGAGGACGACGGTGTCCAGGCCCACGCCGTACCTGTCGGTGGCGATGCTCCCCGGATCGAACAGAGCCCGGTCCCGCAGGCCGGAGTCGTGCGGCGCGTCCCACCGGGAGACGGCGTAGTGCTTCAACGCCGGCGATTCGTTGAGTGGGATGTCCGGCCGACGCCGTACGTCGGTGAAGTAGAGCGCCACGAACGAGTGCCGGCACAGCTCGTGGATCGTCACCCGACCGGACGGGCCCTGCAGCTGCAGGTCCGGCGCCCGGTCACCAGCTCGTACGGCGGGTGGTTCGGGCGCGGTCGCCACCATCGACCAGTCCCCTTCGCCCGTCACGTCCAGCCGCACGCTCAGCAGGGTCCGCGTGTACGCCGTCGCCCAGTCACTGCCGGACGCGGTCACCGCACCGTGCTGGTGGGACATGTACTTGCGGGCCGCCTCGGCCATCTCGCCAGACCCGTTGATCGCGACCGGCCGCTGCTCCTGCTCGTACCCGTCCAGCAGGGCCTCGTCCGCCCAGCCTCGCAGCACCCAGGCGAGCCGCCACGGCAGGTTGGACGCGTCCAGCGCACCCGTGTTCAGCCCCAGCGCCCACATCGGCGTGATCAGGTGGGCCGCATCGCCCATCAGGAACACCCTGCGGTCCACGGACCACTGGTCCGCGACCCGGTGGTGCACGTTGTAGACGACCGAGCCGAGCAGCTCGATCCGGTCCACCTCACCGATGAACTGCTTGACCTTGACCAGCAGGTCCTCGTCCCCCGGCGGCTCGGCGCCCGGACCGAGCGGGAACAGGAACCGCCAGTTGTCCGGCTGCCGGATCAGCACCATCCACTCGGCCTTGTCCGCGAAGTACGCCAGGTAGGGGTAGTCACGGGCGTTGTCGACGTCCAGGTCGACCACGACGTCGATCAGCATGTACCGCTCGGGCAGGGTCTCCCCCACCACGGTCACGCCGAGCGCGTCGCGGATCTTGCTCCGGCCGCCGTCGCACGCCAGCAGGTGCGAGGCCTCGATCTCCTGGGACCCGTCAGGGGTCTCCACTTGCAGCACGACCCGGTCGTCACGCACCTCGAAGGAGGTCAACCGGTGCTGCGTGCGGACGGGCTGCGACAGCGCGGCTGCGAGGATCGGCTCCATCTTCTGCTGCGGCAGGTTGATCACGAACGGGAACTGGGTGTCGTTGACCAGCTCGGCCAGCCGCACCGAGGCACGGGGCGTGTTGCTGGCCCGGTCGATGTCACCGATCTCGTCGATCCGCAGCGCCGCGGCCAGGATGCCGTCGACCGCGCCGTACCTGTTCCAGATCTCCAGGGTGCGGCTGAGCGTCGTACCGGCCTTGGTGTCCGAGGACAGGACCGCGTCCTCCTCGAGCAGCACGAACGGCACGCCGTAGTGCGCCAGGCCGAGCGCCGTCGTCAGGCCGATCGGGCCTGCTCCGACGATCGCGACGGGCAACTGATCAGCAGTCACTCATTCACTCCGTGAAGGTTGTGAGCTTGGCAAAGGCGCGTTCCCGGGTCAGCACCGACCCGGTCATCGCGGCCGCGTCGGACAGCAGGAACAGCAGTGGACCGACCACGTCCTCGGGGTCTCCGATACCTATGGTGTCCTGCCAGTGCGCCCGGTCCGCACCGGCGTTCGCTCCTCGGAACTGCTCGGTGTCGATCACGCCCGGCGCGGCGATGTTCACCCGCACCCGGTGCTCGGCCACCTCGGCGGCCAGGGACTTCGCGAAGGCGATCAGCGCGGCCTTGCTCGACGCGTACGCCGCCGCACCGGCCCACCCGGTGACAGCCATGCCCGACGTGAACACGACCACCGACCCGGACCGCCGCGCCGCCATGTGCGGTACGACGGCCTGGCACGCCCACACCACCCCGTCGAGGTTCACCTGCAGCGTCCTGGTCCACTCGGCCGGGTCCATCCCGACCACGGGCGACCGAGGCTGCACCGCGGCGCCCGCCACCAGTCCGTCGATCCGCCCGTAGCGAGACATGACGGTCGCGACGGCCGACTCCACCGACGAGCGATCCGCGACGTCCACCTCGACGTACTCGACCCCCAAGTCAGGCTTCGCCACGTCGAAGACGACCGCAGTGCCTCCGCAGGCAGTCACCGCCCGGGCCAGCGCCGCTCCGATGCCCTGCGCACCACCTGTGATCACCACGACCTCACCGGTCGCGTCGAAGCTCACCTTCATGACGTCTCCTTCTTCGACGGGCCGCGCTGATCCCCCTCGGCCCGCCTCGTCATGGTCTCGGTGATCCGCTGGAACGCGCCAGCCAGGTGGTTGCGCAACGCCTGCTCGGCCGCTTCGGGGTTGCGCGCGACGCACGCGTCCAGGATCGCCTGGTGCTCCACCCGGCTCCGCTCGATCAGGGCCGCGGTGGGCCGGCTGCCGAACCGGTACCGCTCACTGTTCTGCCACACCGGCTCGATCGCGCGGGCGAGCCACTGCGACCCGCCGGCGCGGTAGATCGCGAAGTGGAAGTCCGCATGCGCCTGCCGCGCGCCCACCGAGTCCTCTGCGCGAGACAGCCGGAGGTGCTCGGCCAGCGCGGCGGTCGCCTTCTGGAAGTCCTCCTCGGCGAAATGCTCCGCAGCCGCGCGTACGGCGAGACTCTCCAACGCCAGCCGGGTCTCGTGCGTGTCCCGCAGGTCGGCCAGCGACAGGTCCCGGACCCAGGCGCCCCGGTGCGGGATGATCTCGACCAGTCCGAGCGCCTCGAGCCGGCGGAGACCCTCCCGGACCGGCATCTGGCTCATCTCCAGGCGACTCGCCAGCTCGACCAGCCGCAACGGCGTACCGCTGGGCAGCTCGCCGGACAGGATGAGCTGGTGCAACTCGGCGGCAGCATGCTCGGCGAGCGTACGGCGCCCGCCGCGACCCCCACCTGGTAGCAACTCCAGCGGACCGCTCATGCGCGCGTCACCTTGTTGCGAAGCTCACCGATCTTGTCGGCGCGGGTGACGACCACGTCACCGTCCTGCAGGAAGACCTGCGGCTCCCGGGCGTTACCGATGCCTGCAGGCGTCCCGGTGAGCAGGAGGTCGCCAGGGCGCAGCGTCATACCGAACGACAGCTCGCTGATGAGCGTGGCGACGTCGAAGGCCATCTGCTTGGTCGACGCGTCCTGCCGGACCTCACCGTTGACCAGGCACTGCAGCCGCACGTCCTGCGGGTCACCGAGCTCGTCGGCCGTCACGATCCAGGGGCCGAGCGGCATGGTGTTGTCGATGCTCTTGCCCTTCAGCCACTGTCCGCCGTGCGCCCGCTGCAGGTCCCGCTGCGACACGTCGTTGGCCAGCGTGTAGCCCCAGACGTGGTCGAGCGCTTCCGCGACCGCGATGTTGCGACCGGTCTTGCCGATCACCAGCGCCAACTCGGCCTCGTAGTCCCACTTGGCCGAGATCGCGGGGTCCCAGGCGATGTCGTCGTACGGGCCGATGACCGTGTCCGGTCCCTTGGTGAAGAAGGCCGGGTGCTCGGGCCGGTCGACGTCCTGGCCCTCCCGCTTGCCGCGGCTCTCCTCGAAGTGGTCCCAGTAGTTCCACCCGGTGCACAGGATGTCCCGCCGGAACCGCCGCAGCGGCGGCCGCAGAATCTCTTCGCGATAAGGGATCTCGCCGATCACAGCGCCCGGATCCGAAATCACCCCGACCAGGTCGTTTGCCGAGAGCAACGACACTGAGTCCCCGTCGAGCACGCCCGGCCGTTCCCGGCCGGCGTGCTCCACCATCACGTACCGCATCTCAGGTCCACTCGACGCCACGCATGCTTACCCCCCAGGTTCTGAGACCACCGCGATCGCGCTGATCTCGATCAGATAGTCGGGGTGCGCGAGTTTGCTGACCTCGACCATCGTCGAGGCCGGCAGCGGCTCGGTGAAGTACTGCGCCCGGATCTCGTGGATCTTGGCGAAGTCCTCCATGTTGCGCACGTACACATCCACCCGGCAGACGTCCGCGAGCGTGCCACCGGCCGCCCGCACCGCCGCCTGCACGTTCTCGATCACCTGCCGGGTCTGCTCCCGGACGTCGCCGACGCCGGCGATGCTGCCGTCCGGCCGGCGCGCGGTCATCCCGGAGACGAACACCATCCGCCCGGTCGCCTCCACCGTGGTGGCCTGCGAGAACACGCCGTTCGGGCTGTGCAGGTCGGTCGTCGAAACCTGTGTCTTCGGCATCAGTCGAACACCCCTCCCGCCGGGACGACGGCACCGACCGCGCGCGCGGCCGCCAGCAGGCCGTCCAGCCCGGACCTTTCGATCAGCACACCGTGCCGCCGCTGGTGCGCGGCCCGTTCCGCCTCGATCTCCCCCGGCAGGTACAGCCGGCTCACCCCCGGTGCCGTCGCGCTGCCGCGCACTCGGGCGGCCAAGCCGGACGAGCGGCGCCGGAAGCTCTCCACCCCGCCCAGCAGCTCCGGGTCGATCGCCAGGAACAGGTGCGCGCAGTCGTTCGGCCGGCCCGGCTCCCGGTACAACGGCCGGACCTGGTCGCCCCAGCCGCCGCCGCTCAGCACGCCGGTCAGTACGTCGATCATCAGCGCCAACCCGAAGCCCTTGTGCCCGGCCGCCGGCAGCAGCATGCCGAGGACGGCTTCCTCGGCATCCGTGGTCGGAGTCCCGGCCGAGTCGGTCGCCCAGGTGTCGGGGATCGGCCGCCCGGCCGACGCGGCGAGCCGGATCTTGCCGAGGGCAACAGCCGACAGGGCCATGTCGAGGACGATCTCCACGCCGGCCGAGGTCGGCACCGCGACCGCCAGCGGGTTGTTGCCGACGATCCGCTCGGCACCGCCGGGAGCGGGCATCAGCGGAGTCGTGTTGGACATCGCGACGCCGACGCAGCCCGCCTCGCCGGCTTGCATGGCCCAGCGGCTGGCCGCGCCGAAGTGGTGCGCGTTGCGGACCGACACCAGGCCGATCCCGTACCGGCCGGCGCGTTCGATCGCGTGCCCCATCGCCTGTGGGCTGGACAGCTGGCCCATGCCGCCGCGTGCGTCCACGACCAGCGCGGCGCCGGCGTCGTACAGAACGTCCAGCTCGCGTTCTCTTGTGACACCGCCGGCGTTCAGGCGTTCGACGTACATCGGGACGAGCATGATGCCGTGCGAGCTCACGCCGCGCAGGTCCGCCTCGACGAGCGCGGTGGCGATCTTGGCCGAGTCGGCCGGGTCGAAGCCGAGCGCGCTGAAGACGGCCGAGACAGTGGCCTCGAGCCAGGCGGGCCGGACCAGGACCCGGCGGTCGGCGTCGGAGGCTTGGGCTGTCATCGGGTCTCCTGCGCCCACGGCAGGAACAGGTACTCCAGCAGCACCAGGCCGTAGAACAAGATGATGCTCATGATGCTGAGCAGTGTGATCGCCGCGAACGCCAGCGCGGTGTCGGCGCTCGCGCCGGACTGCTGGATCACGTACCCGAGGCCCTGGGTGGCGCCGACGAACTCGGCGATCACCGAGCCGATCACGGCCAGCGAGATGGCCACCTTCAGGCCGGTGAAGATCTGCGGCATCGCGTAGCGCAGCCGCAGCTTGAAAAACTCCTGGGCCCGGCTCGCGTTCAGCGACCGGAGCAGCTCGACCAGCTCGACCGGTGTCGACTTCATCCCCTGCGCGGTCGAGATCACGATCGGGAAGAAGCACATCAGCAGCACCATGACGACCTTGGGCCACTGCCCGAAGCCCATCCAGACCACCAGCAGCGGGGCGATCGCGATCTTCGGGATCGCGTTCACCATCAGCAGCAGCGGGTAGACCAGGCGCTCCAGGATCACCGAGCGGACGATCAGCAGCGCGATCGGGACGCCGATCACGATCGCCAGCAGGAAGCCCTCGATCGTCTCCAGGAACGAGACGCCGGTCTCCTTCAGCAGGTACGCCGGCTGGTCGAGGAACGTCCGGATCACGTCGTACGGGCCGGGCAGCAGGTAGGACTCGATGGAGAAGACGACGGTCGCCACCCACCAGAGCGCGATCGCTCCGATCAGGCCGACGATCGGCAGCAGCACGGCGGCGGTCGGTGACGTGGTCAGCCAGGAGCGCTTCTTCACGGCCGCACCTCGTCGACCGGGCGACCATCCATCGGTTGACCGGCCTTCTCCGCCAGCAGACCGTGCAGGAGACCGCTGATCTGCGCGACCTCGGTCAGGTGCGCGTTCTGGCCCAGGCTGCGCGGCCGCGGGATGTCGATGTCGACGACCTCACGCAACCGGCCCGGCCGCGGCGTCAGCACGACCACCCGGTCGGCCAGTACGACGGCCTCCTCGATCGAGTGCGTGACGAACACGATCGTGGTGGACAGCTCCATCTTGATCCGCTGCAGCTCCTCGGACAGCTCGGTCCGGGTGAGCGCGTCGAGCGCGGAGAACGGCTCGTCCATCAGCATCACCTGCGGGTCGCGGATCAGCGAGCGGCACAGCGAAACCCGCTGCTGCATGCCGCCGGACAGCTCGTGCGGCAGCCGCCGCTCGAATCCGCGCAGGCCGACCAGCTCCAGCAGCTGATGGGCCCGGTCCCGGTACGCCGCCTTGCCCCGGTCACCCTCGCCGCCGTCGATCTCGACCGGCAGCATCACATTGGACAGCACCGACCGCCACGGCAGCAGCGCCGGGCGCTGGAACATGAACGAGACGTCCCGGCGCGGCCCGGTGACGGGTTCCCCCGCCACCGCGACCGTGCCGGACGTCGGCGGCAGCAGTCCCGCGATCAGCCGGAGCAGGGTGGACTTGCCACACCCGGACCGGCCGATCAGCGTGACGAACTCGTTCGGCCGGACGTGCAGGTCGATTTCCTCGAGGGCTACGACCCGGCCCTCGCGTCCGTCGAAGACCTGCCCCACACCGTCCAGCCGAATCATCGTGAGCCGGCCTCAGCCCTTCGGGGCGAGGTCGACGGTGACCACGTCGGCGGGCTTGACCGAGCCGGCCGGCTCGATCGCCTTGGCGTTGTCGAGCACAGAGATGATCTTCTGCACCCGGGTCGGGTCGACGGCGCCGAGCGGGCCCTTGAAGTCGTCCGGCTTCACGTACGGCTTCATCAGCTCGAGCTCCTTGGTGGCCACCTCGAGGTCGGTCTGCGGCACGTACTTCTTCAGGATCGTGGCCGCCGCGGCCGGGTCGTCGATGGTGTCCTGCAGGCCCTTGAGCAGTGCCTCGGTGAACTTCTTGACCTGGTCCGGGTGGTCCTTGGCCAGGTCGGAGCGGGTGATGATCGCGTTGCCGTACAGGTCCGGCAGCTTCTCGCCGTACGGGAGGGTGCGGGCCTTCGCCTTGGCCGCCTTCTCCACCAGCGGGACGCCGACCACGAACTGGCCGATGCCGTCCACCTTCTTGGAGGCGAGCAGCTGCGGCAGCGCCGGCGGCGGCGACGGCACGAAGGTGACCGAGTCGGCCGGGATGCCGATGGCCTTGGCGTAGACCGGGAACATCACCTGGTTGGTCGAGCCCGGCTGGTCGCCGATCCGCTTGCCGACCAGGTCCTGCGGCGTCTTGATCGGGCCGCCCTCGAGCACCGCGATCGCGGCCAGCGAGCGCTGGTGGATCATCCCGACCGTGGTGACCGGCAGCTTCTGCTTGCCGAGCGTGATGACGGTGGCGGTGAAGTCGCCGATGCCGTAGTCGGCCTGGCCCCCCGCGACCAGCTTCATCACGTCGACGGTGCCGGAGCCGGGGTTGATGGTGACGTCGAACCCGGCGTCCTTGAAGTAGCCCTTCTCCAGGGCGACGTACGCGTAGGCCTCACGACCGAAGGTGTTGAACGAGGTCAGATAGCTGACCTTCTGCAGGCCCGAGTCCTGGCTCTGGCCCTCGTTGCCGCTGTTGTTGCACGCACTGACCAGGGCGAGCCCCAGGACCGCCATCAGGGCGACGGCGGAACGCCTCAACCTCATATCGACCTCTCTCCTCCGATATTTGATCAAACATCAAATATGGAAGGGTGGTCAATCGGCCCCCGGGGACTTCACAGTGACTTTACGTCCACCGCGCCGGGTCCCCACAGAGCCCGCTTGCCACCCGTCCTGGAGCCGTTCCCCATACCTGTCCGGACCGGACGGGCATCCCGCCCCGACCACAGACCGTACATGCCTCGACAGCAGATCGCGACGCCGATCGGCTCCGAACCGGTCCTTCCCCCGTCAAATTTGCGTAAACCCTCCGTGGCGGGTGACCCACCCCACGTATTTGCTCGAACAGTTGTTCCCTCCGGGGAGGGAGGTGTGCCGAGCCGGGGTTTGGGACGATGGTGGGGTGGTGGACGGGCTGGTACCTGAGTCGGCGGCCTCCGGGCGCGCAGCGGCGCGTCCGGCGGGCAGGCTCGCGCGGACGGCGGCTGCCTTGGTCCGCGGCGCCGGCTGCCTCGGCCGCGCGTCGACGTACCTGCGCTGGGTCTACCTGCTGCTCGGGGCGGCGCTGGTGCTGGCGTTCATCCTGGTCGACAGCGCGCTCGGGGCGCTCGCGCAGGACCTGGACCTGCCGGCCGTTGCCGCGGGCATCCTGATCGGCATCCTGGTCGTCGGCCCGCCGATCGCGATCGGCACCCTGCCCGCGGTCCGCGAGGTCGAGGGCATCGCGGTCGAGTCGCTGCTCGGCGTCCGGTTCGAGGAGCGCCCGCTCGGCCCGGCCCGGACCTGGGCGCAGCGCCGCCGGACCACGACCTGGTTCTGCCTGCACCTGATCACCGGCGGCATCGTCGGCACGCTCAGCACGATCGTGTTCGGCCTCGGCGCCGTGTTGCTCGCGGCACCTTTCCGCTCCCCCGGCCGGCACGAGCTGATGCCCGACATCAGCTACCGGATCACCGGTGGCTGGACCGACCTCTGGATGCCCGCGGCCGCGCTGGGCGGGATCGTCGGGTTGTTCTTCCTGTCCGCCGCGGTCGGCGCGCTGCTGGCCTACCTCGCCCCGCGCGTCCTCGGGCCGACTCCGGCGGAGCGCATCGAGCTGCTCGAGCGCCGTACGGCGACACTTGCCGAGCGCAACCGTCTGGCCCGGGAGCTGCACGACAGCGTCGGGCACGCGCTGAGCCTGGTCACCATCCAGGCGGCCGCGGCGCGCCGGGTGCTGGCGACCGACCCGGAGTTCGCCGAGACCGCGCTGGCGGCGATGGAGACGTCGGCCCGCGACGCGCTGGAGGACCTCGACCACGTGCTCGGCCTGCTCCGGGACGACCGGCGGCCGGGCTCGCAGATCGCGCCCCAGGCGACTCTCGGCGATCTCCCCCGGCTGGTCGAGGCCACCCGGGCGGGCGGGATCACGGTCGAGGTCCAGCAGGACGGCGACCTGGGCCGGCTGCCGGCGGCGGTCTCCCGGGAGGCGTACCGGATCGTCCAGGAGGGCCTCACCAACGCCATCCGGCACGCGGGCCGCCCGGCCGGTGCGCTCAGAGTGGACCTGTCGATCCGGCTGGACGACTCCGGGCTGCGGCTCGAGCTGACCAACCCGGTCACTGGCGGCACGGACCACGCAGGTGGTGGCCGTGGATTGGCCGGGATCCGTGAAAGAGTCGCCGTACTGCGAGGAACCGTCGACGCCGGACTGGTCGGCGACGTGTGGCGGCTCGCAGTGACACTTCCGGTCGCAGTGACGACGAAGGGCTGAGATGAACCTGTCGGTGGTCGTGGTCGACGACGAGCCGTTGATCCGCAGCGGGCTGCGCGCCATCATCAACGCCGAACCCGACCTGGAGGTGGTCGGCGAGGCCGGCGACGGCGCCGAGGTGCTGCCGATCGTCCGCCGGACCGGCGCGGACGTCGTGCTGATGGACGTCCGGATGCCCGCGGTCGACGGCATCCAGGCCACCCGGCTGCTGCTCGAGAACCTCGATCCGGCGCCCCGGGTGCTGGTCGTGACGACCTTCGAGAACGACGACTACGTGTACGACGCGCTGCGGGCCGGCGCCTCCGGGTTCCTGCTGAAGCGGACGCCGCCCGACGACATCATCGCCGCGATCCGGACGGTCGCGGGCAGCGAGTCGCTGCTGTTCCCGGAGGCGATCCGCGCGCTGGCGCTCGCGCACGTGGGCGCGGAGCAGTCGAAGCAGAACGGCCTGGACGAGTACCAGCTGACCGAGCGGGAGCAGGAGGTACTGCGCCTGATGGCCAAGGGGCTGTCGAACGCCGAGATCGCGGACGCGCTGATCCTGGGCCTGCAGACGGTCAAGACGCACGTCGCGAACGTGCTCGCCAAGCTGAACGCCCGGGATCGCACCCAGGCCGTGATCCGCGCCTACGAGTCAGGCTTCGTCCCGCTGCACTAGGCCGTCCCGACCTGCTGCTGCCCGGTCGTCCGTCTCGACCTACGTGCTGGCCGGGTCGTCCGTCTCGGCCAGCGCGCAGGCGTTGTGCAGCGGGTCGACCGCGTTCGCCTTCATCGCCACCCGCTGGAGCAGCATCCGAAAGCTGGCGCGCTCGGCCTGGTCCAGGCTGCCGAGGATCTCGTCCTCGGCGGTGGACAGCCGCCGCTCGAGATCGCACAGGGTCTCTTTGCCCTCGTCGGTCGGCACGATCAACCGCGCCCGCCGGTCGGCCGGGTCGGCCTGCCGCTGCACCAGGCCGGCCTTCTCCAGGTCGTCCAGGAGGTATGTCATGACCGTCCGGTCCACGCCGAGCTGCGCAGCCAGATCGAGCTGGCGCCTCGGTCCCTCGGCGACCGTCGTCGCCAGCACCTGATAGCCCCGCGGCCCACCGGGCACGTCGTCGAGCGACTCGGCAGCGGCCTTCGCGTACCGGCGGAAGACCACGCCCAGCGCCCAGCCCAGGTCGGACTCGACCGGGGCGCCACTGGCGACCCGCGGCTCCATCCCGCCGGCGCCCCGGCGCGCCACCTCACGGGCGATCCGGCCTTTGACGTCGGGCGAAGTACTGGTCATGTCCCCATCGTACGTGGTGTACGCCACCCGGAATACGATCTGACTTGAATATGTTCTGCTCCACAGACTATCTTCGGAGCAGCTCATTCAGAGCCGCCCCCTCACGACGATGGAGAACAAACCTGATGTCCACCCTGCTACGTGTCGACGCCAGCCTCCGGCTCGACGGATCGGTCAGCCGCGCCCTGGCGGACAGCGCGGAGGCCGCCTGGAAGGCGGAGCACCCGGACGGTGTCGTGGTCCGGCGGGACCTCGGTCAGCACCAGCTCCCGGTGGCCGCCTGGCCGGCGCTGGTGACCGCAAAGCTCGGCGGCGACGCCGGTCCGGAGCTCGCCGGGGCCAAGGCGCTGGCCGAGGAGCTCGCGGCCGAGATCAAGGCCGCCGACGCGGTCCTGCTCGCTGTTCCGCTGTACAACTACGGCATCGCCCAGCACGTGAAGACCTGGATCGACCTGCTGCTGATCGACCCCGAGCTGGTCTACGGCCCGAGCCCGATCGCCGGCCGGCCGGTCATCCTCACGCTCGCCCGGGGCGGTGGCTACAGCCCCGGCACCCCGAAGCACGGCTGGGACCACGCCACGCCGTACCTGGAGCGCATCTTCGGCGACGTGTTCGGCATGAACATCCGGACCGCCGCTGCCGAGCTCACCCTCGCGCCGGTCACCCCGGGCATGGAAGAGCTCATCGACGCCTCGAAGGTGTCCGAGTCCGAGGCGCACGTCATCGCTGAGCAGCACGGCACCGTGGTGGCCCGCGAACTCACCGCCAACGCCGCCTGACGTCTGCTTTAGGCAGCGCGTCGCGGTGGTGCCGAGCTCGAGCCGGCATCACTCAGGCGACTCGCCAGGTGGACAGCGTGACCGACAGCGTGACGACCGCCGGCCCCGGGAGTACGGCTATCTGCGCCGCGAGCTCGTGATGGTTCAGGTGCCGCGCGCTCGGTGTCATCATCACCAACTGCTCGATCGCGGTCCGGTCGAGCTGCATCACCGACTCGACCAGCTCAGTGCCGGTCTGCTCGAACTTCCCGGCCAGTGACTCCTGCAGCCGGCGTTCCTTCTCCTGATCGACCTTCACCAGCCCGAGTACGCCGACCAGCTCGGCCAGGTGCTCCTGGTTCGGCGTGACCACGAGCAGCGTGCCGCCGGGCGCGAGTACGCGGGCCATTTCAGCCGCGTTGCGCGGGGCGAACACGTTCAGCATCAGCTGCGCCGAGTCGTCGAGCAGCGGCAGCTCCTGCCACGCGTCGCACACCACGGACCCGATCCGCGGGTCCACCTTGGCTGCCCGGCGCGCGGCGTACCTGGAGACGTCCAGGGCGATCCCACGGCGGCCGGGTGCGGTGCCGAGGACGCCGGACAGGTAGTAGGCGGTGCCGGCGCCGACCTCGACCAGCAGGTCGTCCTCCCCCATGCCGGCCGCGGCCAGGATCAACGCGTCCCGGATCGGCGCGTAGTGGCCGCCGCCGAGGAACACCGTGCGGGCGCCGACCATCGCGGCCGAGTCGCCGTCGATCCCAGTCGATGCCGACGGCAACAGATTGAGGTAGCCCTGCTTGGCCAGGTCGTACGCGTGGCCGCGCGGGCACCTCGCCGTACGCCCGGTCAGCGCCAGCGCGTCACTGCAGACGGGACAGCGCAGCACGGTGACCAGGTCGGCATCCACCGCCCCATTGTCTCAGCCGTTGATGTCGCGGCTGGTGATGCGGGCCCAGGCGGCCGCGTAGAAGACCACCAGGTAGGCGCCCTGCAGGAGCAGGTTGCGCCCGATCGCGCCCCAGTACGGCGGGTCGCGCAGCAGGTCGGCGAACGACGGCCAGCCGTACATCAGCAGCCACGGGTGGATCACGTCGATCTGCGGAATCGCGCTGAGGATCCCGCAGACGATGAACGCGCCGAACGTGGCCGCCATCGCCGCCAGCGGGGTCGACGTCAGCGACGAGACGAACAACCCGATCCCGGCCAGCCCGAGCATCGACAGCCCGATCAGTACGGCGATGCCGAGCGCGCGGATCAGGCCGTCGCCGAGTGAGACCGTCGTCCCGGACAGCAGCAGGACGTCGCCGACCGGGAACAGCACCACGCCCGCGATCAGGCCGGACAGCCAGATGACCAGGGTCGCGGCCAGGCAGAACACGGCGAGTGCGACCATCTTCGCCGCGAGCAGCCGGGACCGGCCGGCCGGCGCCGTCAGCAGGTTGCGGAACGTGCCGAGGCTCGCCTCACCCGCCAGCGACTCCCCCGACACCACCGTGATGGCGGTCGGCAGGAAGAACGGCAGTGAGACCGCGAGGCTCGCCACGATCAGGAAGAACCCGTTGCCGGCGACCTGGCCGATGAAGCCCTCGGCGCCGCCCTCCGAGCCGGACAGCTTGATCGCGACCCCGATCATCACCGGGACCGCGGCCAGGACGGCGAGCAGCACCCAGGTCCGGGCGCGCCCGAAGACGAGGTGGAGCTCGGACCGGAACAGCGCGAGCGTGTGCCGCCCGGCGCCGGGCCGGCCGACGTTCACCGTCTCGGCGACGGCCGTGCCACCGGCGTCCCGGCTCGACGGCGCGGTCTCACTCGGCGACATCGAAGCCCTCCCCGGTCAGTGCCACGAACGCGTCCTCGAGGCTGGGGCGTTCCAGGCCGAAGCCGTGGATGCGGACGTCGGCGGCGACCAGCGCGGCGGCGAACTTCTCGATCGGCAGCTCACCGGCGTCACCTTCGACGGTCTCGGCGGTGGTCTTCAGGTCGGTGACACCGAGGCTCTTCAGCGTCTCGGCGGCCTGGCCGAGGTCCGGTGTTCGGACCACCAGCCGGGGCCGCAGCTCGGCGCGCAGGTCGGCGACCGTGGACTGGCGGACGATTCGGCCGCGGGACATCACGGCGGCATGGGTGCAGACCTGCTCGACCTCGGCCAGCAGGTGGGTCGAGGTGAAGATCGTGGTGCCGTCGCTCGCGAGCTCCTGGATCAGGTGCCGGACCTCGCGGGTGCCCTGCGGGTCGAGGCCGTTGGTCGGCTCGTCGAGGACCAGCAGCTCGCGGCGCTGCATCAGCGCGACCGCGATCGCCAGGCGCTGCCGCATGCCGAGCGAGTAGGCGCGCACCTTCTTGTTCGCCGCGTTGGACAGCCCGACGCGCTCCAGCGCCAGGCCGGCCCGCGCCTTGCGCGTCGTCGGGTCGGCGGTCCGATCGGCCGCGTCGAACCGGAGCAGATTCGCCTGCCCGCTCCAGAACGGGTAGAACGCCGGTCCTTCGACCAGCGCTCCGACCCGGGGCAGCACCCGCAGCTGGGCCTTCGGCATCGACTCGCCCAGCAGCTCGACCGAGCCCGCCGTCGGAGCGATCAGCCCGAGCAGCATCCGGATCGTCGTCGTCTTCCCGGACCCGTTCGGCCCCAGGAACCCGAACACACTCCCGGCGGGCACCTCGAGGTCGATCGCGTCGACCGCGACCTGCCCACCCCGGAACCGCTTGGTCAGCCCCTTGGTCACCACCGGTGGTGACGAGGCGGGACCTGTCACGGCTAGCGTGGAGCCTTCGGTGCGGCGGCGACCAGCGTGTCCGGGCTGACCAGGCCGACCAGGACGCGGCCGTCGTCGGTGATCAGCGCGTTGACCATCTTGCTGGTCAGGATCTTGCCCGTGCCCCAGGAACCTTCGACCGTGCGGGCGTTCGCGAGCAGCTGGCCGACCGGGCCGGAGCGGTCGATGTCGACGTCACGGACGGCGACCACGCTCTCCCAGCCCTCGCCGATCACCGTCGGCTTGTCGCCGGCGCTCGGAGCCTGCCGCTTGGGCTCGCCCGCCTTCGGGGCCTTCCAGGCCGGAACCTTCTCCTCCTTCACCTTGACACCCTTCGGCGGGGTGAAGGTGAAGGTGCTCGCCGAGGGCACGTCGAACGACACCGAGGAGAAGCCGAGCTGCACCGCCGGGTCGTCCCCGGTCTTCGGCATCACGGTCACCTCGAGCGGCACCCAGTTCTTCGCGTCGATCGCCAGCGTGACCGAGCCGACCGTGGACTTGTCGGTCTTCGGCAGCAGGCGCAGCTTGTAGGCGTCCCGGCCGGCGACCTCCTGGGTCCCGCTCACCTCGACCTTGGTGGTCGGGTCGATCGCGTCCAGGAACTGCTTGGCGACCGCGGACGGGTCGTAGGACTCCGGCCGGACCGGCGCCTTCTTCGGCTGCTGGGCGCGCTCCGGCAGCGTCAGCTTGACCGCCTCGCGCTCGGAGGAGTCATAGGCCCAGGCCGTCTTGCCGTCGGTCGTCCAGACCCGCTCGGCCATGTTGTCGAGCACCGAGACGCGGGCCTTGTTCGGGCTTGCGAAGGCGACCCGGGCGGTGTGCTCACCGCTCAGCAGGTCGGGGACCTGGTTACCGCCCTCGACGCCGGGCAGCGCCGGCAGGCCGAGGTCCGCCGCCGATCGGACGGTCCCGCTCAGGCCGTCGACCTTGGCGGTCTGAACCTTGGTCAGAAGCTCCTGCGCGGTGATGTCGGGCAGGTTGGGTGACGCGTCCGCAACCACCGGACCGAGCGTGCCCACCCCCGCGACCACCGCGACTGCCGTGACCGGTACGAACCACCGTCGACCGCGTTGCGCTATCCCCATGTCTCAAGACTCGCACCGTGACAACGTGGAACCAAGTGGTCTCAGGGGCTGTTCCCCCAAAAGAGTGAGGGCCGGATACGACGAGCGCAGTACGCCGGGCGTACGGCGTACTGCGCTGGGTTGATGTCAGCGGCTCTGGAGCGCGTCCAGCGCCACCGTCATCGCGGCGGCGACCCGGAAGTCCAGGCGCGGGTCCTGCACGCTGATCCGGTAGCGGTCACGTACCGAGACCTTGCGCTCGACCGAGAGCACCAGCTGGCCGGTCGCGCGGTCGGTGTAGTCGAAGTGGAAGATGAACGGCAGCGGGATCTCGCCGACGAACGGGACGAACTCCCAGACCCGGCGCACGATCGCGATGGTCTGGTTGCGCTCGGTGCCGTCCGCCTCCAGGCCGGCCGTGGCCAGCTGCCAGCTCGACCGCAGCAGGCTCTTGCCGAACTCCTTCTTGAACCAGCCGATCGGCCGGCCGTTCGCGTCGAGGACGTCGTACCCGGAGCCCAGGTCGATCGCCTTGCGCGCCTTGAACGAGAACACCGGCTGCGTCTTGGTGTCGTCGCTGTAGAAGGTGACCTGCTCCTTGAAGGCCATCCGCTTCTGCTGCGCGAACGCCAGCAGCTGCCCGTCCGAGCCGTCCGGATTGGTGGCGATCAGCTCGTACTTGTTCGCCATCATCGTGATCCGCTGCTTCATCGAGAACGCGGGCACGTACATGGCTGCTTGACCCTGCGGTGGAACTGTCATGCCTGGAAGTCTTTCACCCCGCAGGCTCTTGCACCCGCCCGGAGCCCGCGGACGAAGCCATCTGCGCGCTCGGACTCTTCTACTACCTGTACGGCGAGTTGCCCGACCCCCTGCAGCGCCAGGTCCCTCGCGACCTCGACACCGAGTTCTACGGCCTCCACCGGTGTCCGAGCCGGCCGCCAGAGCACACCGAAGTCCGCAGTGGGCCTGTCTGGTCCCAGCAGTACGACGAGCACGTCAGGGGCACCCAGATGCTCTGCAGGGTCACCGTCGATGACCAGGCGCACCCGCTGGGTGCCGACGGCGGCCACTGTGTCCGCACTGGCCTGCGCGGCGTCGTCCTCTGGCGACGAGCTGCGCCGACCCCACTCCTCATGGTGGACGGCCCAGGCGAGCGGACGACGGGCAGCCCAGCCGGACCGCACCAGCTCGGGTGCAGGCGCGAACTCCTCCACATGCCCGACGCAGAGGTAGCCGACGAGCTCGATGTGAGCGGGCAGGTCCAGCACCGCCGCAACCTCGCCGGGCTCGAAGAACGACACCCAACCGACACCGAGGCCCTCGGCACGCGCGGCAAGCCAGAGGTTCTGGATCGCGATGGCCGCTGAGAACCAGGTCGTCTGCGGGTCTGCGTGGCGGCCCAGCACGTGCCTGCCGCCGCGGCCGGGGTCGCAGGTGACCGCGATGTTCAGCGGAGTGTCGAGGATTGCCTCGATCTTCAGGCCGTCGAACGCCTGTCGCCGGTCCGGCGGGAGAGAGGCGGCGAACGCGTCCCGCTGGGCGGTGGCGAGGTCGTGCACCTTGCGCCGGGTGGCGATGTCGCGGATCAGCAGGAAGTCCCACGGCTGGCTCAATCCCACGCTCGGAGCCCGGTGTGCAGACTCCAGCACGCGCATCAGGACGTCGTCCGCGATCGGCTTGTCGACGAAGCCGCGCCGTACGTCGCGGCGCTCGGCCAGCACGCGGTGCACCACGTCCCGCTCGGTCGGTGGATAGCCGGGTGCAGCATGCAGTCGGCCGACCGCTGCGGTGGCGTTGATCGAGCGGCGCTTGGTGACCACCAGCTCGGCGCCGGTCAGGACTACGGCTGCCTCGGCGACGCTCGGCGTACCTTTCAGTCTCGCTACTTGCTGGCTCGGTGTCGGAACCGGCTGACGGGCCAGCTCGTCGGGGGACGCTGTGTGCAGGGGTGCGTTGAGGGAGGCTGCCAGTCGTTGTAGGCCTGGTTCGGTCTCGCGGCCGTCGATGGTGACCACCATCCGCACGACTCCCCCGCCTGCTGCAGTCAGTGCTGCATCGACCAGGTCCCGCAGTTCGCGGTACGACGTACCGGACCGCAGGCCGATGCCTACGACGAGGTTCATTTCGCCAGCCCGGCGTGGATGCGGGCCGCTGCGACCAGGCGGGCGGGGACATCGGGCGTCGCGGTCCAGTGCAGGTGCAGGTACGACGCGTGGAGTCGGGTCCGGGTGATGCCCTCGGCACCGCCCGGGAGGTGCCACGCGGGATCCACGTTGCCGTCGACGTCGATGCTGGTCCGGTGGAACTCGTGGCCGCGGACGCGGCGGCCCTCGTCGAAGAACGCGGTCGTGGTCGCGGCGATCGCCGTACGGTAGCCGAGGGTCAGGCTGCCGGTCATCCGGCCGGTCGCGGGGAGGACGCCGGTCATCGGATGGCCGTCTAGCTCGCGGCACAGGTACAGCAGGCCGGCGCACTCGGCGATCACCGGCAGGCCGGCCGCGACCTCGGACGCCACCTGGCTGCGGAGCTTGTCGTTGGCGGACAATGCCTCGGCGTGCAGTTCGGGGAAGCCGCCGCCGAGGTACAGCGCGGCCGTTGCTTCGGGCAACGGGTCGGACAGCGGGTCGAAGGTGACGACCTCGGCACCCGCGGCAACGAGCAGCTCGGTCGTCTCCGTGTAGCGGAACGAGAACACCGGCCCCCCGGCAACCGCAACAACCGGCCGCCCACCCACCCGCCTGGCTCCCGCTCCCGACCCCGCTCTAGCTGCCGCCCCCGCCGCCGCCCGAGCTGCGGCCTCGGCCCCCGCTCCCGCCTCCGCTGGAGCGACCTCGGCGGCCGGATCCCATGCCTCAGTTTGTTCGGTGCCGGCGGCACGTGCGGCGGTGACGAAGGCTTCGAGATCGACGCCTTGCCGGACCAGCTCGGCGGCTGCCTCGACGGCGGCGGACGCCTGCTCGCGCTGCTCGTCGGCCGGGACCAGACCGAGGTGACGACTCGGCACGGTGAGCCGCGTGTCCCGTCGCAGTACGCCGAGAACCGGTACGCCGGTCGGCGCGACGCCGGCCCGGACCTCGGCCTCATGGCGGTCCGACCCGACCTTGTTCAGGATCACGCCGACGATCCGCACCTCGGTGTCGAAGGCAACGAAACCGTTGACGACGGCACCGACACTGCGACCGGCGGCGGAGGCGTCGACGACGAGGACGACAGGCGCCTTCAGCAACTTCGAGACGTGCGCCGTCGACGCGTAGCCCTCGGTCCCGAGGGCACCGTCGTACAGCCCCATCACGCCTTCCACGACGGCCAGGTCGGCGCCCGCGGCACCGTGCGCGAACAGCGGGGCGACCCGCTCCTCCCCCTGCAGCATCGGGTCGAGGTTGCGCCCCGGACGTCCGGTCGCGACCGCGTGGAATCCCGGGTCGATGTAGTCAGGGCCGACCTTGAACCCCGCGACCGTGTGCCCGGCCTGCCGCAGCGCCGCCATCAGGCCGACCGCGACCGTCGTCTTCCCCGCGCCCGAGGCGGGCGCGGCGACCACCAGCCGTGGGATCACCACTCGATGCCCTTCTGGCCCTTCTGGCCGGCGTCCATCGGGTGCTTCACCTTGGTCATCTCGGTGACCAGGTCGGCGGCATCGAGCAGCCGCTGGTCGGCGTTCCGTCCGGTGATGACGACGTACTGGTGACCGGGGCGGTTGACCAGGGTGTCGACCACCTCGTCGACGTCCACCCAGCCCCACTTCATCGGGTAGGTGAACTCGTCCAGCACGTACAGGTCGTGCGTCTCGGCCTGGATCCGGCGCTGGATCTCCCGCCAGCCTTCGAGCGCGTCGGCGGCATGGTCCTCCTCGGACCCGGCCTTGCGCGACCAGCTCCAGCCCTCACCCATCTTGTGCCACTCGACCGGACCACCCTGGCCGGTCGTCTCGTGCACCTGGCCGAGGGCCTTGAAGGCGCTCTCCTCGCCGACCTTCCACTTCGCGCTCTTCACGAACTGGAACACGCCGATGTTCCAGCCCTGGTTCCAGCCGCGCAGCGCCAGCCCGAAGGCGGCCGTGGACTTCCCCTTCATCTCACCGGTGTGCACCATCAGCAGCGGCCGGTTCCGGCGCTGCCGGGTGGTCAGGCCGTCCTGCGGGACGACGGTCGGCTGTCCCTTCGGCATCAGGCTGCCCGCCGTTCGGTGACCGTGCGGATGAGGTTGCCAGCGGCAACTTCTCCGAGATCCAGGTACTCCGCGGACAGGTCGCCGGCCAGCTCGGCGGCCAGGCCGAGCCGTACGCCGCGGCGCGGTTCGCAGTCGACGACGACGGCGGCGATTCCTTGCTGGGCGACCCAGCCGGCGGCCTGCTTGGCGCGGGCGAAGGCGTTGTCGCCGTGGGTCGCGCGGCCGTCGGTGACGAGCACCAGCAGTGGGCGGCGACGGGGATCACGGATGGCCGCGATTCGCAGTACCTCCGCTGTTTGCAGCAAGCCCTCGGCGAGTGGCGTGCGTCCACCGGTCGGCAGGCTGTCGAGGCGTCGTACGGCGGTCTCGACGCTGCCGGTGGGAGGGAGCGCGACCGTGGCGGTGGCGCCGGCGAAGGTGACGAGGCCGACGGTGTCGCGACGCTGGTAGGCGTCGAGCAGGAGGGAGACGATCGCGGTCTTCACCTCACCCATGCGCTTCTTGCTGCCCATCGAGCCGGACGCGTCGACGCAGAACAGGACGAGGTTGCCTTCACGGCCTTCCCGCACGGCCAGCCGCACGTCGGCCGGCTGGACATGGAGACCGCGGCCCGTGCGTCCTCTGACCTGCTGGTGCGGCGCGGCTGAGCGGATCGTCGCCAGCAGGTGCGGTCTGCCGGACTCGCGCCCGATCCGCGGGCGATCGCCCACGACGCGGCCCACGTCGGTGATCGCCCGAGACCGCCGGCCCGCGACGCCCGCGCCGGGCGACTGGACGCTGAGCAGGCGGGCCTTGTACGGCTCCGAGCTCGCGACGACCTCACCCGCCGGAGCCGGGCCTGACTTACCCGCTGCAGGCTGATCTCCCTTCGACTCGTTCTCCGAGTCGACGCCGCCCGGGCTGTCGGGGCCACCGTCGCCATCCCGGCCGTCCTCGCCATCCGGGCGGCCGCCGGGACCGCCGGGGTCGTCCGGTCCGCCGTCCGGGTCGTCGTCCGGATCCGGTGGGGGCGTGCTGTTCCTGATTGCCTCTTCGAGCTGCTCGTCGTCGAGGCCGGGTGCGTCGAAGGGGTTCCGGCGCTTGCGGTGCGGCAGTGCGAGCTTGGCGGCGGCGCGTACGTCGTCCACCTCGACGACCGTCCGGCCGGACCAGGCGGCGTGGGCGACCGCCGTACGCGCGGTGACGAGGTCGGCGCGCATCCCGTCGACGTCGAAGGACGCACAGATCTCGGCGATCTGGCGCAGCGCCGAGTCCGTCAGGATCACCTCGGACAGCAGGGCGCGCGCCTTCACGATGCGCTCCGCGAGCTCGCGCTGCGCCCCGTCGTACTTCGCGATGAAGGCGTCCGGGTCGGCCTCGTACGCGAGCCGGGCGCGCATCACCTCGACGCGTACGGCGGGATCGCGGCTGGCGACCACGTCGACGGTCAGGCCGAAGCGGTCGAGGAGCTGCGGGCGGAGCTCGCCCTCCTCCGGGTTCATGGTGCCGACCAGGACGAACCGCGCGGGGTGCGTGACCGACACGCCGTCGCGCTCGACGGTCGCGCGACCCATCGCGGCGGCGTCGAGCAGGACGTCGACCAGGTGGTCGTGCAGGAGGTTGACCTCGTCGACATACAGGAGGCCGCGGTGCGCGGCGGCGAGCAGACCGGGCTCGTACGCCGTGACGCCCTCGGCCAACGCACGCCCGAGATGCAACGACCCGAGCACCCGGTCCTCGGTCGCGCCAACAGGCAACTCAACCAACCGAGCCGGCCGAACAGCACGCTCACCGTGCTGCGGTCCGTCGTGGTGGGGGGCGTCGGGGCAGGTTGGTTCGGGGTGGTCGGGGTCGCAGGAGAAGCGGCAGCCCGGGACGACGTCCACCGGTGGCAGGATCTCGGTGAGCGCGCGGACGGCGGTCGACTTCGCCGTACCCTTCTCGCCGCGGATCAGGACGCCGCCGATCGCCGGGGAGACCGCGGACAGCACCAGCGCGAGCTGCAGTTCCTCCATCCCCACGACCGCTGTGAACGGGAAGCTCTGAACTGCAGGCCGCATCGGCGGGGTCCCTTCGTCGAGCGGGTGTCCACGCCCGCTACGGCAGCTGGTACGCCGTACCGCGGAGATCGCGAACCGGCGGACGGCGTGCAGATGTCCTGGCTCCCGGGTCACCCCGGTCACAGTGGCGGGACCGCCCCGGACTCCCGGCCAAGCCGGTCACCGGTGTTCCTCCACACCCGTCCGCCCGATCATGGCACACCTCACCGCCTCCCTCAGCGACAAGCCAAGAGATCTTCCCCACGCACGCTCCCCCAGCCGCTCCTCTTTCGCGCCCGCTCCGCGCGCTCCCATCCACCCTGCTTGCGCTTATCGCGCTTCATCGACCACACCGCGATCCCGCCGAAGGTGGTCTGCCGAACCGCCCCGGGTGGCTGCCGCCGCGCTGGCCGAGCAGCGGCGACCGGCTGACTGAACACGAACGCGCGGCTATAGCTTGGGATGGTGTTGATCAAGGGTTGTTTGAACGGGGATCGGTCGAAGGGGGATCACCCTGGGGTGCCGGTGAGTGCGGAGGAGTTGGGGTGGGACGCGGAGGGTGTGGTTCGGGGCGGGGTGGGGGCGGTGCATGTTCATCCGCGTGGGGGTGATGGGCTGGAGAGTTTGCGGTGGGAGGACGTTCGGCGCGCGGTCGACGCGGTGCAGGCGCGGTGTCCAGGCGTGCCGGTGGGGGTGTCTACCCGGGAAGGGATCGAGCCTGAGCTTGCGCGGCGGTTGGAGTTGATCTCCCGGTGGGAGCGGGGGCCCGACTTTGCGAGTGTGAACTTTCATGAGGTGGGGGCCGAGGACGTTGCGGAGTGCCTGCTGGGGAAGGGGATCGGGGTTGAGGCTGGGTTGTTCACACCGGCGGCCGCGGAGAAGTATCTGGCGTGGGGTGGGCCGGTGACTCGGGTGCTGGTGGAGGCGATTCCGGGGATCTCGCCAGGGGCCGACGGCATCGAGGCGGCCCAGGCGGTGCTGGATGTCCTGCCGACAGGGGACGTGCTGGTGCACGGGGAGAACGAGTGGGCTTGGCCGGTGCTGCGGTGGGCCGTCGGGCGTGGGTACGACGTACGGGTCGGCTTCGAGGACATGCTCAGCGGGCCGGAAGGGCAGCCGGTGCGGTCCAACGCGGAGCTACTGGGCTTCCTCTAGGACGAACGAGCGCACGAGGTCGGCGTAGCGTTCCGGTTCCTCGAAGTGCGGGAAGTGGCCGGAGCGGGCGAAGGTGACGACGTGGCCGGTGGGGACGTTGTCGCGGTAGGCCTGGACCGAGACCGGGTCGGTGGCGAGGTCGTCGACGCCCTCGATCAGGAGGGTCGGCTGGGTGATCGAAGCCAGGCGGTCGAGCTTGGAGGTGTAGAGCTCGGGCAGCGTCACCAGGTGGCTGTTGCCGCGTTCCCACATCTCGTCGGTGAAGCCGGCCGACTCCCCGATCCGGTGGAACTCCGCCCGCCGGGACGGATCGTGGAACGACAGGTCCTGGAAGCGGTCGCCGAGGCCCCAGGCCAGTTCGTACGTCTTGTCGTCCGCCGTCAGCCGGCGATCGACGGCTGCCAGCTCCCGGCAGCGGGCCGCGCGCTCGTGGTCGCCGAGCTCGTCGTACAGGCGGGCGAAGATCGGCAGCCGGTGGCGGTCGTTGGCGTCGAAGTCCCAGCACGGGCAGTCGAAGACAACCGCGCTGACCGCGGACTGATGCCGAATCGCGTACTCGACCGCGTAGTTGCCGCCGGCCGAGTGCCCGAGGATCGCCCATCGCTCGATGCCAAGGTCTTCGCGCAGTTCCTCGAAGTCCGCGATGAGTACGTCGAGGTTGATCGGCTCGTCGGGACCCAACGGACCCGAGTGGAGAACACCGCGCTGATCGGGAGCGATCAGCCGAAGCCCGAGCCGATCGCCCTGGCAGCGCTGGTAGTGATAGCCCCCGCCGTGGCCGTGGATGAAGAGGAGCGGTGGAGCATCCGGCGGGCCGTACTCCGCGACGTACAGCTTCATCGGTAGCTGGACAGTCGCTTCGCCAGGGCGGTGGCGGCCGCGTCGTCCTTGACCTCGCGGATGCCGATGATCGGGGTCACCGCGACGTACCCGGCGGCGAGGAGGGCCTCGTCGGAGCCGGGGACCGGATTCGCGGCCGGCGGTGAGAGCTCGATCATCGGCTCGCCGGTCGGCGCGGTCGCACCGGTGATCCGGGACCGCTTGATCGGCGCCAGCGATGCGTGCTGTACGCCGGCCAACTGGTCGAGCGGACGGTCCGGCACGTTGATGGTGAGCACTGTCCCGGCCGGCTCGGGCACGATCCAGGTCAGCGCCTCGGCAGCCACCGCACCCGCCGTGCCCCAGTGCGCGGGGTCCTCGGAGTCGATGCTCACGGCAACCGCCGACAACCCCTGCCCGGCTGCGGTCAGGGCCGCCGCCACGGTGCCGGAGTGGAAGATCGGCACACCGATGTTGTGGCCACGGTTGATCCCCGACACGACCAGGTCCGGAACAGCGCCGAACGCCCCGACGGCCGCCAGCGTCACCGCGAGCGCCGGCGTCCCGTCGATGCCGTGGTAAGTGATGCCGCCATCCGTCTCCGAGTCGGTCCGGATCGGGCGGCCGACCATCCCGGCACGCGCCGAGCCGACACCGCTCTGGTCGTCCAGCGGCGCCACGACCAGTACGTCGTACCCGAGCTCGGCGATCGCGGGAGCGAGTGCCCGGATGCCCGGAGCCTGGTAGCCGTCGTCGTTGGTGATCAGGACTCTCAGGTTCTCCGGCGCCATACCTCTACCCAATCAGCCGCGGTCCTCGATGTCACCCTCCGTCTCAAGGACTGCGCTGCGTAGCGTTTCGAGGGCTTCGGCGGACGGCTCCGACCACAGACCGCGCTGGGCCGCCTCCAGCAGCCGCTCCGCGATCCCGTGCCGGGCCCACGGGTTCGACTTGCGGAAGAACTCGGCCATCTCCGGGTCGGCGACGTACTCGGTCGTCAGCGTCTCGTACATCCAGTCGTCGACCACGCCGGCGGTCGCGTCGTACCCGAAGAGGTAGTCGACCGTCGCGGCCATCTCGAAGGCGCCCTTGTACCCGTGCCGCCGCATCGCCGCCATCCAGCGCGGGTTCACCACCCGGGCCCGGAAGACCCGCCTGGTCTCCTCCTCGAGCGTCCGCGTCTTGACCTGCGCCGGTACGGCGGAGTCGCCGACGTACGCCTTCGGGTTCGCGCCGGTGAGGTGGCGGACCATCGCGATCATGCCGCCGTGGTACTGGAAGTAGTCGTCGGAGTCCATGATGTCGTGCTCGCGGGTGTCCGCGTTCTTGGCCGCCACCTGGATCCGCGCGTACGCACGCTCCATCGACCCGCGGGCCTCGGCGCCGTCGAGGTCCTTGCCGTAGGCGTACCCGCCCCAGACGGCGTACACCTCGGCGAGCTCTGCGTCGGTGCGCCAGTTCCGCGCGTCCACGAGAGGCAGCAGGCCGGCGCCGTACGAGCCGGGCTTGGAGCCGAAGACCCGTGCGGTGGCCGACCTCAGATCATTGCCTTCAGCAACATCGGCGTCCACATGCGCGCGAAGATAGTTGTCCGCGGCCGGCTCGTCCAGCGCGGCGACCGTGCGGACCGCCTCGTCCAGCAGCGCGACGACGTGCGGGAAGGCGTCCCGGAAGAACCCGGAGATCCGGACCGTGACGTCGATCCGCGGGCGGCCGAGCTCGTCGAGCGGGACCACCTCGAAACCGGTGACCCGGCGGGACGCGTCGTCCCAGACCGGGCGGCAGCCGAGCAGCCACAACACCTCGGCGAGGTCGTCGCCCTGGGTGCGCATGGCCGACGTACCCCACACCGTCAGGCCGACCGATCGCGGCCACTCCCCTGTCTCGGCCTGGTGCCGGTTCAGCAGCGAGTCTGCAAGCGCAACGCCGACGTCCCAGGCATTGCGGCTCGGGATCGCCTTCGGGTCGACGGCGTAGAAGTTGCGGCCGGTCGGCAGCACGTTCACCAGACCGCGGGTCGGCGATCCCGACGGACCGGCCTCGACGAAGCGGCCGTCCAGCGCGCGCAGGATGTTGGCGAGCTCGTCACCGGTTCTCGCGAGTCGCGGCACCACCTCGGTCGCGGCGAAGGTCAGCGAGGCCTCGACGCCGGCGGACGACCGGCCGATGACCTCGGCGACGACCACCGGGACCTTCGCCGCGTCCCAGCTCAGCGTCTCCATCCCGACGACCAGCTTCCGGGCGACCGCTTCCAGCAGGTCGACACCGTCCGCGCCGGTCACCGCGGGCAGATCGGCCAGCGTCGCCAGGTCGGCGAGGTCAACGGCCTTTCCGGGGTCGGCCAGCAGGTCGGCCTCGGAAACGCCGAAGGTGTCGCCGAGCGCCGTACGCAGACCCGGAATCGAGTAGGAGCCACCCCACAGCTGCCGGGCGCGCAGCACGGCGAGCACCAGGTTGACCCGCGCCTCGCCGGCCGGCGCACCGCCGAGCACGTGCAGCCCGTCGCGGATCTGCACGTCCTTGATCTCGCACAGGTAGCCGTCCAGGTGCAGCACGAACTCATCGAAGTCGTCGTCCTCAGGCTTCTCCGACGTGTGCAGGTCGTGGTGCAGCTGCGCCGCCTGGATCAGCGTCCAGATCTGAGCCCGCAGCGTCGGCACCTTGTCCGGGTCCAGCGCCTGCACAGTCGCGTACTCGTCGAGCAGGTACTCCAGCTTCGCCATGTCGCCGTACGTCTCGGCCCGGGCCATCGGTGGCACCAGGTGGTCGACGACGGTGGCGTGCGCCCGCCGCTTCGCCTGTGTCCCCTCGCCGGGGTCGTTGACGATGAACGGGTAGACCATCGGCAGGTTCCCGAGTACGGCGTCCGGCGCGCAGTCGGCCGCCATCCCGATGCCCTTGCCCGGCAGCCACTCCAGCGTCCCGTGCTTGCCCAGGTGTACGACGGCGTGCGCACCGAAGCCGCCCTCGTCCACCGAGGCCTCCAGCCAGCGGTACGCCGCCAGGTAGTGGTGCGACGGCGCCATGTCCGGGTCGTGGTAGATCGCCACCGGGTTCTCGCCGAACCCACGCGGCGGCTGGATCATCAGGACGACGTTCCCGAACCGCAAGGCCGCAAGCGCAATCTCACCGGACGGGGTGACGTACAACTCCCCCGGCGGCGCTCCCCAGGCCTCGGTCATTGCCTCACGCAACGACTCCGGGACCCGGCCGAACCACTGCTGGTACGTCGACAGCGGGACCTTCGCCACCGCGTTCGCCAGCTGTTCGTCGGTCAGCCAGTCGACGTCGTGCCCGCCGGCCGCGATCAGCCGGTGGATCAGCCCGTCGGCGCCGTCCGCGCCCTGCAGCTCACTCAGGTCGAGCCCGCCGAGGTCGTACCCGGCCGCCTCGAGCTGCCCGAGCAGCACGACTGCGGACGCCGGAGTGTCCAGACCGACCGCGTTCCCGATCCGCGCGTGCTTCGTCGGGTACGACGACAACACCAGAGCGAGCCGCTTCTCGGCGACCGGGACGTGCCGGAGCCGGGCATGCGCGACCGCGATCCCGGCCAGCCGGTCGCAACGCTCCGGGTCGGGCGCGTAACGAGCGAGCCCGTCCTCGTCGTACGCCTTGAACGAGAACGGGATCGTGATCAGCCGCCCGTCGAACTCCGGAATGGCCACCTGGGTCGCCGCGTCCAGCGGGCTCACCGCGGCGTCGCTGGCCTCCCACTGCTCGCGCGTCGAGGTCAGCGCGAGGCCCTGGAGCAGCGGGATGTCGAGCGACGCGAGCGCACCGGCGTCCCAGGCGTCGTCCGCGCCGCCTGCGCTCGCGTCCGCCGCGACGGATCCACCGGCGGCGAGCAGAGTGGTGACCAGAACGTCGCACTTGCGCAGCAGCTCGAAGAGGCCGGCGTTCTCGGCGCTGGTCGGATCCAGTCCGCGGAGGGTGCCGCAGTACACAGGTAGCGGCTGCGCGCCCGCGTTCGACACAGCCGCGGCCAGTGCGTCGACGAACGCGGTGTTTCCGGAGATCTCGTGCGCGCGGTAGTAGACGATGCCGACGACCGGCCGCTGGTCCTCGACGAAGGTGCCGCGGACGCCGTACGCCGGGAGTGCCTGCGGTGGGTCGAACTCGTCGCCGGTCAGCAAGATCGTGTCGCGGAGGAAGCCGGCCAGGTTCCGGAGGTTCCCGGCGCCGCCCTCGCGCAGGTAGGCGAGCGCCTCGGTGACCGCACCGGCGGGCACGGTCGACAGCGACATCAGCTCGGCGTCGGGCGCGGCCTCGCCGCTGACCACCACGGCCGGCTTGCCGGACGCGATCACCGCGTCGAGCCCTTCCTCCCAGGCCCGGCGGCCGCCGAGCAGGCGGACGACCACGACCTCGGCGGAGTCAAGCAGCGGGGTGAGCTCGGCCAGGTCGAGCCGGGCGGGGTTCGCGACCTTCCAGCCCGCGTCCGCCTCAGAGGCAGCCAGCAGGTCGGTGTCGGCGGTGGAGAGCAGCAGCAGGTTCGCGGGCACGCGCCACGAGTCCTTCCTCGGGGTGTCCACGCCCCGTCCGGAGGTTCGACGGCGGCAGTTCCTGACTCCCACGCGAGGTGGTCACAGTGGCGGGACCGTCCCGGACTCACACCGGGTTCCTGCTGATGCCGTCGGTTGACGTCGCCGACTCTAGCCGACGGCTTTGAGAGGGCCGGAGCGCCAGGCCATCACAATTGCGCCAGTCGCTCGCCGCTGAGCGTGGAGCCGCCGTTGGGTGGCGGTTGTGATGGTCTGGCGGTCCCCTACTCAGCGGTGCGTGGCGTAGTGGGCGGCGAGGAGGTCGGTGCCCCAGTCGTTGCGGAGGTCGCGCCAGACGGAGTGGATGTGGTTGGCGTTGTCCTGGGTGTTGTCGTACTCGGCGAGGAAGGTCGGGCCGGCGATCGAGTAGTAGTGCCGGTTGCCTACGCCCGGTTCGGTCTTGCCGGCCCAGGCGAAGGTCAGGCGCTCGATGCCGTGGTCGGTGATGTCCTGCCAGGTCTGCAACCCGATCGGCCCGGCGGCGCGGCCGACGTACTGGCCGATCAGGAGGCTGAACACCTGGCGCTGCTCGGCGGTCATCTCGCCGTACGCGAGGCCGCGGTGCAGCAGGGACGCGTCGGCGACCGGGTCGTGCCGGGTGAGGATGTCGTCGGGCGCCTCGTCGGAGACGACGGCGACCGCGCGCTGGCCGGAGTCGAGGGCGTGCAGGAGCTGGAAGCCCAGGTCCTGCTCGGCGGCCAGGAACCGCCGGCCCGCCTGCGGGCCGGACCTCACCTCGGCCGGGTTCGACCCGATGAACTGCGGCGTGAACGCGATCGCGCCGTCGACCAGCGTCACGTGCAGAGCCAGGTGGTGACCGTTCAGCCGCCAGGCCCACGGCTCCGTGTCGGACGGGTCGCCGAGCACGCGGAGGAAGTACCGCTGACCCAGCACGGACCCTTCCCACTCCCCCGTCGGCGGCAGGTCGGGGATCTCGCGCAGGATCACCTCCGCCTCCAGCACGGCCATCGAGTCGGCCACGCCGCGCTCGCTGCAGCCGACCTCGATCAGCCGCTCCGCGAGCCGCTGCTGGGCCGGGTTCAGCTCGGCCAGCGGCAGCCCGGGCCGGTCGCCGGGCAGGTACGTCCAGTCCTTGTGGTCGGGCGTGTCGAACGCTGCCCTGATCTTGTCCAGCTGGGCCGGCGAGAGGCTCGCCAGCAGCTCGAGGACCGCCTCCCGGGTCTGCTCTACAACCATGCCGATCGCTCCCGTTCCGTCGGTTCGTAAGGTGTCCACTGCTCGAACGGCCGGTCCAGCTTGTACCGGAAATCCGGCTGCCGCAGCAGGACGCGTGTTTCGGCGTTGTCCGGGTTGCGCAGCGTCTCGAAGAACCGGACCGACCAGTGGAACCAGCGCATGCAGAACAGCCGCATGGTCAGCCCGTGCGAGACCAGCAGCACGTTCCGCGGCGCGTCCGGCGTCTCGAAGTCGCGGTGCATCGTCTCCAGGAACGTGGACACCCGGTCGTACACGTCGGAGCCGGACTCGCCGTGGGTGAACCGGTAGTAGAAGTGCCCGTACGAGTCCCGGAGCTGCTGCTGCCGCTCGATGTCCGCGGTGTCCTGGAAGTTGGCCCAGTCCTGCTCCCGCAGCCGCGGCTCCTCGCGGACGACCTCCAGCAGGTCGTCGATGCCGAGCGACTCCAGTGTCTGGCAGGCCCGCAGGTACGGCGAGACGTAGACCCGGACCGGTTCGTTGTCGAACAGCTCCCGCAGCCGCTTCCCCGCCTGGATCGCCTGCTCGTGGCCGTGCTGCGTCAGCGGGATGGCGTGGTCGGGGACGCGCTCGAAGATCGTCTTGTCCAGGTTCGCCTCGGACTCGGCGTGCCGGATCAGCGCAATCCGCCGCGGCCGCCGGCTCAGGTCCTTACCCAACGCGTCTCCCCCTCCGCCGGCTCATTCCGGCCAGCATCGCCGCCACTCCCACCGCCGCGACGCCGACGCGCCGCGCGAGGGCAGCCGTACGGCGGACGTCCGCGACCGTCGGCGTGGGTCCGTCTCCCAGCGTGCCACGGTCCTCCTGATAGTCCCCGTAGCTGTTCCGCCCGCCGAGCTGCAGGTCCAGCGCGCCGGCGAACGCAGCCTCGACCGGACCGGCGTTCGGACTCGGATGCTTCGACGCGTCCCGTCGCCAGACTCCGACCGCCTCGCGCAGCCGCCCGGCGGCGAATCCGGTCAGTACGGCGCACGCCCGCGCCGGCAGCAGATTGAGTACGTCGTCGAGCCGGGCAGCCGCCCACCCGAAGTTCAGGTACTTCGCCGACTTGTAGCCGACCATCGCGTCGAGCGTGTTCGCGGCGCGGTACCCGAGCAGGCCGGGCACTCCGAGCACACCGCCCCACAGCAGTGGCGCGACACAGGCGTCGGAGGTGTTCTCGGCGAGCGACTCGACGGTCGCCCGGGCCAGCTCATCGGCCTCCAGGTCGGTCGCATCCCGCGCGCACAGGTGGCTCAACCGGGAGCGCGCTGCCGGGATGTCCTTCTCCTCGAGCAGGCCGGCCATGTGCTCGGCCTCGCGGTCCAGGCTGCGGGCGCCGAGCACGGTCCAGGTCGCGGCAGCCGTGACCAGGGTGTGGAGGATCGGGCGGTTCCGGGTCAGCCGCTCCACGAGCGCTCCGCCGGCGAGCGCCGTACCGACGAGGGCGCTGGTGTAGGCCGCGCCGGCTGCGCGCGAGTCGCCGTACCAGCGGCGCTCCAGGCGGGTCGCGACCTGGCCGAAGCCGGCCACCGGGTGGAAGCGGCGCGGATCGCCGAGCACACGGTCGGCGGCGAAGCCGAGGATCAGACCCAATGCTCTGGACACCCTCGGCAGTCTGCCAGGCGGCTGTGTGGAAGGGTGAGCGGCATGGGAATCGCGGAACTGCTCCGGGAGGTCGACGGGAGCGGCGACTTCGGGGTGTGGCTGGGCCGGCTGGACGGCGTACCGGTGTTCGAGCACGAGGCAGAGCGGACGCACTACTCCGCCAGCACGATGAAGCTGCCGGTGGCGATGGCGATGATGCGCAAGGTCGAGGCGGGTGAGCTGGCGCTCGACCAGCTGGTGACCGTGCACAACGACTTCGCGTCCGCGGCCGGCGGGCGGTTCGGCGTGCGCCAGGACGAGGACGACGCGCCCGCGACCTGGACCAAGCTGGGCACGCAGGTGCCGCTGGGCTGGCTCGCGACCGAGATGATCACGCTGTCCAGCAACCTCGCGACGAACCTGGTACTGGAGTTGACCGGCGTCGAGGCAGCCGATGCCGAGCTGCGGCCGGGACCGAGCGCGATCCGGCGTGGGATCGATGACATCCCGGCGCGCCGGGCCGGGATCAGCAACGAGATGAGCCCGGCCGGGCTGGCCGCCGTACTGGTTGCAGTGGGCAATCAGGACGGCGCCTCCGGCACGTACCTGCGCGACCTGCTGGCCGGCAACCAGTGGAACGGCGAGATCCCCGCGCTGCTGCCGACCGGGACCCGGGTCGAGCACAAGAACGGCTGGGATACCCGGATCCGGCACGACGGCGGCATCGTCCGCCCGCCGGACGCGGAACCGTTCGTGCTCGTGGTGTGCACGACGTCCGACCTGCCCGATGCGGACGCACAGAAGCTGATCGCCTCGATCGCGCTGGAGGCCTGGAACCACCGGCACGACCTGGAGGCCGTTCGATGAAGCTCTCCACGCACCTGGTGTCGGCGCCGCTGCACACCCCGTTCGTGACGGCCCTGCGTACGGCGACGCACGCCGACTCGCTGCTGGTCGAGATCAGCGACGGCTCGGTCAGCGGTTGGGGCGAGGCACCGCAGGTCTGGAAGGTCACCGGGGAGTCGCTCGCCGGCGCACAGGCGTGTGTCGAGGGACCGATCGCGGCCGCGCTGGACGGGCTCGAGCCGGACGACCTGACCGAGGCGCTGCGCCGGGTGCAGAACGCTGCCGTCGGCAACTTCGGCGCCAAGGGCGCGGTCGACGTCGCTCTGCACGACCTGGCCGCCCGGCGTCGCGGGCAGTCGCTGCACAACTTCCTCGGTTCGACGGTGGACACGGTCGCCACCGACGTCACGCTGTCGGTCGGCGATGCCGACGCGCTCGCCACCGCCGCACAAGCTCGCGTTGCCGATGGCTTCACGGTGCTCAAGATCAAGGTCGGCACCGGCGACGCGCGCGCCGACTTCGAGCGGGTCCGCCAGGTCCGTGCGGCGATCGGTCCCGGCCCGTCGCTCCGGCTCGACGCCAACCAGGGGTGGTCGCGGCGCGACGCGGTGACCGCGATCCGCGCGATGGAGGACGCCGGCTGCGACCTCGAGCTTGTCGAGCAGCCGGTGCCCGCGGCCGACCTCGACGGGATGGCGTGGGTGACGGACCGGGTCAGCACACCGATCCTCGCCGACGAGTCCGTGTACGGCGTCCGCGACCTGGTGGCCGTGATCCGGCACGGCGCCGCGGACATGGTGAACGTGAAGCTGGCAAAGTGCGGTGGGCTCGGGCCGGCCCGGACGCTGCTGGAACTGGCCCGGGAGCACAGGATCCAGACCATCGTCGGGTCGATGATGGAAGGTCCGGTCGGCGTCGGCGCGGCGGCTGCGCTGGTGTCGGCGTACCCGACGTCGGCGGTCAACGACCTGGACGCGGCGTGGTGGCTTCGGGAGGCGCCGGTGACCGGCGGGATCCGGTACGAAGGCGCGCTGATCCACCTGCCGTCGGCTCCCGGACTCGGCGTGACAGGCTTGACCGCATGAAGCTAGTCGCCGCCAAAGTCCCGGTCAGCACGGTGTGGACCGCACCGGACGCGCCCCGGGACATCGACGCCCCCGCGATCGCCGCCCAGCCCGACGTGGCTGCCTGGGCGAAGTCGATGGACACCGAGACCCGCCTCGGACTGCACGACCGGACGCTCACCCAACTGCTGTTCGCCGAGCCTGTGCTGGTGCGGTCGGAACGGGACGGGTGGTCGGAGATCGTCGCGCCGTGGCAGCCGTCGTCGCAGGACGAGCTGGGGTACCCGGGCTGGGTGCCGTCGAGCCACCTGGGCGAGTTGCCGTCGGCCGCGTCGGCTCCGGTCGCCATCGCAGTACCGACTGCTGCTCTGCTCGCTGAGCCGGCGGGTGATGCTCGGGTCCTGGGTGACTTGTCGTTTGCCACGGTGCTTGCGTCGGTTGAGCATGCGGACGGGTACACGCGGGTGGCGACACCGGATGGTGGGTCGGGCTGGCTGGCTGACAGCGCACTGCGGTCCGGCGCAGGGTCGGCCGAGGATCGGCTGGCGCTGGGGGCGCAGTTCCTCGGGCTCGAGTACCTGTGGGGCGGTACGTCGGCCTACGGGCTGGACTGCTCCGGTCTGGTGCACACGGTGAGCCGGGTGCTCGGCCTTCGCACCCCGCGCGACGCCCACGACCAGGCGGACACGCTGGAGAACATCCCGATCGCCGAAGCCCAACCGGGCGACCTCTACTTCTTCGCTCGCCCCGGCAAGCCCGTCCACCACGTCGGCTTCGTCTCCCCCGAAGGCATGCTCCACGCCTCCGAAACCGGCAAGCGCCTCGAAAACGAACCCCTCACCGACGACCGCCGCGGCACCCTGGTCGCAGCCGCCCGTCTGTAGCACCTGCAGACACACGTTCGCCCCAGACCAAATGATGGTCTGGGGCGAACTGTGTTCTTGCTCAGCGCTTCTTGGCGTCCGACTGCTCGGGCTCCGGGATGGAGTCCAGTTCCGCCTTGGTCTTGTCGTCGATCGCCGGCTCGGTCTTGCCGTTCGGGGTCTCGACCGGGGTGGACTCGTCCAGCTCGCCGCCGCCGTCTGAGTCCGTGTGCCAGTGCGGCGGGTTCTTGGCGGACTTGCGGAGGCTGGCGACCGTGGTGATGCCCAGAGTGATGATGATGAAGCCCAGCGAGAACCAGATCGGGATCTCCGGGGCCCACTCGATGTGGTGACCGCCGTTGATGAACGGCAGCTCGTTCACGTGCATCGCGTGCAGGACCAGCTTCACGCCGATGAAGGCGAGCACGACGGACAGGCCGATCGACAGGTACACCAGCCGCTTCAGCAGGTCGCCGAGCAGGAAGTACAGCTGCCGCAGACCCATCAGGGCGAACACGTTCGCGGTGAAGACCAGGAACGGCTCCTGGGTGAGGCCGTAGATCGCCGGGATCGAGTCCAGCGCGAACAGCAGGTCGGTGGTGCCAAGCGCGATGATCACGATCGCCATCGGGGTGACGAGTCGCTTGCCGTTCTTGACGATCGTCAGCTTGACGCCGTTGTACTCGTCGGACGCGTTCAGCCGCTTCTTGGCGAACCGGATGACCGCGTTCTCCTTGTAGTCGTCGTCGTCGTTCTCACCCTGCATGGCCAGGTGGACGGCGGTGTAGACCAGGAACGCGCCGAACAGGTAGAAGATCCAGGAGAACTGGTTGATCGCGGCCGCGCCGACCGCGATGAAGATGCCGCGGAACACCAGCGCCAGGATGATGCCGACCAGCAGCGCGGTCTGCTGGTACTTCCTGGGCACGCCGAACCTGGACATGATGATCAGGAAGATGAACAGGTTGTCGACGCTGAGGCTGTACTCGGTCAGCCAGCCGGCGAAGAACTCTCCCGCGTACTGACCACCGGAGAACACCCAGACCCCGAGGCCGAAGACAATCGCCAGACCGACGTAGAACGCGATCGCGGTCGCCGACTCCCGGGTCGTCGGTTCATGCGGGCGCCGCCCGATGATGAAGACATCGAACGCGAGCAACGCCAGCAGCACACCGACGGTGATGTACCAAACGTAGTCAGCAACGTGCACAAGAAACCTCCGGAGCGCAGACGGAACAGGACTCCGAAGGTCTCTTCCGCCAGACTCGCTCGACGAGCCTGGCCGGCGGCACCGGGCGCGGGAAGCGAGTCCCTTGACCGTGATGACGATACCGCCGCGAAGGAATACTCCCCTTCTCCACCCCTATTCTGACCGGTCGATGTCCAAGTCACCAAATCCGGAGCGCCGTATCCTCTTGTCGGAATGATCACGGCCCGCAGTGGGAATATCCCCATTCGGTCACTGGTTGTACGCAGATGTCGCCCTCATCACACCCAGTCAGATTGTGTACGGCGTACTGTATACCCACCGTACCGACCCGGCGACCACCCGGTGTGACCGGCGTCACGGCCGTTTCGACTTCGGAAGTTTGGCCACGATCGTCTCGTACGACGTGTCGATCAGCTCGAGGATCTCGTCGTCGGGCACGGCGCCGCCGAGCCGGACCGTGTTCCAGCCCGACCGGCCGATGTACGCCATCTTCTCGACGTCACCCGGATAGGTGTCGACCAGCTCGTCGGCCTCCTCCCGGTTGGCGCCGCACTTGATCCCGACCCCGTCGCCACCGAGGAACGCGAAGATCTTGTCGCCGACCTTCGCCACCAGGTCCCCCTCCCACGGCTCGTCCTGCCAAGCCCCCGGCTTCCCCAGGCAGTGCTCCAGCACGTCGTCACCGGTCAGTCTCGTCATCCCACTTCCCCTCCAGCCACGCCTACGCCCGCACGACGAAACCGTACGCTGCCGGACATGACTTCCGTTGTGGTTGCCGCCGTGCAGGCCGGCTCGACGTTGTTCGACACGCCCGCGACGCTGGGGACGGCGGAGCGGTACGTGCGGGAGGCCGCGGCGGGTGGCGCGCGGCTGATCGTGCTGCCGGAGGCGTTCCTGGGCGGGTATCCGAAGGGGCTCGACTTCGGGATCACGGTCGGCTCGCGGTCGCCGGAGGGCCGGGACGTCTTCCGGCGGTACCGCGAGGCTGCGGTGGAGCTGCCCGGGCCGGAGATCGCCCGGCTGGCAGAACTGGCCGCGGAGCTGGACGTCCACCTCGTCGCCGGGGTGATCGAGCGGGCCGGGGGAACGCTGTACTGCACCGCGGTCTTCATCGATCCGCAGCGCGGGCTCGTCGCGACGCATCGCAAGCTCATGCCGACCGCGGCGGAGCGCTACCTCTGGGGACAGGGCGACGGCTCGACCATGCCGGCCGTGCAGACCGAGGTCGGCGTGTTGGGCGCGGCCATCTGCTGGGAGAACTACATGCCGCTGTTCCGGCAGTCGATGTACTCCAAGGGCGTGCAGCTCTGGTGTGCGCCGACGGTCGACGACCGCGACCAGTGGCAGGCCACCATGCGGCACATCGCGCTCGAAGGCCGGTGCTTCGTGATCAGCGCGAACCAGTACCTCACCCGCGCCGACCTGCCGGACGACGTCCACCCGATCCAGGGCGACGCGCCGGAGACCGTGCTCATCGACGGCGGCAGCGTGTTCGTCTCGCCGCTCGGCGAGGTGCTCGCCGGACCGCTGCGCGGCGGTCCGGGCGTCCTGGTCGCCGAGCTCGATCTCGGCGACCTGGACCGCGCGAAGTTCGACTTCGACGCCGACGGGCACTACGCCCGCCCGGACGTCTTCACCCTCACTGTCGACGAGTCCCCCAAGCCGACCGTCGTCCGGCGTCCGTGAGCAACGCCGACCTGAGCCCGCCGACCTGAGGCCGCCGGCCTGACCCGGCCGGCCTAGCCGACGCGGGCCCCCGACAACCGGCCGGCTACTTGGCGCCGGCGGCGGTCATCTGGCGGAGCTCCTTCTTCAGCTCGGAGATCTCGTCGCGGTACCGGGCGGCTACCTCGAACTGGAGCTCGGCCGCGGCGTTGTGCATCTGGTCGGTCAGCTGCTGGATCAGGTCGGCCAGGTCCGACGACGGCAGGCCGCCGGCCAGCTCCTTCGCCTTCTCCCCCGCCTTCGCCTTGCCGCCGCCCGGGACCGGCGCCTTGCCGCGCGACTGGGTCCGGCCGGAGCCGAGCAGCTCAGCGGTGTCGGCGTCCTCGCGGGCCAGCATGTCGGTGATGTCGGCGATCTTCTTCCGCAGCGGCTGCGGGTCGATCCCGGCTTCCTTGTTGTAGGCCATCTGCTTGGCCCGGCGCCGGTTCGTCTCGTCGATCGCCTGCTCCATCGACGGGGTGATCTTGTCGGCGTACATGAACACCTGGCCGGACACGTTCCGGGCGGCACGGCCGATGGTCTGGATCAGCGACCGGCCGGACCGCAGGAAGCCCTCCTTGTCGGCGTCCAGGATCGCGACCAGCGACACCTCCGGCAGGTCGAGGCCCTCACGCAGCAGGTTGATGCCGACGAGGACGTCGTACTCCCCCATCCGCAGCTCGCGGAGCAGCTCGACGCGGCGGAGGGTGTCGACCTCGGAGTGCAGGTACCTGGTCCGGATACCCATCTCGAGCAGGTAGTCGGTCAGGTCCTCGGACATCTTCTTGGTCAGCGTGGTGACCAGGACCCGCTCGTCGCGCTCGACCCGGAGCCGGATCTCGTGGATCAGGTCGTCGATCTGGCCCTTGGTCGGCTTCACGATCACCTCGGGGTCGACCAGGCCGGTCGGCCGGATGATCTGCTCGACGAACCCGTCGGACTTGTCCTGCTCGTACTGCCCCGGGGTGGCGGACAGGTAGACGGTCTGGCCGATCCGCTCCAGGAACTCCTCCCAGCGCAGCGGCCGGTTGTCCATCGCCGACGGCAGCCGGAACCCGTGCTCGACCAGCGTCCGCTTCCGGGACATGTCGCCCTCGTACATCCCGCCGATCTGCGGGACGGTCACGTGCGACTCGTCGATGACGAGCAGGAAGTCCTCCGGGAAGTAGTCCAGCAGGCAGTGCGGCGCCGACCCCGGCTCGCGGCCGTCGGTGTGGCGGGAGTAGTTCTCGATGCCCGAGCAGGTGCCGATCTGGCGCATCATCTCGATGTCGTACGTCGTGCGCATCCGCAGCCGCTGCGCCTCGAGCAACTGCCCGTTGCGCTCCAGCTCGGCCAGCCGCTCCTCGAGCTCGGCCTCGATTGAGGTGATCGCGCGCTCCATCTTCTCCGGCGCGGTGACGTAGTGCGTCGCGGCGCCGATGTAGACCTCGTCCTCCTCGCTCAGCACCTCACCGGTCAGCGGGTGCAGCGTCATCACCCGCTCGATCTCGTCACCGAAGAACTCCACCCGGACGGCGAGCTCCTGGTACACCGGGAACACCTCGAGCGTGTCGCCGCGGACCCGGAACGTGCCCCGGGTGCCGGCCAGGTCGTTGCGCGCGTACTGCACCCCGACGAGCTTCCGCAGGAGCCCGTCGCGGTCCATCTCGGTGCCGACCTTCACGTGGATCATCCGGTTCAGGTACTCGTCGGCGGAGCCCAGGCCGTAGATGCAGGAGACGGTCGCGACCACGACGACGTCGCGGCGGGTCAGCAGCGACCAGGTCGCCGAGTGCCGCAGCCGCTCGACCTCCTCGTTGATCGAGGAGTCCTTCTCGATGTAGGTGTCCGTCTGCGGGACGTACGCCTCCGGCTGGTAGTAGTCGTAGTAGGAGACGAAGTACTCGACGGCATTGGCCGGGAAGAAGTGCCGCAGCTCGTTCGCGAACTGGGCGGCGAGCGTCTTGTTCGGCTGCAGGATCAGCATCGGCCGCTGGATCCGCTCGGCCAGCCAGGCGATGGTGGCCGTCTTGCCGGTGCCGGTGGCGCCGAGCAGGACGACGTCCTGCTCGCCGGAGTTGATCCGGCGCTCGAGGTCCGCGATCGCGGTCGGCTGGTCGCCTGCCGGCTCGAAATCCGACACGACCTTGAGCGGCGCGACCATCCGCTGGAGATCCGAGACCTGTCTCATGCCCTCCACCGTACGGCGCGCCGCCGACAGTTTCTAAAAACCCCAGGTCAGACGCTGTTCAGAAGCTCTTGACCAGGGTGTTGTTCATGTAGATCAGCTCGCCGACCCGGCGCTTGTAGACCCTGGACTCCAGCGCCGCGTCGGTCGCGGTGACCTTGTCGAACTGGTCCTGGTAGGCGGTCACGAAACCCTGCATCTTGATCTGGCGGCCGTTCTTGGCCACCCAGATGCCGCTGTACGACAGCGCGTAGCAGGCCTTGATCGCCTCGTTGGCCGGCTTGCAGGTGACGCCCTTGCCGATCTTGACGTTCTTCATGTCGTTCGACTCGATGTCGACGAGGTGCTCGGCGAAGCCCTTGGCGTCGTACAGCTCGGTCTGCCGGACCCAGTAGTAGCCGTCGATCAGGCCGCGCGCGTTGAACTGCTGCAGGATGTAGTTCTTGCCGCCCTTGGACTTGTCCCAGTCCGGCAGCCAGCCCCGGGCCGGGGTGAACCAGATCCCGCCGCCGACCTCGACGCCGGTGTCGTTCGGGCCTTTGGTGATCACCGGCTTGGTCGGCGTCGGCGGCGTGTACAGGGTGCCGACCGGGTTCGGCGTCTGCTCCGCGACCGGCGTCTCGTCGTCCCCGCCGGTGACCAGCAGGACCACACCGACCGCGACCAGGACGACGGCCAGCACCGCGCCGACGATGATGATCCACTGCGACCGGTTCGACTTCCGCTGCTGCGGCCGCTGCGGTCCGGTCCCCCAACCGCCGGCCGGGGGTCCACCGGGCCCGCCGGCGTAGGGGGCCTGGCCCCAGCCGCCGGCCGAGGGGGCGGGTGGCGGTCCCGGGGGCGGCCCGTACTGCTGACTCATGGTTCTTCCTCGCGGTATGTCATCGATGTGGTCATCAGAGGCTGTCGAGCACCGACTTCTTCATCGTCTCGGCGTCCGCCTCGGCCTTCTGGGCGAAGTCGACCCTGGTGCGGAAGTCCAGGGCGGTGGCCACGTTGTCCTTGCGCCGGTACACCTCGACGTAGCCCTGCACCTTCACGTCCTGCCCGGTCTTGTCCTTGGCGGTGGAGGTGTAGCTGATCGCGACGCACTCCTCCAAGACGTCCTTCGGGCACGGCAGGTTCCGGGTGTTCCCGAGCTGGGCGATCTCGTTCTCGGTCTCGCCCTCGACGATCGCCAGCAGGTACGCCTGCGCGGTGACGTTCTGCTTCTGCCGGACCCAGAAGAACGCCCGCGGCTCGCCGTTCGGCGCGTACGTGACGAGCTCCTTGCCCTGCGTCTCCTTCGCCAGCAGGCTCCAGCCCTCCACCGGTACGACCGACACGCCGAAGCCGACCTGGAGCGCGTTGGCAGGCGGCGCGTACGACGTCACCGGCGTGCTGACCGTCGGAGCCGGCGTCGGCGGCTGCTCGGCGGTGTCGTCGCCACCACCGGACAGCAGCACCAGCGCGACCGCGACCAGCACGACCACGATCAGCCCGGCGCCGATCGGAAGCAGCAGCGGCGGGATCCGCGGGCCCTTCTTCTCCGGCGGCGGCCGGCGCAGCGAGGGCGGTCCGACCTTCTCGCCCCAGGCGGAGCTCGTCTCCGTGGCCGGACCGGGGCCGGGGCCCGGCGTATCCGTCCACGGACTGGGTGGCGGAGGCACTTCGAGGTTCCACGGCGAGGGCGGCAGCTCCGGTTCCTTCGCAGCTGCCGCCTCGTCGGAGTCGGGTCCCGGCTGGTTGACCCAGGGGTTGCCCCCGCCGGAACCCTTGTCGCGCTTGCCGTTCACTGGCTCTTGACCACCGACTGCAGCATCTTGGTGGTGTCCGCCTCGGCGGTCGCGACCTTGTCCTTGCGCGCGTACACCCGGATCACGGTGATCACGCCGTCCTCGCGCTCGACGACGCCGACGAACCCGACCACCTGCAGGCTGCCGTTCTGGGTGGTCGACACCGCCGAGTAGCTCTGGGTGGTGACGACCTTGACCGGGGTCTTGTCGTTCTCGCCCGGCTTGGTCTCCCGCGGCGAGTTCGTCTTGACGTTCGACAGGCCCTTGGTCTCGGCCTTCAGCAGCTGCGGCAGCACCGTCGCCGTGGTCTCACCCTCGGCCTTGAACACGTTCACCATGAAGTACGCCTCGCCCTGCTTGAGCAGGTAGACGCCCTTGAAGTTGTCCAGGCTCTTGCGGATGTAGCCCGGCTGCGGCTTCACGTAGACGCCTTCGCCGACCTCGATGCCCTCGTCGGCGTTGGTCGGCTCCGGCGACGGCGACGGCGACGGGTTCTCGGTGGTCGTGGTGGTCGGCTCCGGGTTCGGGGCCGCCTCCTTCTCGTCACCGCGGCCGAAGATCAGCGCCAGGACGACACCGATCACCGCGACGACGGCCAGGCCGCCGCCGGCCAGGTACAGGATCTTGTTGCCACCCTTGCCCCGCGGAGGCTGGCCGCCGTACTGACCCCACTGCTGCTGTTGCTGGCCGTAGCCCTGCTGCTGCGGGTAGCCCTGCTGGCCCGGGTACTGCTGTTGCTGACCCGGGTACTGCTGCTGGCCGGGGTACTGCTGGCCACCAGGCTGGCCACCGGGCTGCTGGCCCTGGTACGGCGGCTGACCCGGCTGACCGTAGCCCGGCGGAGGCTGCTGCGGCCGCCCGTACCCAGGCTGCTGACCCGGCTGCTGCCCATACCCCGGCTGCTGCTGACCAGGCTGCGGCTGACCGGGCTGCCCGTAGCCAGGCTGCGGCTGACCCGGCTGTCCGTAGCCAGGCTGCTGACCGGGGTGCTGCCCAGGCTGCTGGCCGGGCTGCTGACCGTAGCCCGGCTGGCCGCCGTACGGCTGCTGCCCCTGGCCGCCCTGCCCGTAGGGCGGTTGCTGGTTGCTCATGCCTGCGTCTCCCCGGTCGTCGCCTCGTACCCACCTGCTGCAGCCGGCGCTGCCACTCCGCGGGCGGACTTCGGCACGGATCGCACCGAGTTGCCGCAGGCGGAGCAGAAGTCGGAGTGTGGCAGCAGCGGCATCTCACAGCGCGAGCAGAACGCCAGGTCGCCCGACGCGTGGTTGGAACCGCCGCGCGCGGCCGCCTCCAGCGCCGCCTCGAGCAGGCCCTTGTGCAGCACCGAGCGGACCCGGATGATCAGCGCGCCGAGCAGCAACAGGCCCCAGACCACGCCGAGGATCGAGCCGACCGTCGAGCCGTGGCCGCCGACGAACCCGAGCAGGTAGACCCCGCCCTGGAACAGCGCGTTGACCGCGATCGCCTGGATGACTCCGGCCACCCAGCGCGGGGTGAACCCGTCGTACCCCTCGCCCAGGCCGGAGAACTCGGCGGCGGCGAGGCCGGTCGCGGACCCGTAGATCAGCGGCTTGATGAACCCGTGCAGCACCACGATCGAGATCCAGGTGCCGGCGCTGCTGCCCGGCCCGGCGAACCCGCCGCTGATCCAGCCCCAGTGCAGCACCAGGGTCTCGAAGCAGGCGAACCCGACTCCGGCCACCACGCCGAACGTGAAGCCGTCCATCAGGTCGTCGTACCGCGGCCGCGAGGCCAGGTAGAGCGGGCCGACCTGCCGGATCAGCTCCGACACGACCGGCACCAGCAGGAGCAGGATCAGCAGGTCCCGCGCGGCCGGGCCGGCGTCGGTGCCGCCGATCGTGTCGATCGACAGCACGAGCTTGTCCGACCACAGCCAGGTGAAGACCGCGGCCAGGACGCCGGTCAGCACGAACGCGGCCGCGACGACCGGGATCGGCTCGTCCTCCCACAGGTTCACGTCGTACAGGTAGAGGATGTAGACGATCGGGATGGAGAAGGCGGCCACCATGATCGCCACCGGCAGCGCGCCGAGCGCGGCCGTGACCACGGTCAGCAGCAGCGCGATGCCCAGCGCGACCTTGTACGTGTAGGGCTGCTTGCCCGAGCCCTGCGGCATGATCGTGGAGACCAGCCGGAACGACGCCACCGGCTCATCCGGCCTGGCGGCGTACGCCTTCTTCCGCTCGGCGTCCCCGGAGCGCACGTCGTTGCCACAGTGGTGGCAGAAGTGCGACACCTCGGGGACGTCTGAGTTGCAGCGCGGACAGACCACGCCATCCTCCCAACCTCGGACGTCCGCACCGGCGCGGGCCGCGCCGGCGGTGCTCGCGACCCAGTCGCCTGGGCCGGACCGGGACAGATTCTTGTACAGGCCGGCCAGGATTCATCATTTACCGCGCAGGGGTCACGCTTTCGTGTCCGGACCGTGCCCTGAATCAGCTCGCGCGGGTCTGTAACTCTTCCCACACCTCGGCGACCCGGCGGTCCAGGTCCGCGAGACTGCCTGAGTTGTCAACGACGACGTCGGCCACCGCCAGCCGTTGCTCCCGGGACGCCTGGCTGGCGATCCGCTGCTGTGCTTCCGCCTCGGTCATCCCGCGCTGCGCGGTGAGCCGCTCGACCTGCACCTCGACCGGTACGTCGACGATCAGCAGCACGTCGAACTTGCCGGCCTGACCGGTCTCGACCAGCAGCGGGATGTCGTGCACCACCACCGCACCGGCCGGCGCGGACGCCTCGATCTCGGCTGCCCGGGCCCGGACCCGCGGGTGGATGATCGCCTCCAGCTTCCGCCGGGCCGCCTCGTCGCCGAACACGATCCGCCCGACCGCCGGCCGGTCCAGCTCACCCTCGGCAGTCAGTACGCCGTCGCCGAACACCTCGACCACCTCGGCCAGCCCGGCGGTGCCCTTCGCGACCACCTCGCGCGCCAGCACGTCGGAGTCGATCACCACCGCGCCGCGCTCGGCCAGCCGCGCCGACACCGCACTCTTCCCGGACCCGATCCCGCCGGTCAGTCCCACTCTCAGCACAGGCAGCACCCTATCGACGTGCGAGACCCCCGCACCCAGTACGGGGGTGCGGGGGTCTCGGGTCCTGCTGTGGTCAGGCTCAGCCCTGGCCGGTCAGCTTCTCGCGGAGGGCCTGCAGCGCCTCGTCGGAAGCGAGCGCGCCCTCGACGGGAGCGTCGTCCTTCGGAGCCGCGGCGGAGGAGTACGTCGACGCCTCGCCGGCCTCGACGTCGGCCGTCTTGGCCTCCTCGATCTGCTTCTTGTGGGCCTCCCAGCGCGCGTGGGCCTCGGCGTACTGCCGCTCCCACTCCTCACGCTGCTTGTCGAAGCCCTCGAGCCACTCGCCGGTCTCCGGGTCGAAGCCCTCGGGGTAGACGTAGTTGCCCTGCTCGTCGTACGTCGCGGTCATGCCGTACAGCGTCGGGTCGAAGTCGTCCGAGACCGGGTCGACACCCTCGTTGGCCTGCTTGAGCGACAGCGAGATCCGGCGCCGCTCCAGGTCGATGTCGATGATCTTGACCATGACGTCGTCGTTGACCTGGACGACCTGCTCCGGGATCTCGACGTGCCGCTCGGCCAGCTCGGAGATGTGCACCAGACCCTCGATGCCCTCCTCCACGCGGACGAACGCACCGAACGGAACCAGCTTGGTGACCTTGCCGGGCACGATCTGGCCCATCTGGTGGGTCCGGGCGAACTGCTGCCACGGGTCTTCCTGGGTCGCCTTCAGCGACAGCGAGACGCGCTCGCGGTCCATGTCGACGTCCAGCACCTCGACGGTGACCTCCTGGCCGACCTCGACCACCTCGGTCGGGTGGTCGATGTGCTTCCAGGACAGCTCCGAGACGTGCACCAGGCCGTCGACGCCGCCGAGGTCCACGAACGCGCCGAAGTTGACGATCGAGGAGACGACACCCTTGCGGATCTGGCCCTTCTGCAGCTGGGTGAGGAAGTTCATCCGCACCTCGGACTGCGTCTGCTCCAGCCACGCCCGGCGGGACAGGACCACGTTGTTGCGGTTCTTGTCCAGCTCGATGATCTTGGCCTCGATCTCCTGGCCGACGTACGGCTGGAGGTCGCGGACCCGGCGCATCTCGACGAGCGACGCCGGCAGGAAGCCGCGCAGGCCGATGTCCAGGATGAGACCACCCTTGACGACCTCGATGACGGTTCCGGTGACGACGCCGTCCTCTTCCTTGATCTTCTCGATCGTGCCCCAGGCCTTCTCGTACTGGGCGCGCTTCTTCGAGAGGATCAGACGGCCTTCCTTGTCCTCCTTCTGGAGAACGAGGGCCTCGACGTGGTCGCCGACGTTGACGACCTCGTTCGGGTCGACGTCGTGCTTGATCGACAGCTCGCGGGAGGGGATGACGCCTTCGGTCTTGTAACCGATGTCGAGCAGGACCTCGTCCCGGTCGACCTTGACGATGGTGCCCTCGACGATGTCGCCGTCGTTGAAGTACTTGATGGTCTGATCGATCGCCGCGAGGAAGTCTTCCTCCGACCCGATGTCATTGACCGCTACCTGCGGGGTGTTGCGCACTGCGGGGTCGAGAGGTGCCTCGATGCTGGCCGTCATGTGGTGGGTTGCTCCGTGGACTGGTGGTGTCGTGCGGTTGCGTCATGAACCGTTGGATCGCACCAAACCGCTGGATTGCCTGAAGAGCACAGATTCACCACCGAGCTGCTGCGAGCACGAGCCTGCTCCGTCCGAGGTCGCGCGGGCCCATAGCGCACATCACAGAATACCGGTCTTGACGAAGGCAGCACAACCTGGGGCACCCGGTCCCTACCGGCCGCCCGCCGAGGTGTCCCGACGTGCCACTCATCTCAATGTACGACGTCCAGGGCGGGCCGTCCTCCAGCGAGCGTACTCGTGTCCGCCATCCGAGCAACCAGATCGTGTGCAGCCGCTGCGATCTCGTGCTCGGTCGACCGCGCGGCGAGCTCCAGCAGCGCCCACAGGTCCGCCGCCCGGCCGAGGTCCACCAGCGGCTCACCCAGGTCCAGCCCGCTCCCCCGGAGCACGCTCAGCACGGCACCGGCGAGCACCGGGTCCTGACAGAACCGGAAAAGGTTTCCCAAGTCCGTGTACGGCGACCCCGCGTGCGCGAACTCCCAGTCGATCAGCCCGGTGATCCGCGCGGTCGCCGGGTCCACCAGCAGGTTCTTCGGATTGAAGTCACTGTGCACCAGGCAGACCCGGTCGACCCCGTCGGCGAGCACGTCACCGGCGTACTCGACGACCTTCCGGAAGCCGGCGACCTGTTCGTGGTCGAACCCGAGGTCGAGACTGTCGAAGTACTCCTCCAGGTCACCGGACCCGAATGGCTCCACGGCCAGCTCGCCGCCGCGGAACATCCCGAAAGTGAGGAACGGCATCCCGCTCAGCCGGACCAGCAACTCACCCAACTGCTCGCCGACCCGCCGCCGGTCCTCGGCGCCCGCCGTCTCCAGGTAGAGCTGCAGGTTGACCCCCGGCAGCCGCTCGGTCAGCACGTACGGCGGATCCTCCGGCGAGCCCTCCCGCTTCGCGTCCAGGATCCGCGGCACCGGCAGCAGCCCCCGCACGAGCTGCAGCAACGCCGCGTCGACAGCCGCCCGCTCCGGGTCCTTCACGTACAGCTTCAGCACGGCGTCCTCACCCGCGGCGCTGACCGCATACGTCTGACCGCCGTACCCACCCGTCAGCGGCACGGCGCTGGCCGCGAAATCAGTCATGCCGGAGATCCTGCCAAATAGATTTGAAGTTGACGTAGCGGCAACATCTAGGGTCGAGCGTGTCGACGGAGAGGAGCAGCACGATGGCGTGGTCGATCGCGGAGGTGGCCCGGGCATCCGGTGTCACCTCACGCACGCTGCGGCACTACCACTCCATCGGGCTGCTGGCGCCGGCGCGGACCGCCCCGAACGGGCGCCGGTACTACGAGCAGGAGCAGCTGCTGCGGTTGCAGCAGATCCTGCTGCTGCGGGACCTCGGGCTGAGCCTCGACGTGGTTGCCGAGGTCATCGAGCACCGGAGCAGCCAGGACACCATCGAGGTGCTTGCCCGGCACAAGGAGTGGCTGCTGCGTGAGCAGCTGCGGCTCGGGCAGCTGGTACGGACCGTCGACTCGACGATCGAGAACCTGAGGAAAGGAGGAGAGATGTCACCGGAGAAGGTCTTCGAAGGGTTCGAGCACAACCCGTACGAGGCCGAGGCTCGTGAGCGCTGGGGTGACGAAGCCGTGGACGCCAGCTACGAGCGGATGCGCGGCTGGTCCGAGGCGGACGCCGAGAAGGCCCGCACCGGCTACACCCGGGTGCACGAGGGCTTGGCCGCGCTGAAGGCGAAGGGGACCGACGTGGTCGAGCTGAGTGTGCAGGAGCTGATCCAGCTGCACTACGAGGTCACCTGCCTGTTCTGGACGCCGGCACGTACGGCGTACAAGAACCTCGGGCAGATGTACGTCGACGACGAACGCTTCCGGCAGAACATCGGCAGCGGCGACGACGCCCTGGTCGAGTACCTGCGGGACGCGATGGCCGTGTACGCCGACAACCGGCTGGACGCGTAACCTGACCGGGTGGCCGAGCCGCGCAGAGTAGAGCTGACCGAGTCCCAGACCTCACGAGCCAGCCGCACCTACTGGGACTCCGCGGCGAAGGAGTACCTCGCGGAGCATGGCGAGTTCCTCGGCGACGACCGCTTCGTCTGGTGCCCGGAGGGTGTCGACGAGGAGCACGCCCGGCTGCTCGGCCCGGTGCGGAACAAACGGATCCTCGAAGTCGGCTGCGGCGGCGCCCAGTGCTCGCGCTGGCTCGTCGGGCAGGGCGCCGACGTGGTCGCCTTCGACATCTCGCTCGAGCAGCTCAGGATCGCCCGGCAACTCGATGCGCGGACCGGCACCGCCGTACGGACCGTCGCCGCGGACGCGACGGCCCTGCCGTACCGGGACGCGACCTTCGACATCGTCTGCTCGGCCTTCGGAGCCCTGCCGTTCGTCGCCGACGCGGGCACCGCACTCCAGGAGATCGCCAGGACTCTCAAGCCTGGCGGGCTGCTGGTGTTCTCGGTGACCCACCCGTTCCGCTGGACCATGCCGGACGACCCGTCGCCGTCCGGCCTGCGCATCACCCACTCCTACTTCGACCGCACGCCGTACGTCGAGGTCGACGACACCGGTACGCCGATCTACGCCGAGCACCACCGGACGACCGGCGACTGGATCCGCGCGCTCACCACAGCCGGCTTCGTCGTCGACGACCTGCTGGAGCCGGAGTGGCCCGCCGGCCACGACCTGGTCTGGGGTGGCTGGGGGCCCGACCGTGGCCCGCTAGTCCCCGGCACCGCCATCTGGTCCGCCCACCGGCTCTGAGCGCGGCCGCAGCTGGAAGAACGCGACTGCCGCGAGCAGCAGCAGGCCGAGGATCAGCGACACCAGCGGCACCCAGAAGCCGATCAGGTTCAGCTGGAACGCCTTCGACTGGTAGCCACCCTCGGCGACGTCGTTCTCGACCGCGCCCTTCACGTTCTTCGTCACGGTCGCGTCGTCGTACTCGATCGACACCTGGGTCGCGGTCAGCTTGTCCTCGCCGTTGTAGGCGATGGTGGCCTGCTGCTGCTCCCTGCCCTTGATGATCGCGCCGGTGATCGGCTCGACCCACAGGGTCCGGGTGTTCTTGTACGTGCGCTGCACCTCGACCGAGTCGCGGCCCGGCTCGTCGACCAGGTTGCCCGGCACCAGCAGCGGCTTCGCGAGTGCGACCTCCTGCTTGGGCACCTCCTGCTCGAAGACGTAGACCTTCAGGCCCTTGAGCGTGTCCGTCTTCTTGTAGTGGATCGGGAACGCCTTGCGCAGCGTGCTGTCCCAGAACTGGTAGGTCGTCTTCTCGGTGCCGAACGGGAACTTCAGCACCAACCCCTCGTGCCCCTTGAACAGCGGGCTGTTCGGGTCGGGCCGCAGCCGGTCCGCCTTCTCGATCGTGGTGGCGATGTACTCGCCGCTGTTGTCGTCACCCGACGGGTTCCAGCGCACCGCCTCACCGGTGTGCGCGTCCAGCACGACCCGCTCCTGCACGAAGCTCAGCGGCAGGTCCGCGGTCTTCGAGGCGTCGTCGGGGAACTGGTAGTTCTTCGAGTCGTCGGTCACCACGGCGGTGTCGAACACGACGACCTTGCGGTTCAGCGCCTTGCTGATCTTCTCGGCCGCGACCACGTCACCGCGGACGGTCCGGCGGGCCTCCAGCTCGACGTCATGCTTCTCCTTCAGCTCCGCGATGCTGAAGATCGTCGCGTCCGGCCCGGCCGACACCGTGTGCGCGACCTGGTCCGCCGGCGCCACCGCGAGCGCCGGATACGCGTAGAACCTGGCCAGCGCGGCCACGCCCACGAAGAACACCCCGAGCCCGATCAACGTCGCTCGACTACGAGTCCCCACTGCTTCCCCTCCCGGTCTGTCCGCGGGACGCTACCAGCGGGTAGCCCTCTTGAACAGACTGCGGAGTACACAAAATTCGCCGGTGTCCGAACTGACATATAGTCGCGCCGCATGAGGGGGATCACCGGGCTGCCGACGGCGTTGGACCGAGGGCCCGAGACATCGGTGCTCAAGGGGCTGGTCATCGCGATCGCCGTCGTCCAGGCGACGGTGCTCGGGCTGCTCGCGCGGCGGGGTTCGTGGCTGAGCGACGACCTCGAGTTCCTCGTCCAGGGCAGCCGCGGGTTCGCGCCGGCCGAGCTGCTCACGCCGGTCAACGACCACATCGCGCCCGGTCTGCGGTTCGTCTACGCGGTCTTCGCCGAGGTCGCGCCGCTGAACCACGACCTGACCGTCGCCTGGCGGGTGCTGATGCAGGCCGTGGCGATCTTCCTCCTCGGCCGCCTGCTGCTCCGCATCCTCGGCCCGACCTGGTGGGTCGTCGCCGGCACCCTGATCTACGCGCTCACTCCGCTGAGCATGCCGTCGTTCATGTCGCTGTCGAGCGGCGTGAACAACCTGTCCGCGCACGTCTTCGGCCTGCTGTTGCTACACGCAACCATCGACTGGTACGACGGCCGCCGCCGGGCCCTCGGCTACGGCCCGTTGGCCCTGCTCGTCTCCCTCGCCTGCTGGGAGAAGTCCGCGCTGATCCTGTTCACGGTCGTCGCGCTGGCGCTCTACGTCCGCGAGGAGCCGATCCGCTGCTGGCTCCGCCGTACCTGGCCGTTCGCCGCCGCTCTCACCGCGGCCGTAGTTGCCTTCGGCACCCTCTACGTCACCCACGGCAGCCCGTCCCGTGGCCGGCTCCCCGCCGGACAGTTGCTCGAGCTCGCCGCGCGCGGCTTCAAGGTGCCGTTGTCTGCCCTGGCCGGTGGACCCTGGACGTGGGCCGAGAGCGGGCAGCCGTTCAGCTTCGCCGATCCGGGCGTCGGGGCGCTCGTGGTCGGTGGGCTGATGGCCGCCGTACTCCTGTCAGCCGCGTGGCGGCACGACCGGCGAGCACTGCTGCTGTGGGCGTCCGTCCTCGGCTACGTGCTGGTCACCGTCGTGCTCGTGTCCTACGGCCGCTTCTCGGTCTTCGGCACTGTCTTCACCGTGCACTACCACTACTGGTCCGATCTCTCGATCCCGTTGACGCTGGCCGTCGTCCTGAGCGCCAAGGCTTTGCGACTCCCCCGGCTCGTGCCGGTCCTGGCGTTGGGCGCCGTGCTGGTCGGCGTCGTGGTGTCCGACGCGGGCTTTGCCAGGACATGGGCGGCGAACCCGGCGAAGCCGTACTTCGCGAACGTCACCGCCGACCTCGACCGGGCCGGCCCCAACGTGAACCTGTGGGACACACCGATGCCGCACCCGATCGGCACCGCGCTCATGAAGGACAGCCGGTTGTCGCAGGTACTGCGAATGGCGCGGATCCCGTTCCGGTTGCAGCAGCCGGGCAGCGAACCGCTGCTGGTGGACGACACCGGGAAGCTCCGGCCCGCTCAGTTCGCGGTGTGGTCGCGCGCCGAACCGGCGTCGCGCGGCAATCCCTTCTGCAACCTGCTGGTTCGCGGCACCGAACCGCTCACCATTCCGCTGACCCCGACCCAGAACGAGGTCGCGACCGCGAGCTGGTTCGTCAAGGCAGCGTACTTCTCGGACCGGGAGAACGACGTGACCATCGAGCTCGTCGACGCCGCGGGCGACGTCGCGGCGCTGCCGGCCGCGAAGTGGACCGCGGGGGTCGGCACCATGTACTTCGGTCCGTCGCGGCGGATCACCGCCACGGAGGTTCGGCTACGCTCCTCCGATCCCGCGACGAACCTGTGCGTGGAGAACCTCGAGATCGGACTGCCCAGATGAGACAGAGATTCCCGGCGCTCGACGGGCTGCGTGCGATCGGGGCGCTCGCGGTGCTGACGACGCATGCCGGGTTTCACAGCGGCGCGTCGCTGAACGGCCCGCTCGCCGGGCTGCTGGCGCGGCTCGACGTCGGGGTGGCGATCTTCTTCGCGATCTCCGGGTTCCTGCTCTACCGGCCGCACGTGGTGGCGTGGTTCGAGGGCACGCTGCCGCCGCTCACCTTGCCGTACCTGCGTAACCGCGCGCTCCGGATCCTGCCCGCGCTCTGGGTCGCCGTACTGCTCGCCGCACTCGTCGTCCCGCACAAGGACGGCGTGGCGTGGACGACGTACCTCCAGCACGCCACGCTCACCCAGATCTACTTCGACGGCATCGCGGCCGATGGGCTCACGCAGATGTGGAGCCTGGCGACCGAGGTCGCGTTCTACCTGCTGCTGCCGGTGCTGGCGAAGCTTCTGACGGGGTACGAGCGTCCCACTCGACGCAGCGTCCGCTGGCGGCTCGCCGTGCTGGGTGCGTTCACCCTGCTCGGTCCGGTCTGGATGGCCGGCGTCAACGCAACTGACCACGCGCGTGCCGGCCTCTGGCTGCCCGGGTACGTCGGCTGGTTCGCAGTCGGCATGGGGCTTGCGCTGTGGCAGGTGGCCCGTAGCAGTGGGCGGCTCGGGCCGTCCGCGCTGGACACCCTCACCAAGATCCCTGGCACGGTCTGGGGCGTCGCTGTCGCGCTGCTGGTCGTCGCCGCTTCCCCTGTGGCCGGCCCGTACAACCTGTCGGCGCCGACACCCGGCCAGGCCCTCGTGAAGAGCATCCTCTACACAGGAATCGCGGCCTGCGTTCTGTTCCCGGCGCTGAGCCCGACAGCGCGGACTGCGCGGGTGCTCGGCGGCAGGGTCGGTCACATCGCCGGTGACATCTCGTACGGCGTCTTCGCGTACCACGTGATCGTGCTGAGCGTCGTGGAGCAGGTCAGCGACTACACCTTGTTCAGTGGGAAGTTCGCGCTGCTGTTCTTCCCGACGCTGGTGGTGTCGGGCGCCGTCGCGGCCGCGAGCTACTACGGGATGGAACGCCCGATCATGCGGCTCGGCCGGCGTGACAAGGGCTACGACGTCTCACCGCTCGGCCGCGACAACAGCACCAGCGCACAGCCGAACAAGACCGACGCCTGGACGACTCCGGAAGTGAGTCCCGCTCCCCCGTCCGGCCAAGGCTGAACCGCAGCGATCAGCGTGCTGGCCAGGACCACGCCAGCAGCGACGGCGATCACTCGCCGGCCGGACAGGAACCACGTGCACGCTGCTGCGACAAGGACTGCCACCACGCCGATCCAGCCGGAGATGAACGCACCCGCAACGAGCCCGACTGCTCCAGCGACCCATGGGCCCACGAAGCGACCTTCGCGCAGCCGGTGCCCGTAGTGCCGAGACCCGCGCCGGAAGAACAGCGCCATCGCGAGCACAGACAGCAGAGCGAGCAGTCCAACCAGCAGGCCGGCCCGATAGGTGCGGTCGGGCATGAAGCGCGCAGTGACCACCTGCTCGAGCCCCTCCGGCAGCACCCAACCCTGCTGCCAGCCGCCGACCCGGATCGGCGTGAGCTTGCGCCCGCTGCCGTCGTACGCTTCCCAACCCTCGTTGTAGTTCTGCGCGATGGTCAGCACCGACGGCTCTTCCGCGGCCGGCACCTCGACGGTCAGCTCGGCCGGGTCGGCTCGCCACACGTCCACGGACTGCACCGGCGACTTCGACACGTTGCCGAAGCCCGCTCTGGACCAGGTCGTCTCGATCGGCACGAAGCCACCGCCGGCCAGGACGTCGACGTCGTGCCGTCCGGCCTGCAGAGCGACTGTGCTGTCCTCGCCGCACGTCGTGAACGTCACCGGCCGCCGCTGCAGGATGTCTCGCACCGTGGCCGTCACCTGCGTGTCCGCAGGTACGCCGTCCAGTCGCACGCCGGGCCCGTAGCCGCATAACGCACCGGTCTGGGCGTCCAGGTCGAGCTCCTTGCGCAGATCGTCTGCACCCAGCACCCGGACCTCTGCCACGCCGACCGGTGCGTTGTTCGCGTAGCCGGTCGCGGAGTCGAAATCGACCAGCGGTCTGGTGCCGGCGAAGGTCAGCTGGACCGTCCGCGCGGTCCGAGCGGCGAACCGCACGTAGCCCTCCGCGTCGACCTTGGCCGCGGTCGACGGGCCACCGTCGAACCGAATCAGGAGCTCGGCCGGCTGCGACGCGGTCAGGTAGGGATCGGTGAGGAACTGCAGACCGCTCAGCTTCCTTGCGGCTGGCAACTTCAAGGTCAGCGACGGCCGAGCGTCCGACGGGTCCGCGACCCAGCCGGTGCCCAGGTCACGGTCCACCGCTGCGCCCGGCCTCCCCTCCGGCGCCGTGACGGCGCGCGACGAGGCGGAGGCAGTGATGGCTCCCGGAACGGCCAGCAGGCCTTCCAGCGTCGCACCGTCCTTGGGCAGTGCCGTCCCGTGCAGCTGGTACGACGCACTCTTCGGCAGCTCCACGCTCCGCTGAATCCCCGTCGGCTCCTCGGAGTCCTTGGCAACGCTCTGCCGGCACAGCGGTCGCGTGGCCACGTGCAGACAGGCAGACCGGCCGATCTGCTGGTTCCTGAACACCAGGGCGCTCGGCTGACGGCCCTCCGACGGCACCACCAGCCGGCTGACCGCGAGCATCCCGGGCAGGCTCACCTCGGCGATGGACACGCCGTTCGGGTTCTTGCCGTCCGTGATCCCGACACTGAGCCTCAGCCGCTGGGTCTTGCCCGGCGGCACCGGGATGTTCTGCGGTGCGCTCGACCCCGTCACCACCGAGGTCAGCGAACCCGCGTCGGTCTCCACCTGCAGCGTCCGGACCGGCTCGGTGGTCGGTGGCGCGAGCGAGAACTGGACCTTCAGCCCATCCACTGACCGCTGCGACGCGAACGTCAGCTCCAGCCACTCCCCACTGCTGCGTCCGAACGTGCCGGAGATCCAGCGGCTCGACGGATCCCCGTCGACGGCTGCGGCCGGCCCGTTGCCAGGTCCGGTGCGCAGCGTGGCGGTCGCGTCGGCTGCCGACGACGACGCCCGTACGTCGACCACGCCACCGGACCACGTCCGCGTCGTCGTCGGTGCTGCCGGGTTGACGTCGTACCCGAGGGTGCGGCGGCCCTGGCGACCGGCTTCCGATGCGGTGAGGACGGGTGAGTAGTTCTCTGCCGGGCGGCCGACGGACACCTCGCGACGCTGCATGCCGTCGGTCTGGATCAGTGGCAGGCCAGTGAGCTTGCCGGTGGCGTCAGAGGTGGTCACGGCGTCGCGGTCGCCGCCCAGCGCGGTCAGTGCGGTTGGCACGTCTTCGGCGGCGCCACGGACCTCCACGAGCTGCGACTGCGGGACCAGGCGGGCTGCACTCGTGTCACCGACGTCGTAGATCTCCACAGCCGGATACGGCAGCCGGGTGTGTCCGTCGAGCGTCACACCGGGCTGCTCGATGGTGCTGCCGGTCGCCGGTCCGAAATACGCCACCCGCTTGAGGCCGGACTCGTCCAGGCTCTCGTGCACGGCCACAGTCGGCGTCACTTGCGCGTCGTACCGGAGGTCGTTGCGCACGACGACGTACCGGACTCCGGCGCGGGTCAGCGCCTGCCGCAGGCCCTGGTCGCCGACGCCCGTGCCGAGTCGCCGCTCCACCTCGTCCAGCCACCGCGTCGCACCGGCAGAACCCAGCGGTACGGCGTCCCGCACGGCCATGGGTCGCTTCAGCAACGCCTGGAACGGCTCGTCCTTGGTAGAGCCCCAGGTGAAGTCGGCAAACGAGGCAGCGGGTACGACGAGGACACTGCCGCTGGTCGTCTGGGTGTCGAGCCAGGTCGCGGCTTCACGCCAGTGTGCGGGGATGGCGTCGTACCCCTCGCGTCTGGGCAGCTGGCCGAAGATCGCCGGCGCCGCGACCGACACGATCACGCAGGCGACCAGCACCGGGACAACCCGGCGGTGGAGGCCTCGAGCGGTCGCCAACACGGCCAGCTTGCTCATCGCATGCGCGGCAGCGAGTGCGAGCGGCAGGCGGACGACGAGCTCGAACTTGTGCGTGTTGCGGAGCGCTGCGAGCGGTCCGTCGAGCAGGTCGTGCAGCTGCGGAGCCAGCGGCGAGCCGGCGGCACCGGCGTGGCCGAGGGTGACCAGCACGAGTCCGACGACGAAGGAGAGCTTCAGGAAGCCGCGGTGCTTCAACGACCCCATCGCCAGCCCGACGAGGCCGAGCAGCGCGATGACTGCGGTCGTGAGGATCAGCATCGGCTGGGTGACGTAGAGCCAGCCGGCCGGCCAGCTCGGCCCTCCGGAGCCGGTCAGGAAGTTGAGCCACTGCGACGTACCGCGGAAGGACTCGAAGACGCTCGCCGTGCCGGTGGTGACCGCGGCGTCCTCGATCCAGTCCAGGAACGGCGGGCTGTACCGCCCGAGCAGCACAAGCGGCACAAGCCACCAGACCGACACGGCGACCACACAGCCCAGCCAGCCGACCGCGACCTTCAGCGTCGACCGATCCAGCCGCCGGGTGACCAACCAGAGCGCAGGCAGTACGAGCGTCGCGCCTGTGGCGACCGCGTTGACACCGCCGACGAGTGCGAACGCCACAGCGGACCAGCCGACCCGCCACCAGCCCGACCGTGCCCGCGGTGTCACCAGCGGCAGCAGCACCCACGGCGCCATCGCCATCGGCCACACCTCGATCGAGGTGATCGACACTTCGCCGAGCATGCGCGGGCTCAGCGCGTACAGGAGCGCGGCAGCGAACCGAGTCCAGGGCACGCCGTAGTCGAAGGCGTTGCAGAGCTTCCACACGCCGAGGAACGCGACGCAGAGGACGACGGACCACCACAGTCGTTGCGTCACCCAGTCGGGCACCGACAGCGAGTCCAGCAGCCAGTGGAACGGACCCACCGGCAGCAGGTAGCCGTACGCCTGGTTCTGCAGCTGTCCGAACGCGCCCTGTGGGTCCCACAGGTGCAGCGAGCGGGCCAGGAAGCCGCCAGGACCGGCGGTGAGGTCGAGCTTGGTGTCCGGCACGATCTTGCCCGGCGCTTGGTGGAAGCACAGGGCAATTAGGACCAGGCAGCCCAGTACGAGTCGCGCTCGCCAGACCACCTGCTCAGTGCTGCCTGCCCTCAGCCTCTTCATCGCCGCCGGAGCACCAGGACGAGGTTCCAGGTCACGACTTCACGGACGCCGGGCAGCGCAAGTACGCCGTACGCCCAGCGCGGGTGGTACCGCGGCACTGCGGCGACCAGGTCCGCTCCGGTGCAAGCACGGGCCCAGCGCAATCCGCCGGCGACAGTGATCGGGTAGAGCGACTCGCCGAAGCGGTTCTTCGGCGGGTGGCCATTCGTCCGCTCGTAGCGACGGGCCGCTCGGTGCCCGCCGAGGTAGTGCCATGGCGCGGTCTCGTGGCCGCCGTGCGGTCCCCACCAGCCGGTGTACGACAGGAAGACCGTTCCACCCGGCTTGGTCACCCGGACCATCTCGTCGGCCATCAGCCACGGGTCCGGCACGTGCTCCAGCACGTTGGACGAGAAACAGACATCGACAGACGCGTCGGCGACCGGCAGTGCCATGCCGCTGCCGAGCACAGTGCCCGGCTCGGGCTCGCCACGGCCACTCAGCTCACCCAGGTCGGAGTCGATCGCGTAGTACGTCGCTCCGGCCTGGCGGAACGCGTCCGCGAAGTACCCGGGACCACCGCCGACGTCCAGCATCAGCGAGTCGCGCAGGTCGACGTACTGGCCGAGCTGGCCGACCGAGTCCGCGGCCAGCGTGCCGTAGAAGTGATCCGGGTCCGTCTGCTCGACCCCGAACGCCCGGAACAGCCGGACGGCGCGACCGAGGTCGGCTGTCCACGCGCTACTCGCTGTGGGGTTCGTCATCACTGGCACAGGCGGGACATTAACGGATCTCGCGAGGTCTGGCGGACATCGTTACTCCTTGGTAACGTCCCGCCCCATTACCTCGGGGGAGGTTACCGGAGGGTGGGGCTATCAGAGTGCGTGCGCAGAGCGTGCTGTTGCTGAACTGGCGGGACACGACCAACCCGGAGGGTGGGGGTTCCGAGCGGTACGTCGAGGAGGTGGCGAGAGGCCTTGCGGCATTGGGCTGGCGAGTGACCGTGCTCTGCGCGGCCTATCCGGGCAGTCCACGGGAGTCGCGTCGGTACGACGTGCGGTACCTGTACCGCGGCACCAAGGTGACGGTGTACCTCCGGGGCATGCTGCACACCTGGCTGCGGCGTCCGGACCACGTCATCGACGTGCAGAACGGCCTCCCATTCTTTACCCGCCTCGTACGTCGCACCGGCGTCGTCGTCCTCGTCCACCACGTCCACCAGGAGCAGTGGCAGGTCGTGTACCCGGGCTGGCGCGGCCGGCTGGGCTGGTGGCTCGAGTCGGTCGCCGCACCACGCCTGTACGCCGACTGCCGCTACGTCACCGTGTCGTCGGCCTCCCGCGACGAGCTGGCGAGCCTTGGCGTGCAGAGCATCGACGTGATCCACAACGGCACCGATCCGGCGCCACCACGGCAGCGACCGAAGGCCGCCGTACCGACCGTGGTGTGCGTCGGCCGCATCGTGCCGCACAAGCAGGTCGAGCACGCCGTCGACGCGATCGCCGAAGCACGCAAGGTGCTGCCCGACGCGCGACTGGTCGTGGTCGGCTCGGGCTGGTGGGAGGACTCGCTGAAGACGTACGTCGCCGAGCGCGGTCTGCAGGACGCCGTCGAGTTCCTCGGCCACGTCAGCGAGGACGACAAGCACGCGGCGTACGACGAGGCGTGGGTACAGGCGCTGCCAAGCCTGAAGGAGGGCTGGGGCCTGGTGGTCGGTGAGGCCGCCGGGCATGGCGTGCCGACGGTGGCCTACCGGAGTGCGGGTGGTCCGACCGAGTCGGTGCACGACGGGGAGTCAGGTGTGCTGGTGGACGACCCGAGTGAGTTCACCGCGGCGATCATCGAGCTGCTCCGGAACGCAGAGCTTCGGCGGCGGCTGTCGAAGGGAGCGGCAGCCAGTGCGGGCAACTTCACCTGGGGAGCGACCGCACTGGCCTTCGATCGGCTGCTGACTACTTCGAGCCGTACCCCACGACCGGAACGTCAGCCTGTCCCTGCGTCTGTCCCGCCGGCGGCTGCGGGTCTTCCTGCACCGACTGCACGACCCCGACAACCGTGGTCGTAGCCACTGCCAGGCCCGCGAAGACGGCAATGGCCGCGCCAATCAGTGATCCCATGAAGCGTGTCCCCTCCTCGATAAGTGAACCGAAGAGTAACAACCGCTCAGCGACTCCGCCAGACCATGGAGCGACGGTTCACCAGACCGGCCAGGGCGGCCGCCAGGGTCACCCCGGCGACCGCCCACGCGGCCAGTACGACGGCGACGCGCCACGGCGGATCGTGTTGTGGGACAGGGGTTCCGGCCAAGCGGTAAACGCTCACCGTCATCGCTGAGTAGACCTCGGTCAGTCCGTGGATCGAGTCGCGCGGTGGCGCTCCGCCGGCATCACGGTCGTAGACGAGCCAGCCGACGCCCTGTTGCAGGAGCGCCGGAGTCGGGTCGGCCCCGTCGCGCATCGCCGTACGGACTGCTGTCGCCACTGCGGTAGCGCGTGCGTCCTCGCCGGCCAGGCGGTGGCCGGCGACGATGAGCTCGTCTGGAACGACCGCGGGCTGGTCGAAGTACCGCGGCATCGGGTCCAGCACCGGACGGCGGTCGTTCCAGACCGGCGCCCGGTAGGACTCGAACGGCCACGGGATGAACGGCCCGGCCAGAGCCTGCTGCGCCCGCACCCACTCCGCCGGGTAGTTCGACACCTTGAGCCCGGCCCCACCCGCCAGCGCAGGCAGCGCCGCGATCGGCAGCAGTACGGCGGTCACCCCCACGACCCGGTGCAGTGGGACGCGCTGCAGCAGCGCATGGACAGCCACACCGAAGCCGATCGACTCGAGCAACACGAGCGGACCCAGGTAGCGCTGGCCGTCGCGGAACAGGCCGGCGCCGGGGACGTTGGCCACGACCTCCGCGAAGGCACCCGGCGCGACGACACCGGCCATGCCCACCAGCAAGGCGACGACCGCTGCCACGACCAGTGCGCCGACGATGCGGTCCTGCCGCCACCAGAGCACGACACCTGCGAGCGACATGAGCAGCATGATGAACGCGAAGATGACCGGCAGCAGGTCGCCTCGGTTGCCGGGGACAACGTCGGCGTTCCAGACACCGCCGAGCGTGAGCAGCGTCGGCAGCGCTCCCCCATAGCCCTCGTTGCGAGCCGCAAACGCCGTCACCGAGGCGGGGTCGACCGTGGCACTGCCGCCGTGCACAAGGCCTGCCACCAACCAGGGAGCGTTGAGCAGCACCGCCGCACCGAGCGGCCAGACCACGCGACGCCCCGGCCACAGCAGGATGAGCCCGGCGACCAGCAGGCCGACGATTCCCCCGGATGCGGTCAGCGCGCAGCCTGCGGAGGCCAGGAGGAAGCCCGGCCACCCTGTCCCCTTCCGCAGTCGCAGTGCGGACCGCACGAGCCACGGCAGAGCGGCGTACCCGAGTAGGAGGGCCCAGGCGCCGAGGCGGAGGCGCTCGGCGACGAACGGGTTCCAGACGAAGAGGGTGACGGCCGCGGCACCGGGCAGTGCGGCGCCGAGCCGGAGCTCACGCCACAGCGCCGTCATGCCCAGCCCGGACAGCAGCGGGATGGCCACCAGGACGACCTTGTTCAGCACCTGGCCACCGACCACCTCGTCCAGTACGGCGACGAGCACGTCCGACGGGACCGCTCGTGGCATGGCCGTTGTGACACCGAACAGGTCAAGTCGTACCGTGAGGTCCGGCACGAACACCATGTCGTAGCCGACCACGTAGCCCGGAGCGAGTAGCGGAGCAGTGATCAACAGGGTGAGCAGGACAGGCCACAGCCAGGACAGAACGCGCACGGCACGTTCTGACATGACCACCTCTCCCTCCGTAGCTCCCTCACAAGGCAGTAGAGCATGAGCGCAGAGACCACCCCTGAGCAAGAGCCCAAGGCACCGCGACTCGCTTTCCTGCGCAGCGCGACGGTCGTCGCCGTCGGCATGGCCATCATGAACGTCGCCGCCTACGGTTTCACCTTGATTTGCGTCCACCGGCTGGTGCCGGAGCAGTTCGGCGCCATCACCGCGCTGCTCGGACTGCTGCTGATCGGGAACGTCGCGTCACTCGGACTGCAGGCGACCGGCGCCCGCCAGCTCGCCACCCACAGCGGCACGGGCGCCGAGGTGCTGGCCGACGCCATGCTGAAGGCAGGCCGCCGGGCCGCACTCGGACTGACGGTCGTCTGCCTGCTGGCGACGCCGCTGTTCATCTGGCTGCTGCACATCGACTCCGTGGTCGCGATCCTGCTGCTCGCTCCCACTCTCGGTTGTCTCACGCTGATGGGTTCGCAGCTCGGCGTACTCCAGGGCAGTCAACGCTGGACCGAGCTCGCCGGCGTCTACACCGCGGTCGGTGTCGGGCGGCTGCTGCTGGGCGGCGGCGCGCTGCTCATCCACCCGTCCCTGAATGCAGCCATGGCCGGTCTCGCGCTGGGAGCCGCAGTACCGGCCTTGCTGGGTGGCTTCCTGCTGCGTGGGTCGAATGGCGGTACGTCCGCGCAGGTCAAGGACGTACTGCGGGAGACGGTGCACGGCACGCACACGCTGCTCGCGTTCTTCGCGATCGCCAACGCCGACGTGCTGTTCGCCCGTGCACTGCTCGACGGCCGGCACAGCGGGTACTACGCGGCCGGTGTGATCGTGGCCAAGGCCTGCCTGTTCCTGCCGCAGTTCGTGATCGTCATCGTGTTCCCGTCGCTGGCCAGCTCCCCTGGCGACACGATCCGCCTGCGCCGGGCGATCCAGGCCGTTGCGGGGCTCGGTGTGTGCACAGTGCTCGGCGCACTGCTGTTGCCCGACCTGGTTGTGGCCGTGATCGGCGGCAAGGAGCACTACGCGCCACTCGGTCCGTACACCTGGCTGTTCGCGATCTCCGGCTCGGCGTACGCCGTACTGCAGCTGGTCGTCTACGCCGCGATCGCTCAGCAGGAGAAGCGGGCCGCGTTGCTGATCTGGATCGGCCTGGTCGTGCTCGCGATCGGCGCCGGGATCGTCCTCGGCACCGACATCGCCACCGGCATGGCCGGCGTGAAGGTGCTGGTGGCAATGACCAGCGGCTGCGCCGTACTGCTGTCGGTGGCTCTGGCGGCCGGACTGCACCGCCAGACCACCGACAGCAACTGACTCACCAGAGGCTCGACTTGGCGAAGCGGCGGGCGAAGGTGTTCGCCAGCACCAGCAGCACCAACCCGATCACCGATCTGAACAACCCGATCGCGGTCGCGTAGCTGAACTGCGGCACCGCCGAGGCCAGACCGATCTTGTACACGTAGGTGTCGATCACTTCGGCGGTGTCGAGGTTCAGGCTGTTCTGCATCAGCAGCACCTTCTCGAACCCGACCGACAGGATCGAGCCGATGTTCAGGATCAGCAGGATGACCGCGACCGGCACGATCGCCGGCAGGTCGATGTGCCACATCCGCCGCAGCCGCGAGGCGCCGTCCACGATCGCCGCCTCGTGCAGCTCCGGCGGCACGCTGGTCAGTGCGGCCAGGTAGATGATCGCGCTGAAGCCCATCGTCTGCCACGCACCCGACCACACGTACAGGTGCCGGAACATCCCGGAGTCACCCATCAGGTCGACCGGCGCGATGCCGAACACGCCGAGCAGCTGGTTCGAGACCCCGGTGTTCGGGTTCGTCAGCACGACGATCAGGCCGACCACGACCACGGTCGAGATGAAGTGCGGCGCGTAGGTGATCAGCTGAGCCGACCGGCTGAACCACTTCTTCCGGACCGTGTTCAGGCAGAGCGCGAGGATGATCGGCAACGGGAACGTCGCGACCAGTTCGTACACGTGCAGGTAGACGGTGTTCTTGATCAGCTTCCAGAACTGGTACGACTCGATGAACCGGTCGAAGTACTTGAAACCGGCCCACGGGCTGCCCCAGATCCCGGACACCACGTTGTAGTCCTTGAAGGCGATGACGACGCCGTACATCGGCCAGTAGGCGAAGATCGCCAGCCAGATCAGCGGCAGCGCCAGCATCGCGTACAGCTGCCAGTTCCGGCGCATCCGGATGCCCAGCCGGACCGAAGGCTTCGGCTCCTTGGCACGGCGCTTCTTCCGGCCCGGCGATTGGTGCCGGGCCGGCGGCTTGGCGGTGGGCTGGACGCGGGTTTCCGTCGAAGCAGTCATCTCGTCACCCCTTCAGCGAGCCGATCATGGCCCCCTTGACGAAGTGCTTCTGCACGAAGGGGTAGACCAGCAACGGCGGAATCATGCCGATCACGATCAGCGAGTACTTCAGCTGCTGCTGCAGCTCCTTCAGCTGCGCCAGCTTGCTCGTGTCGGGCATCTGGGACGGATCGACCTTGGTCTGGATCAGGATCTGCCGCAGCACCACCTGCAACGGGAACAGGTGCTCGTTGGTCAGGTAGATCAGCGCGTTGAAGAACGAGTTCCACTGCCCGACCGCGTAGAACAGCAGGTTCACCGCGATGATCGGCTTGCTCAGCGGCAGCACGACCCGCCAGAAGAACCCGAAGTCGCTGCAGCCGTCCACCTTGCCGGCCTCGACCAGCTCCTCCGGGATCGTGACCATGAAGTAGGTCCGGGTGATGATCACGTTCCAGACCGCCAGCGCGGTCGGCAGGATCATCGCCCACCGCGTGTTCAGCAGGCCCAGCTGGTCCACCACCAGGTACGTCGGGATCATGCCGCCGCTGAACATCATCGTGAACACGAACGCGGCCATGACGAAGCCCTTGCCCGGCAGCCCCTTCCGGGACAGTGGGTACGCCGCCAGCAGTGTGAGGACCGTGGCCACGACCGCTCCGACCACCGCGTAGTACACGGAGTTGCCGAAGCTGCTGACGATCGCGTCGTAGTCGAAGATCGCCTTGTACGCGTCCAGGGTGAAGCCGACCGGCCACAACCAGACCTCACCGGCCGCCACCCGCTTCGTGTTGCTGACCGAGGCGCTCAGGACGTAGACGATCGGGTACAGCACCGCCAGGCAGAACAGTCCGAGCGCGGTGTAGATGCACGCCAGCGCGATCTTGTCGCCCCGGGTGTCCTGGATCGGCGCCCCGACCGCCATCCGCTTCTCGTCCGGCGGCAGCGTTGGGGTGGCGGTCATGAGTTGTAGGTCTCGTAGGCGGCCTGCTGCAGCTCGAGATAGGGCTTCACACCGATCTTCTCGACCCGGTCCTTGTAGTCGTTCCACGCGGCGTCGTCGTTCGGGTCGAGCTGCCCGGTGAGGAACTTGGCGAACGACTGCTCCACCTCGCCCGCGAGGTTGGTCTTCAGCTCGGCCTCCTGCGCGGCCTGGTCCTGGTCCAAGGTGACCGGCGGGAACTGCAGGTCCTGCGGCTGCTTGTAGGGGAAGTAGCTGTCCTTGGTCTGCTGGTAGAGCGGCTGCTCGAAGGTGAGATCCTTCGGGTCCACCCGCTCGCTCAGGCGGAAGTCCTGGGAGCGGTACATCGGGTTGTCCTGGCTCCAGCTGATGTTCTTCGAGGTGTTCCAGGTGGCCGCGTAGCCGTAGACGGCCTGCTTGCCGTTGATACCGAGCTCACCCTTCTTCGCCCACGCGAACTGCGGACCCGCGTACGCACGCAGGATCGCCTCCAGCTCCAGCTGCGCGTCCGCCCACTGGACCAGGAGCTCCGGCTTGGCGCACTTCTTGGTGATCACCAGCTGGGACACTTCGACGCCTACGTTCAGGTAGTCCCAGGCCGCGTACCGGACCTTGTTCGGTCCCTCCAGCGGCGGGCACGCCTCGTACTCACGCCACCGGGCGTTCGGGTCCTTCTGGTCGATGTCGACGAAGTTGCCCCAGTAGTTCACCCGGGCGCCCCCGATGAGTGGCTTGCCCGGGGCGTTGCCGTACCGCTGCAACTGGTCCTCGTCGGCGGTGAACACGTCGCGGTTGATCAGACCCTCGCCGTACAGGGTGTTCATGTACTTCAGGCCCTCGCGCCACTCGTCCTTGTTGAAGGTGACGTCGACCTTGCCGTCCTTGACGACCAGCCACGGGTCGCCAGGGTTGTAGAGGAACGCGTTCATGAAGAACGGATCGATCTTGGCGTCCTTGTAGCCGGCGAACGGGATGGTCCGGCCGTTGCCGGCCAGGTCCGCCTTCTTGAACGCGCGCATCACCTCGAGGAACTCGTCGGTGGTCTTCGGCATGGCCAGACCGACCTGCTTGATCCACTTGGTGTTCAGGAACGACCGGCCGGCACTGGCCCGGCAGTGGTAGCAGTCGTTGATGTTCGGGAACGAGTAGATCTTCTTGTCCGGCGCCTGCACCAGCTTGCGCGCGTCCGGGTAGTCCTTCATGGCCTGCTGCAGGTTGAGCGCGTACCCGTCGATGTACTGGTCGACGTCGGCGAACAGGCCTTGCGAGCCGTACAGGAACAGCTGGGAGCGGCTGAAGTCGATCCCCATGAAGGCGTCCGGGATGTCGCCGGCCGCGATCATCGCGTTCACCTTCGTCATCACGTCGTCGTCGGTGCCACCGATCTGGCTCCACTCGATGTGAACGTTGGTCTTCTGCTCCAGCCACTTGGTGAAGGCGTTCGTCTTCCAGTCGCCGATCGTCACGTCCTGCTTGACCACGATCTTGAAGGTGACCTTCTCGTTGGTGAGCAGCTTGTGCTCACGGGCCACCGGGCCGACGTAGCCGTCCGGGTACAGCACCCCCGCCAGTTTCGGCCCGAGCGTGACGCTGGGGGCGGCGGCCTGGCCCGCGGCGGCACCGGCGGCGCCACTCGCGTTCCCCGAGCTGCTGCAGCCACTGAGCAGACCTCCACCGGCGGTCGCGGCGGTCAGTCCGAGCGCGCCGGCGATGAGTGATCGACGGCTGAGTCCCGTCGGCCCGGCAACGTTCTTCGGCATGGGGTCCTCCAAGGCGGTCTAGGACAGAAGAGACGAAATATCCGATAGGATCTCGGATCTTTGGCGGGAGAATGGCACAGATCGGATGACTTCGGAAGGGTTCGCTCTTAACTGACCGGGACCGAGTCGGCACTGTCCGTGTCTTGCGTGGAAAACGCTTGCCTTTGCTGTTCCGCGGTCAACTTTCTTGCGGAAACTAAGGGGTCTTCCCGGCTTCTATAGGGTTCACACCATGGCGACCCCGAAGTTCATCCTCGAGCTCCGCGAGAAGATCGGCCACGACCTGCTGTGGCTCACCGGCATCAGCGGCGTGGTCCTGGACGACGCCGAGCAGGTGCTGCTGGTACGGCGTGCGGACGACGGCCGCTGGGCTCTGGTCGCCGGCATCCTCGAGCCCGGTGAGCAGCCGGCGGTCGCCCTGGTCCGGGAGATCCAGGAGGAGACCGCGGTCACCGTCGAGGTGGAACGCCTGATCAGCGTGGAGTCGCTGCCGCCGTCCAGCTACCCGAACGGCGACCAGGTCCAGTTCCTCGACCTCTGCTTCCGCTGCCGCCCACTGCATGGCGACCCTCGCGTCAACGACGACGAGTCGCTGGAGGTCGCCTGGTTCCCGCTGTCGGACCTTCCCCCGCTGTCTCCCCACGAACAGCAGGCGATCGTCAACGCCCTCTCCCCCGACCCGACCCCGGTCTTCGCCCGCGGCTAACGCCTGAGCGCGAGACGCACGTCACGCAATTCACGTTCGTTGAGGCCGGCCTCGCGGCTCAAGCGCTCTACCAGTTGACGTCGGACCTCTGGAGCACCGTCAGGTCAGTGTGCCGCCTCGTGCCAGGTGCGGCCGACGCCGACCGAGACGTCGAGGGGGACGGCCATGTCGACGGCGTGGCCCATGTCGCGGCGGACCAGCTCCTCGAGCGGCTCGCGCTCACCCGGGGCGATCTCGAAGACGAGCTCGTCGTGCACCTGGAGCAGCATCCGCGACTTCAGGCCGGACTCGCGCAGCGACGCGTCGACCTTCAGCATCGCCATCTTGATCACGTCCGCGGCCGAGCCCTGGATCGGGGCGTTCAGCGCCATCCGCTCTGCCATCTCGCGGCGCTGCCGGTTGTCGCTGGTCAGGTCCGGCAGGTAGCGCCGGCGGCCCAGGATCGTCTCGGTGTAGCCGCTCTTGCCGGCGTCGATGACGATACTGCGCAGGTAGTCGCGGACGCCGCCGAAGCGCTCGAAGTACTCGTCCATCAACCCCTTCGCCTCGTCCACCCCGATCTTCAGCTGCTGGCTCAGCCCGTACGCCGACAGGCCGTAGGCGAGACCGTAGTTCATCGCCTTGATCTTGGCCCGCTGCTCCTGCGTGACCTCCGACGGCTCCACCGAGAACACCCGGGACGCGGTCACCGAGTGGAAGTCCATCCCCGAGTTGAACGCGGAGATCAGCCCCTCGTCGGCGGACACGTGCGCCATGATCCGCATCTCGATCTGGCTGTAGTCGGCCGACATCAGCGACTCGTTGCCCTCCCCGACGACGAACGCCTGCCGGATCCGGCGGCCCTCCTCGGTCCGGATCGGGATGTTCTGCAGGTTCGGGTCGGTCGAGCTGAGCCGGCCGGTCGCCGCGATGGTCTGGTTGAACGTGGTGTGGATCCGGCCGTCCTTCGGGCTGATCGTCTTCAGCAGCCCCTCGACCGTCTGCCGCAGCCGGGTCGCGTCCCGGTGCGCCAGCAGGTACGCCAGGAACGGGTGCTCGGTCTTCTCGAACAACGCCTGCAGCGAGTCCGCGTCCGTGGTGTAGCCGGTCTTGGTGCGCTTCGTCTTCGGCATCTGCAACTCGTCGAACAGCACCACCTGCAGCTGTTTCGGCGACCCGAGGTTGATCTCCTTGCCGATCACCTCGTACGCCGACGTCGCGGCCTCCCGGACCCCGGTGGCGAACCGCGCTTCGAGCTCCTCGAGGTACGGGCGGTCGACGGCGATCCCGTCCCGCTCCATGCCGGCGATGACGTCGATCAGCGGCAGCTCGACGTCGGCCAGCAGCGCCGTCCCGGCCTGCTTCTCCAGCTCGGCGTCCAGGGTGTCGGCCAGGTCGGCGATCGCCCGGGCGCGCAGCATCGTGTGGTCCGCGGCCGGGCCGCCCTCGACGTCGTCGAAGCTGAGCTGGCCGTTGTCGGCCTCCTCGTTGCGCAGCTCGCGCTTGAGGTAGCGGACGGTCAGGTCGGCCAGGTCGTACGACCGCTGGTCCGGCCGGGCCAGATACGCGCTGAGCTGGGTGTCCGAGCTCAGCCCGGCCAGCGACCAGCCGCGCTCCAGGAAGCCGAGCAGCGGGCCCTTCGCGTCGTGCAGTGCCTTCGGCTGCTTCGGATCCGCGAGCCAGGCCTGCCAGGCCGCGTCGTCGTCCGCCGTCAGCGTGGTCGGGTCGAACCAGGCCGCCGCACCCGAGGTGTTCGCCAGCGCCAAGCCGGTGATCTCGCCGGTGCCGCGACCCCAGCTGCCCTGCACCGCGACGCCGACCCGCTCACCGCCGCTCACGTGCTCCTTGAGCCAGCCGGCGACCTCACCGGGCTTCAGCTGCACGCCGTCGAGCTCGAAGCCGTGGTCGACGGTCGCGTCGACCTCCTCGTGCTCGGCGACCAGCCGCTCGCGCAGCACCCGGAACTCCAGGCTGTCGAACAGCGTGTGCACCTTCTCCCGGTCCCACGGTGTGCGGACCAGGTCGTCCACAGTGACGTCCAGGGTCAGGTCGCGGACCAGCTCGTTGATCTGCCGGTTCCGGATCACGTCGGCCAGGTGCTCGCGCAGCGACTCGCCCGCCTTGCCCTTGATCTCGTTCACCCGGTCGACCACGTCGTTCAGCGAGCCGAACTGGTTCAGCCACTTCGCCGCCGTCTTCGGACCGACCCCGGGCACACCCGGCAGGTTGTCGCTGGACTCCCCCACCAGGGCCGCGAGATCCGGGTACAGCCGCGGGGTCACGCCGTACTTCTCCTCGACCGCGGCCGGGTCCATCCGGGCGATCTCGGACACGCCGCGCTTCGGGTACAGCACCGTGACGTCCTCGCTGACCAGCTGGAACGCGTCCCGGTCACCGCTGCTGATCAGCACCTCGAAGCCCTGCTCGGCCGCCTGCGTGGCCAGCGTCGCGATGACGTCGTCGGCCTCCCAGCCGTCGATCTCGGTGGTCGGGATCCGGAGCGCCTCGAGCACCTCCTTGACCAGCGAGACCTGCCCCTTGAACTCGTCCGGCGACTTCGACCGGCCCGCCTTGTACTCGGCGTACTGCTCGGAGCGGAAGGTCTTGCGGGACACGTCGAAGGCGACGCAGACATGGGTGGGCTGCTCGTCGCGGAGCATGTTGATCAGCATCGAGGTGAACCCGTACACCGCGTTGGTGTGCTGCCCGGTGGTGGTGGAGAAGTTCTCCACCGGCAGCGCGTAGAACGCCCGGTACGCCAGCGAGTGCCCGTCCAGCAGCAGGATCCGCGGCCGGCCGGCGCCCGGCTGCGGGGTGTCCTTGGTCATCGTCGAGGTGTTGGTTTCTGGAGCCACGTACCGACTCTAGTGGTTCCTGCCGACAGTTCTGTCACAGCTCCTGACGTAGTCTGCGCATGTGAGTGATGACGCCATGGATCTGGGCCCCGGGATGGGCACCGAAGGCACCCTGCTGAGTCTGATGGGCATCGTGGTCAAGGAGGCCGCTCCCGAGCGGATCGTCGCCACCATGCCGGTCAAGGGCAACACCCAGCCGTACGGACTGCTGCACGGCGGCGCGTCCTGCGTCCTGGCCGAGAGCCTCGGCTCGATCGGCTCGGCCCTGCACGCGGCGGCCTACGACAAGGTCGCGGTCGGGGTCGACATCAACGCCACCCACCACCGCGCGGTCCGCGACGGCGTGGTCACCGGCGTCGCCACCCCGATCTACCTCGGCCGTACGACGACGTCGTACGAGGTGGTCATCACCGACGAGCGGGACAAGCGGGTGTGCACCGCCCGGATCACGTGCCAGCTGATTCCGGCGCCGCCGGGTAGCTGACGTCGGCGGGGTCGACCGGCAGCGGCCGCGCCAGCTGGGCGCGGCGGGCGATCACGGAGCGTCGTGACGACAGCAGGGCCAGCAGGTTCGGCGCGTGCTCGGCGGCGAGCCGGCGGCGCACCGTGTGCGTGGTGGCGAACCGCAGCACACCGGCCTGCCCGAGACCCAGCCGGGCCAGGAACCTGTTCGCCTCCCGGGCGATCGCGGGCGCGACGGC